>PMBA01000328.1 GCA_003152795.1 Acidobacteriaceae bacterium | reverse complement strand
TCGACCAGAGTTGTGCCGGACCGCGGCATGCCGAGGATCAGCACCGGCGTCGCATCGCAGCTGCCGACTTGAGGAGCCCGCGCGAACAATTCGGGTGTGCAGCGGGCAATCAGGCGGTCGATCTCGATGGAAAACGCGGCCGAGTCGAATGCCACAGAGCCCCGGCGCACGGCGTCCGCGGCGTCGAAATGCTGCATGGCCAAGGCGTAGTCGCCAAGATCGTCCGCCGCCTTGCCGATCGCGAGGTGAAGCCGGAGGCGCTGCGCCGCTTCCAGTCCCGGCGTGGCCAGGGCGGCTTCCATCCGTTGAAGCAGATCGTCGTCATCGCTTGTAACGCGGCGGCAGCGAACCAGATCGTAGTAGCTTCCCGCCAGCAGCGGCGCGATCGTGACGGCGCGCTGGAAGCATTCGCGGGCCTCGTCGAAACGGCCAAACTCAGAGAGCAGATTGCCCAGCAAATCATGCGCCATGGCGTTCTGCGGATCGAGCGCCAGCGTTTTTCGCAGCACCAGTTCGGCTTCCTCATTGCGATCCTCGGTCAGCAGGGCCCGCGCCTTGCCCAGGCGGCCGAAGCTGGTCTTACCTCCGGTCGCTGCCGCGCGGCGGAAACAGCCGATCGCCTCGTCGCGATGGCCCAGTGTGTAGACCAGCGCGCCGGCGCGGTACCATGCCTCGGTCAGGGATGGGAGCAGCTCAGTGGCGCGGTCGTACGCAACGATTGCCCCGCGGATATCGCCCGACTTTTCCAATGCGATTCCCAGGCGGAAATATGCATCGCTGTAGCGCGGGTTGCTGGCGACGGCCCGCTGCAATGCCGCGATGGCATCCGGTATGTGCCCGACTTCGAGGCAGGCGAGGCCGAGATCGTGCTGGATGATGGGATCGGACGGCTGCAACTGCGCGGCATCGCGCAACGGCGCGATCGCATCGGCCGGTCGCCCGGCCCGGAGGAACTGAGTGGCCAACGCAAGCAGAGGCGCCACCTGCTGCGGCACGGCTGGGTTTGGAGACTGGGACATGGCGCGAACTTAACCTGGGAAACCTGGTGTGGAAGCTGTAGCGTGGCCATCGGAATCGCCAGCGCAAATTGTCACCCGACCATGATCAGCTAACCAGGAGAATTTTGCCATAGGCCATAGGCCCACAACTCCTACATCTGGACGTTCGCCACGAGCGCAGCGGCGAGCACGATGGCCAGATTTTTTAATCTCCACGTAACAAGTCTGTAACAATCGACCCCTACCATTGTCGTTTTGTCTTGGAGGTTCATTGCCGCACCCGGGCGTTTCTAAGGTCAGTGCCATTTTCCCACAGTCGTTGCGCCGTTGGCGTGAGTGGCGCGGCCCGATTGCCTTCCCCGGACGCAAGAAGCCCGCCAGCCTGATCTACGACGTGGATGACATTCCGCCCTTGGCGGTCCAGATCGGCGCCGCCTTTCAGCACCTTTTCGTGATATCAGTGGGTTGGATCTACGTTCTGCTTGTGTCGAACGCGATTGGAGGCACATCGGCGGAAGCGCAGAGCCTCATCCGCATGTCCATGATCGCTTCTGGAGTTGCGACAATCGTGCAGGCGAGGCGCGGTTTGGGCAATGGATACCTGTGCCCGCTGACCTGCAGCCTCACCTATCTGTCCCCCGTCGTCCTGGCCGGGATCGCTGGTGGCTACTCTTTGATGTTCGGAATGCTATTCGCTGCGGGGGTCGCCGGAATGCTTGTTTCGCGCGTCGTCCATCGCCTGCGGATGCTATTCCCCCCGGAAGTGACCGGCCTCATGGTCGCTATGTCGGGGCTGCAATTGGTGGCGTTGGGATGCCCGCGTTTTCTCGGCTACTCCAAAGAAAGCACTGCGGCCGACCCCCGCGCCATGCTGATCGGCTTGTCGACTCTGTTTGCCATGATTATCCCCACGGTTTGGACCAGGAGTAAGTTGCACCTGTTTCCCATGTTGATCGGGGTCGCAGCCGGCTTTGCCATCGGCTGGGCCACGGGGGAGTTCCACGCCGCGCAGCTGCTGGCGCAGATGCCACCAGGATTCTTGAGTTTTCCTCATCGGGCGGTGTCTGGCCTTTCCTTCAAGGCTGCGCTGTTGCCGCCTTTCCTGATTGCCGCCCTAACCGCCAGCCTGAAAACGGTTGGTGATACCACGCTCTGCCAGAAAGTCAACGACACCGCGTGGAAGCGCACCGACATGAAGTCCGTGAGCGGAGGTGTCTTCGCGAACGGATTCGGAAGCGCGATCTCGGGCCTTCTGGGGGGAATCGGGCAGAACACGGCATCGAGCAGCATCGGTATTTCGCTGGCTGCGGGCACGACCAGCCGGGCGATTGCCTTGCCCTTGGGCTTGCTGGTTGTGGGACTTGCGTTCTTCCCGAAGGCGGCCGCGCTCGTGACCGCTTTGCCCGGTCCCGCCGTGGGCGCTATGTTGATCTATTCCGCGTGCTTCATCATCTTGGGAGGTCTCCAGCTCCTTACATCGCGCATGCTCGATTCGCGGCGCATCTTTGCCGTCGGAATCGCACTGATCTTCGGCCTCAGCGTGGAGATCATGCCCGATCTTTATCGNNATGGGTATCAAGAAAGAACGCAGTCTGGAATTGCGAGCCGGTTCGGAACACCTCGACGAGATCACCCAGTTCATGGAAGACCAGGGCTCTGCCTGGGGTATGAGAAAGGAAATCGTCACCCGCGCGACCGACGCTGCCTACGAGGTAGTTAACAACCTGGGCCTGCTGCCGCTCCGCTCCGAGATCATCACTTTGAACACCTCATGGGACGAGCTTCGGCTCGATCTCGATATCGAATACGCCGGACCGGCGATTGAACTTGCGAGCTCCATGCCCGCCATGGAAGAGATGGGCACGGAGGCCGGTGCCGCACATCTCGCCGGATACCTGATTCGCCAATATGCGGATCGCGTGAAGATTCGCGAAAAGAACGGCGTCTGCCGCGTCTCGTTACACTTCGATCACTGAAGGCCTCGAGGAAATCGAGGCTATGCTGAAGATATTGCCAAGGAGGAAGCTTGCATCCTGGTCCGAACCCGCACTCATTTGGGACCAGAACACTCCCCGCTCGCGCGATGCTGCCCCTCACGACAGGTTTGTAGCCACCGTGTCAGAAATTCCCGTACACCTTCTGGCGGCCTGATCCACAGGGCGGCCGCGGTTTCGCGCCATTCGGGGCGAACCAGCACGCTTAGGCCCAGGGTACCAAGAGCGAGGAAAGCCCGCTCGTCGGTCAAGTCATCCCCCAGGTAGGCGACGGGAACCTCCGGGCCGATTTCATCCAGGATGGTGCGGACTGCATCCCCTTTATCCCTACCTGGCATGCGCATTTCAATACCGCCATCGAACTCCAGCAGTTCCATGGGCGTACTTTGAGCAATGGGGAGCCAGCCCAGCAAGACTTGGCCGCGGATTTCCGCCGCCGTCGCATCATCCAGCCCGCGCCAATGGATGGCGACGGCGCCGGTCTTGAACTCAGCCCGGTGGTGTAGCCCCTGATACCTTAACCAACGATCTGCGTCAGCCAGTGCGTGCATCACGGGCTCTGCCACGCGGGGTGTCTGGCGGGTTCCATCCGGTCTCAACCGCTCCAACCCATGGCATCCCCAGATCTCGATACTGGGGTGAATCGCAAGCAAGGGGATTACTTCGTGGGCGTTCCGGCCTGTGACGATGACGACACGGGTGCGGCCATTGACGATGATCTCCTGCAGGAGTTCTGTCATTCCCGGATAGGGGAGAGCCTGCTGGCGATTGAGGCAGAAGGGTGCGAGGGTACCGTCATAGTCGAGCAGAAGCGCGGAAACCGGCGACTGTGCCACCGCGTTCATGAACTGCGAGACTTCGACTGGATTGACCGTGCGGGACAACACATGCTCCTCATCCCCAGGCAGCAGTGCTCGCCCGAAGATTCTCCTTGCTCTCGTCCGACGCGTCCAGGCGCAGCTCGCAGAGTTCCGCGATGAGGCTTCCTGCCCAGCGGTAGACGTTGTGTTCCCTGACCGTCTTCCGCATGTGTCGCATACGCAATTCCTTTTCCTCCGGCTCCATGTTAAGTGCGAAATGAATCGCCTCCGCCGTCTGGTCGATATCGTAGGGGTTGATCTGCAAGGCGTCGCGCAGCTCGTGGGCGGCACCGGTGAAGCAACTCAGGATTAAAACACCCCTTTCGTCTTGCCGGGCTGCCACGAATTCTTTCGCCACCAGATTCATGCCATCGTGCAATGAGGTAACCAGGCATAAGTCCGCGGCGCGGTAGTATTTTTGAATCTCCTGGTGATTGTGCGACCGGTTTAGAAAGACGATGGGCTTCCATTTGTCTGTCTGAAACCGCCCGTTAATGCGGTTGGCTTCCGCTTCCACCTCCGCCATCAGATCATGATAGCGCTTGAGGTGGCTGCGACTTGGAGCGCCAATCTGCACGAATGTGAACTTGCCCTGATAGGCAGGATACTTGTCCAGAAAACGCTCAATCGCCAAAAAACGCTCCAGAATGCCCTTGGTGTAGTCAACCCGGTCCACGCCCACACCCATGAAGGTAGCCTCAACCCCCAAAGCCTTGAGCAAGGCAGAACGTTCGGTGTAGGAATCCGTTGTCGACTCCGGCGGTTGCACCTCCGTAAAGTCCACACTAATGGGAAAGGGTCGCACCAGGGTGAGATGATCCAGACGTCGTACCGAAAAGTGTTCCCAATCGACGCGTGCTTCCACGACCCGGTCCACGGTATGCAGGAAGTTATTGCAGTGCGACTGGATGTGAAACCCGATCAGATCGGCACCGAGCAGACCATCCACAAGTTCGCGCCGCCACGGCGAAATGTCAAAAGCCTCCGGGTTGGGCCACGGGATATGCCAGAAGATTGCCACCTTGGCCTCCGGTCTCTTCTCTTTAATCAGCCGAGGCAGCAGCGCGAAGTGGTAATCCTGCACCAGCACAATGGGCTTTTCCACGTCCCTTATCTCTTCGAGCAGCGCATCGGCGAACTTCCGGTTTACCGCCTGATAGTATTTCCAGTCCTCCGCGCGAAAGATCGGCCGAGTGTGCGCGATATGACAGAGAGGCCAGATTCCCTCGTTGGCAAATCCGTAGTAATAGCCTTCTTCTTCCGCCTGGTTCAGCCAGACCCGGCGCAAGGTATAGTGAGGATCTTCCGGAGGCACGCGCAGCCGGTCGTGCGCATCAACGGTTTCGAGGTCGGCATCGCCATTGCCATGGGCAATCCAGGTTCCATCACAGGCGCGCAGTATGGGCTCGATCGCAGTGACCACCCCGCTGGGTGGCACGATCACTTCCACCGATTGGCCATGCCGCATATGCACGTAAGGCTCGCGGTTCGACACGACAAAAAGGCGCCCATTCTCCAGTCGTTTGCGCACGTGCACGGCCAGTCGGTCGGCCGTCCATAGAGATTCACCCGTGTCCCGCAGGCGGGCTTCCGTCTCGGCCGCCGAGCGCGCCTGGATGAGGCTTTCGGCGAAGGCGGCAACCTCCCGCACCAGGGGACGAAACAGATCCAGATCGGTGGCGTGCTGGCGTGAAGGTGTTTGCCCCGTCCGCAAAGCGCGCATCCACTGTGCCGTACGTGCAATGGGTGCGGCAATACTCCAGCGAACAATCAACAGCGTGATCAGCACGATGAGAAACACATGTGCCAGCGCTCGCAGAAACGCTTCGCGCCAAATATGAAGGCTCTCCGCCTGAATATAGCCGGCATCGTGAACAATCGCGAGGCTGCCGATGACTTCGTCGTGCTGGTGAAGAGGTAGAGCATAGATGTGCAACGAGGCACCGCCCAGTCGTTGGAACGCGCCAGCTCCATGGTTCTCACGCAAGGCTTCAGACATTACGAGGGGAACGGTAGCCAGCGTGGACTTCAGCTCCGGCGTAACGGCCAGCAAATCGCCCTGCCGGCCGTAGATCGCCAGTCCGGAGAGATGCTCCCGGTTCCCGTAGTGCTCTACGATGAGCTGCAAATCCTGCAGGGAATCCTTCTCCAGGTCGCGTTCCACATTTCCCGCGAGGCTTTCGCCCAATACCTCGGCGCGCCGCTCCAGGTCCCGGCTTAGGGCACGTTTCTCACCCAAAGCCTCGTAATACGAGGACGACAGCGAGACCAGCGTGATACCCACGATGAGGGAAACAATGAGCCGGATGCTGAGTAGTCGCATGGCGCTAGCCTCCAGCATGGAGCAGGGAGGAAATTTCATCCTACCGCAACGGGCGGTTAGTTGGTATTTTCTGCGCTAGAGCGGTGACAGTTCGTCTTCGTTCTCCTCGTTCTTCCCGCGAACAAACCTCTTCTCCAGGAAACGCCGGGCCAAGTCTCTGCCCCCCATGCCGAATGCGATTGCCAATCCGAGCATCAGGGCCCCGAAGGCAATCCCGAAGGCAACCAGCATGGTCTGCTCCGCCAAACCCAGTTCTTCAAAGACGATCGACAATACGAAAACAATGATGAGGGTGCGGAGAGCGAGGCTCAAAACGCGGGGTGAAGGCACATTTGCATTTACCGCAGCCAATAAGGCGGCGCGGGAAAAGAAGCTGGCTGCCAGCAGTCCAAAAAACAGGATGAACATGGCTACGAATAGACGCGGCAGGAAGAGAAAGAATTTTGCCACTTGCTCCTGCAGGCCCAAAATCCCCAGCGCGCGCACCCCCAGCAGAATGATGCCGAGCCAGGTCACCCAGAAGACGAACCGGCTCAACACTTCCGTCGCCGAAGGCAAAGCGGCCTGGGTGAGCAGTTGCGAGGCGCCTGCGTTTTCTGAAAGCTTGTCGAACTTGATGAGCTGCAGAATGCTGCGCAGAACCGCTTTTACAACGTACGCGATCATCCAGCCCACAAATGCCAGGACCAGCATCACGATGAGACGAGGAAGGAAGTGGGCGAAACTTCTGGCAATCTCGTGCAGCGCCTGACTCAGTTCGCTGATAATCATTTCCCGCATAGTTGCCTCACTCTCTTGATTTCCACAGCTGCAGCAGATACGGTTTCAATCGCTCGAATTCAAGGCACAAACCTTCGACGTTGTTCTCGACGTCGTCCGCAGAAGCGTTGCGGTTCTCAACCATGAATGTGAACGCTCTCCCGCGGAAAAGCGGTGCTAAGGCCTGGATAATATGATCCCGGCTGATCACAGATTTCCGATACGAGGCGGCAAACTCGTAAACCGTCCTGACCCACAATTCTGCAGGGTAATAAAACTCCTCTTCCCCCAGGTGGGCGATGCGCTGTAGTTCTGCCAGGGTGGAGGGGGAAAGAATTGACTGAAAGACGGACTCCAATTCGGCAACTCCGGTCGAGAACATCTCTCGCAATCGTTTCCGATTGACTCGCAGTGGTTCCCGAAGCACTTCATGGTCTGCCCCGGTCGTAGGGGCCGGCTGGGAACCGGCCACGGCACTCCAGACGGGAAAGTCTGGCTCCAATGCGGAGAACAAGGTACCGACAGTTTGTCGCAGCGCCGGCACCAGATCAGCGGCATGGCGCTCGATGTGAATCTTTTCGCCAAGGAAGGACTGGCAGACGCGGTATCGCCCCGCGATCGCAGCCAGGGTAAAGCGGAGTTCGACACCGGCACCGTCGGTTCCATCATTCCAGATATTTTGTCCAAGGAATTGACTTCCGAGACGACCGGAGAATCCGAACTCAGGCGAGTATGCCTCACGGATTCTTAACCCGTAAAGTGCGCGGGTCATCGGGTACAGCAAATTCGTAATGAGCAGCCCCTCAAACTTATGTCGGCGATATGTAGGTGTCACCAGATCGAAGCCGTCGCCATAAATGGGGCGCAGAAGGTTTGCGAGCCATTCGGGTTCGATGTTCACGGACTCGGGTGACATCACCACACAGGCCTTGGCGCGGAGCAGTTCAGCGGCTGCCAGAATCGTCCGAAACGCAACTCCGCTCGCCGGGCTGCTCGCATACTTCGTGCTGATTGAGGGCAGGGTGCGGAGAGCGTATAGATTGGAGGCTGGGTGCAGGTCGTCGATTGAGACGCCCGTAACCAGCTCGGGAGTGCCATCACGCGACCCCCCATCGACATTGACGATCACGGCTCGCTCTCGGGGAAACCCGCGCAGGATGCCGCTTTGAATGGTGTGGACGATCGGCCCGATCGTCTTGGCGTTATTGTGAGTGGGCAAGCCCACGAGGATGTCTACTTCGCCGACGTTGATCAGTTGGCGAAGAAAATCGTCCGTAAGAAAGCTCTCCTCTGCCAATTTCATCTCCGTTCGAAGTATTGCAGCGTGCCTCGGCGTAGACGCGCGTCAATGTGGCATCGTCTTCACGATCTACACTCGCTCAGATTCGTCGCAGCCGAAACCAGTAAAACTGGTAGGGCCCCATCGTTAGCAGATAGGGCAGATCGCCCACGCGCGGAAACATATTCTTACCAGACATCTCGATCGGAATATTTCCCTTGTAGCGCCGCAGATCCAGTTCGACTGCTTGCGCGGTGCTCGAAAGATTGTTGACCACCAGGACCGCCTCGCTTCCCAGTCGCCGCACATAGGCTAGGATTCTGTGGTTGGCTGGGTACAGAAACTCAATCGATCCCCTGCCAAACACCCCGGTCGACCTGCGGACCGATATGAGGCTTCGCATCCAATTGAGGAGCAAATGTTCGCTCGCTTCTTGCCTCAAGACGTTCACGGCCTGATAACCATATACCGGATCCTGGATNNTTGATGTTATCGCCCATTCCGATTTCATCGCCGTAATAGATGATCGGAGTGCCGGGTAACGACATCAGCATCCCGTTCATCAACTCGATGCGCCTGCGGTCGTTGTCCAACAAAGGAGCGAGCCGCCTCCGAATTCCAAGATTCAGCCGCATCGTCTTGCTTTCCGCGTACGTGTCGTACATGTAGTCGCGTTCCACGTCGGTCACCATTTCCAGGGTCAGCTCGTCATGGTTGCGCAGGAACAGACACCACTGGCATGAGGGGGGAATTTCCGGGGTCTGCTGCAAGATTTCAGTGATGGGTTTGCGGTCTTCCAACTTCAGCCCCATGAACATCCGGGGCATCAACGGAAAATGAAACGCCATGTGGAATTCATCTCCGTCACCGAAATATGGGCGGAGATCGGCGGGCCACTGATTGGCCTCCGCCAGAAGCATCCTGCCTGGGAATTGTTCATCGAGTTTTCGCCTCAACTCCTTCAGGACAGCGTGGGTCTCCGGCAAGTTCTCACAATTTGTGCCCTCGCGTTCCACCAGGTAGGGCACGGCGTCGAGCCGAAAGCCGTCAACCCCCATCTCCAGCCAGAACTTCATCACATTCCACATTTGTTCCCGAACCGCAGGATTGTCGTAGTTGAGATCGGGCTGGTGACTAAAGAAGCGATGCCAATAATAGGATTTCGAAATCGGGTCCCACGCCCAGTTGGACGTTTCTGTGTCAAGAAAAATGATGCGGGTTCCCTTGTACCGGGTGTCGGTATCGCTCCAGACGTACCAATCGCGGCGTGGATTGTCCCGCGAACTTCGTGACTCTTGAAACCACGGATGCTGATCGGATGTGTGATTCAACACCATTTCGATGATGACCCGGATTCCTCGGTCGTGGGCCGATCCCAGAAACTTTTTAAAATCCTCCAATGTTCCATAGCTTGAATGGACGGCGCTGTAATCCGCGATGTCGTAGCCATCGTCGCGCAGAGGAGAGGGGAAGAAGGGCATGAGCCATATCGCGTTGACCCCCAGTTCCTGGAGGTAGCCGAGCTTTTCTTCAAGCCCTTGAAAATCGCCGATGCCATCCCCGTTGCTGTCGTGGAAGGTGCGGACGTGGACCTGATAGATGATCGCGTCCTTGTACCAAAGCACATCCCGGTTTAGGGGCAAACTGCTTCCTCCTGGTCCAATTTCAGTACCTTCCTGCAAAGCAGGGTGATACGCAAGTTTATATGAAGTGACTATCGTAGAATCCTGCTGTGTGCGTAACGCCCGCTTAACGCCAGGCCGGTGATCGGTTGCATTCAGCCTGGACCGGGCGCCCAGCTGCCGGGATCGCTGACGACTGCTCCCTTCGTGGATTGTTCCTACCGATCGTATAGGGTGACCAAGGATCGAAGTCTCGCGCTCAACTCGGGTTTCAATGGCCGGGGCGATAACGCCATTTCCAGTTTCCGCTGACCGTGCCGGGGAGGTTCATGCGGCCGGAGCTGCCCAGGCCGAGCACATCCTGCTAGGGAAGATGCCACCAAGTCGTTGGGCGTCGATCATCTTGGGGTAAGGTTTCGATTGCGAGAACATGAAGCTCCGAAAATGAGCTCCTGTGAACGCGCTTTTGATGCTGGTTATCGTGCGGTTCGCCCCCTACGTCTTCACGAAGGAATTTCCCGATCCCACAGGTTTTCCGTGTTCCGCTACAAAGCTTTCGAATGAAGCGCGATCACGAAACGCCTCGGTGCCACCTTGCTGTGTAGTGGAAAACGCTCCGGCCAAATTCGCAAACCAGAGAGAGTCCTCAAGTGTGGCGCCGGCGAGGAACTTATGGATGAAGGCGGCATCGAAACTGTCACCTGCGCCGACATCGTCGATCGGCGTGATTTTCGGAGGCATCAGGCTGCACTGCTCGTCGCCCGTGCGACAGATGGCCGCTGAAGATCCGCGCTTTACCACCACCACTTTAGCCAGTCCCGCGAGCAGGTTGAGTGCCTTCGACAGATCGTCGGTGTGCGCGATCTTTTTTACTTCACGATCGTTGGGCAGAAAGACATCGACGTATTTGAGAACTGCCAGAAGGTCCTGGTCCCATTTGTTTTCCGGATCATCGTTGGTGTCGAGGGAGGTGGAAAGGCCCGCTTCTTTCGCCTCACGGAACAGATCCACAATTCTCGGACGCAAGGCACGATGGAGAAAATACGAGGAAAGGTGCAGATGCCGGGCGGACCGCACATAATCCATATCGATATCGGAATACTCCATCTCAAACATTGTTCCGGGATAGGTGAGAATGTAGCGATGCTGCACCTGGGGCAACACGACCGTCAGGCCGGTAGGCGTGCCGCCCGCTCGCTGACTCACATGGGCTACGTCGACTCCCGCCACCGCAAGCCGATCGAGCGCCATTTGCCCAAGAGCGTCGCCACCGGTTTTCGAAACAAACCCGACCTTGGTCCCAAGCGTGGAGAGGTTGTGCGCAAAAATAGCCGATGAACTGCCCAGCGTGACGGCCAGCCCGGTGGCCAGCAGTTCCCGATCCAGTTCGAGCATTTTCGGCAAACCGTAAAGGATCAGGTCCAGATTCGTTTCGCCTACTACACATACATCCAAGTCCGACATAGTTTCTCCGCCGCCACAAGTAGAAATGAGGTGCACCGCCGCGTTACGACGATCTGGCTACTCCTCTGGTAAGACTTCCAAGTTCAGAACCTCGAAGGGCTGCAATGTGAATGCGTGTTTCTCACCGGCAACCAGGCGCAGTGCCTCCGGCTTGCGGTCCTGAAGCCATGGACTGCGCGCACGGAACTTTTTCGCTGCCCGAGGGGGGAGTTCGAACACTTCGCCTGCATCGATTGCCAAACTCTGCACCTTGTCACTCGGATTTCTGAGCGTCAGAATCCCTTTTCCCGGCGACCATGCCGCCCACCCGTAAACCTGCAATTTGTCTGGATCGCCTCCGACCCAATGGGTATCGACGAAAACATCCGCATTATTGCGCGACCATTTCGCCGCTTCCCCAAGGGTATTCCAATCCTGCTCGGACAAAAGAGAATGGGTAAGGTACATCTCCTGTAACTGCGTTCCGCTGCCGAAGTAAGAATGCACCTCGTTCGCAAAATCCTTCTCCGGATCGGTATCGAGATGCTCGGCGTGGCGCGCGTAAATGAGTCCGTGCAGCATCAGTGAATTCAATGGAAAAAGTGGTCCCTGCTGCACAATGTCGCGATACGTGGCGCGATCCCGATAGGTAATCCAACGCTCGCGCCAGGAACCAACGCCCGCAAAACTGTGGTCGTCGTCGCCCCTCCAGATGGAATCGGCGAACTGCAACCAGAAAGGAGAGGGGTAAGTTCCGGTCGTGAGATTGATGAAAATTCCCGGGCGCGCCGCTCGCCATTCGCTCATCAGGCTGATCGCCGCCTGGAAGTCGCTGTCAAATTCGCTTCCCGGCAGCACGCTGTTCACATTCCCCGTGCCGTCGATCTTGAACTGGTTGACACCGTAGTCGCGAATAAACTTCAACGTCACTTCGCGGAAGCGCGCAAAGTACTTGGGACCGGAAAGGGCAAAACCTCCTTCGTTCGTTTCGAGACCATGCTGGCGGCCATATTTCAGACGCTCTTCTTTCGCCTGATCGTATCCGCCCCACGGAGAAAGCCATACGCCCGGCTCCGCTCCATATTTTTGCGCCGCCGCCGCGAGGGGAGCGAATCCCTGCGGAAATCCAGCGCCAAAACTCCAGAGAGTATGCGGATCATCCCAGCCGTCGTCGAAAAGAAACGAATCCAACCGGACTCCGCGCTTTTCCACCAACTCGCTGCCAAAGGAGTGAATGACGTCGAGTGCGGCCGCCTGATCGTAGGAGTTATTGAAACCTATGTCATACCACGAGTTGTAGTGAAGAAAGGGACGATACGGGCGGGCTCGCTCGCGTTCAACGTAGTTCAAGAACCCGCGCCGCATTTGGCCCGCTGGAGATACTCCGATGACCGATGAGTAAGTGACCGTCTGACCGGCCCTCAAGGGCAATTCGCGGGCGATCGAACACCGCACCTGTTGTTCTTTTACCTCACAGGCGGAGAGCGGATGTTCAAAGCCGAAGAACGCATCGTCGATGGTCACCGGAGAACCTTTGACCGTACCGGCGACGCGCGCCGCAGGCGCCTTGAAATCGAAGAGTTCAATCTCACGAATCGGCGAGTCGCGGTCGAGGGCGTGAAACGACAGCTCCTGCCGCGCATAGTTGGAACCATTCCGCAAGAGCGCCCGCCAGGTGACTGACAGTTGCTCCACCGGGTCTTCGAAACGCACCACCAGTTGCTGGCCCGGGAAGTGCTGCGCAGAACGCGTCGCGCCGCGGTCGACACTTAACGCCTCAACGCGCGGAGCATCTTCAATCTTCATCGTCGAGGATCGAAGAACTCTCCCATCCTTGAGTGTGAGGACAAAAATGTCTCGCGACAGGGGAATACTCTTTTCAGGGGAACGAATGAGCAGTTCGGATCCGGCAATGACACCGTTCGCCACCGACCACCGGAGCGCGAGCATGTCGTTTTCGAGGGAAAGTTGAGTTCCTCGGATGCTGGCCCGTGCCTTGCCTGGATCGACTCCGTAAAGCAGCGAGGATTGACCCCAGCAATAAGCCGAGCCGGCAATCATCGTCAGAGATACTAAGAATCCGAGCCCGCGTCGCCGCCAGGGACTTCGGCGCGAAATACTGCCCTTTCGCCAGGGGCCAGGATGTATTACAATTTTGGTCATAAATGAAGCAGTACGAAAGCTAGAGAAACATTGTATATAACAAAACGAAAGATTCCCACCGGAGATTTTTTAGCTGGATCCAGCCCTTCGCCGCTCGATAGCAAGCTGGCATTCTACAACCGCCTGCTGCTGGCCGCGGCCGGATTGGGCGGTTTGCTCTACGGTGGCGATTCCGGCATTATCGCAGGCGCGTTGTCTTATCTGGAGGCGCCACGTCCCGCTGGATACGCAACCACGAGGAGACCCGCATGACCGCTATGCCGCCACAAGATCCGTTCGTCGCCATGGTCTCAGCCAAGGTGGAAGTGAGCTTACGCCTCAGCGATTTCCAGCCGCGCTCCATGCTGGTCACTGCGGCGCACGAAGTTCAACGCCCAAAGTTTCCAGCCATCGACTATCACAATCATCTCGACGCGCAAGAGCCAGCCAACGTTTTGCGCATCATGGATGAATGCGAGCTGGAGCGCGTGGTCAACATCACCATGCGCACCGGCGAAGCCGCGNNCCCGATTTTTTCCGGCGCACGGTGGATCGGCTGGAACAAATCGTCGAACACGGCGCCTGTGGTTTGAAGTTGTGGAAGGATCTGGGCACCACCATTCGCGATAAAGATGGAAGTCTATTGCGAATCGACGATGAGCGGCTCGCCCCACTGTTTGACAAGGCCGCCGAATTGAATGTCCCCATCATGTTTCACATTGCCGATCCGGATGCCTTCTTCCTCCCCATTGACAACCAAAACGAGCGCTACGAAGAACTGGCGGCGCATCCCGAGTGGAGCTATTACGGCGCACACTTCAGCAAGGCGGAACTTCTGGCGCAGCGCGATCGCGTCTTTCCTCGCCACCCCAAAACGACGTTCGTCGGAGCCCACGTCGCCGAGCATCCGGAAGATCTCTCGTACGTCAGTCGTTTGCTGGATGCGAATCCGAATCTCCAGGTGGATATCGCCGCGCGCTGCGCCGAGTTGGGGCGGCAGCCCTACACGGCCCGCGAGTTTTTCCTGAAGCACAGCGACCGCATCCTATTTGGAAGCGACCTGATTCCCGAGGTGAGCATGTACCGCCTTTATTTCCGCTTCCTGGAAACTCGGGACGAGTATTTCGAGTATCCGTCGCACGCCTCGCGCCAGGGACGATGGAACATCCATGGCCTGTTTCTTCCGGACGAAGTGTTACGCAGTGTGTATCGCGAAAACGCGCTGCGACTGTTGCCATGAGTTCGCTGTCGTTCTCGTTTTAGCGGCACCTGACATTGGAGATGGAAATGACTCTTAACCTGCGGGCGATTCTCGGCTCTCTAGCCATCACGCTTTCCTTCGTTTTCTGCGCCATCGCTGCTGAAGCGCCCAGCGATAATCCTGAAATCCAGAGCGCCAGTCTGAGAATTGAATTCGATCACAGTCTCCGCAGCCGCGTGGTGGCTCGTTTCGACAGTAAAGACACGACGATGGGACCATTCACGGTCTCCGAGAGCGTGACAGGCGCGGACAAGCGATGGACCGACTTCCCGCTCGCCTCGCAAAAAAGTGAACGAGTGGCCGATGCTTTCGGAGCTGGTCAACGGCTTATTCTGACGGGCAAGTCCGGAACATTGACCAAAGCGGTCACGGTCACGATATACGATGACTTCCCCACGATGGCGTTCTTCGACGTGCAATACACCAATACGGGCACAAGCAAACTCGCGATTAAAGGATGGACCAACAACGCGTACCGGGTGAATGCTCAGAGCGGACGTCCGCATGGTCCGACCGGGCAGACGCCAAACAGCGCCCCGCCTTTCTGGTCCTACCAAAGCGGTTCATACGAGAACCGGCCAAATTGGATTTTGCCTCTCCACGCCAGTTTCCAGCAGGAAAATTTTCTCGGCATGAATGCCAGCGATTACGGCGGCGGCACGCCGATCATCGATATCTGGCGGCGCGATGTTGGAATCGCCGTCGGCCATGTCGAGACACGCCCTAAACTGGTTTCGCTTCCTGTCTCGATGCCAGATTCCGCTCACGCGACGATCGCCGTGAAATCCAGGCATGTAGTCTCGCTCGCATCCGGAGAGAGTTTTCACACTTTCCGCACGTTCGTCTCCGTTCATCAGGGAGACTACTTCCGCACGCTGGCTGAGTACCGAGGGTTCATGATGAAACAGGGCTTCCAGATGGCGTCAGCACCGGACGATGCCTTCGGCGCGATTTGGTGCGCATATGGCTACGGCCGCGCGGTTCAGCCCAAGCAGGTCTACGACACGCTCCCAACCGTGAAGCGCCTGGGCTTTACCTGGGTCACGCTCGACGATGGCTGGCAGAATAATGTTGGCGACTGGGCGCTCGATCCCAAGAAATTTCCGAACGGGGACGCTGACATGAAGGCGCTGGTGGATCGTATCCACCAGGAAGGTTTTCGAGCCCAGCTCTGGTGGTCTCCGCTGAATGCAGTTCCGAACTCTGAACTGCTCAAGGATCACGACTACGCGATCGAGAATCGCGACGGTTCGAAGCGGAAGGTTTCCTGGTGGAATTCTTATTACTTATGTCCCGCGGACCACGATGTGGTCGAGTATCACAAGGCTCTGGTGCGCAAAATTCTTGTGGATTGGGGCTTTGACGGCTTGAAGCTGGACGGCCAGCACATGAATGCAGCTCCGGCTTGCTATAACCCGGCGCATCATCATGCGCGGCCGGAAGAATCCATCGAAGCCATGCCCGATTTCTTCCGCGAAATATACGACACCGCGCAAGCGGTGAAGCCCGGAGCGCTGGTTGAGTTTTGCCCTTGCGGGACTGCGTATTCCTTCTTCACCATGCCCCACTTCAACATGTCGGTGGCCTCCGATCCCGAGAGCTCGTTCCAGGTGCGCTCCAAGGCGAAAACTCTGAAAGCGCTTATGGGCGACTCTATTCCGTACTTTGGCGACCATGTGGAATTGAGCGACGGAGCCGACGATTTTGCGTCCACGATAGGTGTGGGTGGCGTGGTGGGAACACAGTTCGTCATTCCGTCGTTAGTGAAGAAAAGAAGCAAGTTTGATTTAACTCCGGCGCAAGATAAGAAATTCGAGAAGTGGCTGCGCATCTATCGCGAAAAGATGCTGTCGCGTGGCCAATATCTCGGCCAGCTTTACGATATCGGCTTCGACCTGCCCGAGACGCACGTCATCCGCAAGGACCAGACGCTGTACTATGCCTTTTTCGCCAAGCATTGGAAAGGTTCGGTGGAACTGCGCGGATTGGAAGATCGCAAGTACAGCGTCGTCGATTACGTCAACGGTACCAGTTTGGGGACCGTGTCGGGTCGCAACGCGCGCCTCGCGGTGGCGTTCGACAAACACCTGCTTCTGGAAGTACGGCCACAATAAGCGGCCAAGTTCGAAGACGAGGAAGCCGGAACCGCTGAGAACCTGTGTGCGCGTGGTAAAAGGGTTCCTGTCCCCGAAAGGGCGCAAACAGCCGCCGGTGCGAGCAACCGAATCTGCCGTAGACAAACGAACGCGTTCGGTATAAAAGAAATCGACGAATGACGGACAGAAAAGAAACGCACGCCGTTGAAGGAAACAACCTGCTCAACGAGGAGCGCCGCCGCGCCATCCTGGAGATGATGCAGCATGACGGCAGGGTTCTGGTCGTGGATCTGGCGAAACGGTTTAGCACCTCGCAAGTTACCATTCGCAAGGATCTCGAGATTCTCCACGTCCGAGGGCTGATTCAGCGAACTCACGGGGGTGCGCTGCCCAGCCGGGGCGGCGCACTCGAAGACCCCACGCTGCGCGAAAAGGAAAAACTTCACCGCAAAGAAAAGCTTCTGGTGGCGGCAGCGGCCGCCCGTCTGGTATCGGAAGGCCAAGTTGTCATTTTGGATTCAGGCACAACGACCACTGAGATCGCGCGAGCTCTTCGAAATTTTCAGAACCTGACGATCGTGACCAACGCCGTGAATATCGCCGCCGAACTCGCCAACTCATCGCTGGAGGTCATACTCACCGGGGGTACGGTTCGCAAGAATTCTTTTTCGCTGGTTGGCCCCATTGCGGAAGAGACTCTGCGACGCCTGAGTGCGGATATTTTATTTCTAGGAGTAGACGGCTTCGATGTCCACTACGGACTTAGCACGCCGAACCTGCAGGAAGCGAAGGTCAATCGCGTGATGGTGGAAATAGCAAAACGTACCGTCGCCACCTGCGATTCCAGCAAGTTCGGCCGGCGCAGTCTTTCGCTCATCATCGAGCCTTCTGCGCTTCACCATGTCATTACAGATCGCGGGATTCCGAAAGCCGACCTCCAAGCTTTGAAAAGGGCAGGCATAGAAGTCACTTTGGTCTAGGATTTCGACGGAGCCGGGATCGCCGTTCGCGAATCAGTTTGACGTCTAGTAAATGTTGACGTGCGAAACCACGCGGCTAATGACGCCATTGGGACTCGGACGGTCCGGCTGCAAGCCCGCATTCAGCGAATGAAACAGTCCCAGCAATTGCGCCAGAATAACATCGACCGGGGGGCGATATTCATCCGCCAGCGCCATGGGAACATCCAACGGCAGAACGAAATCGGCCAGAGCATCCAGACCCTGATAGGGTTGTGGCGTTACCACGACCGTGACCTTACCCAGGCGCTTCTCACGAACCTCTTTCAATAAATCGATCTCGTAGCAGCGACGTTTTTCGTTACTCGACAGGAACGCAACGAAGAGAGTGTTTTCATCCACCGCCGACATCGGCCCGTGGCGAAGCCCAAGTACCGATTCGGAAAGCGTCTCCACTCTCCCAGCCGTCAATTCAAGCAGTTTCAGCGCCGATTCATTGGCGACCGCCGCCAGGGCGCCGGAACCTACAAAGCATGCGCGGGTGCATCCCATCGCCGCAATTTCGGCTGCGCATTTGGGCGCGGACTGGAGAAAACGGGCGCCCACTTCACTCATGCCACCGAGCAAGTCACCATACCCTGGCAGATCATCGAGGTGCGCCAGGCACTGGCCGGCGATCACCAGATTGGTAAATGAACTCGTCATGGCCAATCCGCGGTCGTTGACGGCGGGGTCGAGAAGCAAGGCCAGCGTCCGCTCTGCCTGCGCGGAACAAATCTGCGCCATCCTCCCCGTTTCGTTGCAAGTAATCACCAGATGCCGGATCTGGGGATGAGTGTCGAGCGCCTTCGTGAGGACCGCCACGCCCTCCGGACTATCGCCGGAACGTGAGAATGCGATCCAGAGATATTTTTTTCCCGGCGTAATCAAGCTCTCCATGTTCGTGAGCAGATCGGTGCTGGGAATGGCCCAGGCCTCGCACTGCCAGCGCGCCCGGAAAAGATGTGTGAGTGCCCGGCCCACATAATCCGAGGTGCCCGCTCCCACCAGAAACACGACTGGCTCCAAGTGGTCGCGACGCCCAACGCCGGATCTTTCCAGAAACCGGTTCAACTCCGGCGCCTTCCGGACGCACCTTTCGTAGGTGGATCGCCAGGTCTCGGGTTGCTGATAGATCTCGTGCGGGGTGTATCGCAGTCCGCGCGCCTCGTTCTCTTCTGCGCCGAGCCCAAGCAAAGGCAGGAGGGGGTTATTCACAACTTTCTCGTTCATTTCCGTCACTTGATCTCTCGATGACACGATGAGCCAACTCTCCTCAGAAATAGAACTTCAGAGCAAGTTGAATCTGGCGCGGCGGTCGCGCTGCCTGGGCGTAGCCAAACGGGCTCAGGGTTGGGCTCTGCGACGTGTTGATGTTATTAGGATCGAGTTCCAACGCCGTGGGTTCCGAGCTGATTGCGCCTGACTGCTCAAACAGATAATTCACATGATTGAGCAGATTGAAGAATTCCGCCCGGAACTCGAAGTGCATCTGCTCGCGGAGTGGAAGTTGTTTCACCAATGACATGTCCCAGGTTTTATATCCGGGCCCGGCAATAATATTGCGTCCGGCGTTTCCGAACGTGCCCGCGACCAGGTTGTGCTCGAACGCGCAAGTGTTAAAGAGCGTGCCCGCAACGCAAGGATGGGCGTTCGGGTTACCCACCAGATTGGGCCTTGAGCAATAGAAACCAACCGTGCCTGCGCAGTCGGCATTGGCAACCGGTTCGATGTCGGTGGCGGTATAGTAGTTTCCGGTAGCGGCGGAAACCACGCCGGCCATCTGCCAGTCTCCGATGATCCGGTTCAGGATACCGGATGCGTTCCCGCCAAAGTATTTTCCGCGCCCGAAAGGTAACTCATACGCGTAACTGAAGACGAAGCGGTGGCGTATGTCGAAGTCGGCATTGGCATAGTTCTGATTGGGATAGCGCTGGTCCTGGAAATCGCCGTTGTTCACCGAGCCCAGACTGGCGCTGGAAGCGTTATCCAGGGCGTGGGAATAGGTGTAGGCGGCCTCAAACTGGAGTCCGCGGGTGAAGCGCTTTTCCAGACGCGCCTGCAAAGAGTTGTAGTTGGAAAAAGTGTTCGAGCGAAGTGTAGCGATGCCCGTGTCGAGCGCCGGATTGCAATTTGCCGCATCCGCAGGGTCGAGATCGCAGGGACCCGCCGCCCCTGGCCAATTATTGTTATGCGCGGGCCGGCGCGGCGCATACGCCGCGGTCGAATCCGCTGTAGGCACTGCCTGGTTGCCGTTATAAAACCCAAACAGCTTCAGGCCGCGCGAGCCACCATAGGTAATTTCGAGGATAGTTTCCGACGGAAGCTGGTACTCGAATCCCAGGTGCCACTGCTGCGTATAAGGAGTCACCAGGTGCGGTTCCAGGGTATAAAGGCTCGGGGTGTTGGGATCGCTCAGGGAGTTTAACGGAAAGCCGTTGGCAAGAACATTGAGATTGGGAATCGAGCAGTCGAGCGAAGGACTCGCCGATGCCGCGCCGCAATTCGTGTTAAACACTTGCGAGGAAAAGAACGGAGGATTGAATCCCGGGCTGGGATTCGAGAACGGGCCGTTTTCCTGTCCTCCGTAGAAAATTCCATAGCCGGTTCGCAGAGCCAGCTTGGTGCTGATTTGATATGCGAGGCCAATACGGGGAGCAAAGTTGTTGAGATCGGGACTGATGAGCCCGCGCGATCCGTTACTCTCAATTGGCAGCTCGGTAGCGAGAGTGGGGGTGAGGACCAGGTTATGTCCCTTGGGCGCGATCAGGGACTGGGTCGCAAAATCGAAAGTCGCCTGCTGGTCGTTGGCTTCCTTAATCGTGCTGAAGAGTTCGTATCGCAGGCCAAGATTCAAGGTCAGGCGCGGTGTCACTTTCCAGTCGTCGAGCGCATAGACTGCGTAAATCTGGCGATGGTAATCGACATTGTGAAGGCTGGTGATCTCTCCACCATCGGGGATACCCAGAAAAAATGTGGCGATGGATTCGCCGCCGCTGCCCGGAGAGGCGGGATTATCTGTAAAGTCGCTGCCAAAACCCATGTTGCCACGAGGCGACGCCGGCTGGTAGATCGTGAATTGTTCGAAGCGCAATTCGCCGCCGACTTTTATGGCATGACGCCCGCGCGTCCAACTCAGGTTGTCGCCAAAAACGTAGCTGTTTTGCCGTTCGACGGAAGGCAAGTACCCGGAACTGCCAATGGCCTGCGTGCCATCGCTGAAGCTGATCGAAGGCAGGCCGCCAATGTCCGGCCCAAAAGGAACTCCCGGAAAATCGAGTTGCTTCGATACATCGGTGTTGTAGTTCAGGTTGAAGCGATGAGAGTTCAGGTGATTGAAGCCGAAGCGGAACTCATTGACGAGATTCGAGCGAAATGTGTGAATTTCGCTGGCCGCCAGGCCGCGCGCGGAGTTCTGGCTGTAACCATCCTGAAAGCTCCCGCCGTCGAGCACGTTGCTGAAGGGCGAAGGCAGGAAGTCGTTGGAGTCTCCATAACTGAAGCGGACGAAGAAATTGTCTTTTTGACTGATGGTCTGGTCCAGGCGAATGTCGAACTTGTTATTTGTTTCGCTTCGCTTCGGATCGGAAAGGAATGCATTGTCGCCAAACTGGGGCGCATTCGGAGCCGGAAAAAACGCAGCCAACCGCGCCGCCAGCGGGTCGAAGCTTGCAGTTGGGAACATATTGGTAGGCACTCCGCCCGACAGCCCGATCGGTACACCACAGAGCCCGTTCGGATTCCCAGGATAGTTCGTCTGCGCGAGCCGCGAATTAAAGATCTCGCCCACGTAGGTGTTGTTGCCGGAGCAGTCGAGTGCGGTCTGGCTGGTAGGGTTCCCATTCGAATCGAGCGCTGGGGCGAGCTGATCGAGGTGCAGTGTGGACGAGAAGTCCCCGTTGACGATCTCAGCCTGTGTCGGAACACTCACCAGTTGCGGCAGCCCCTGCCGGATGCGCTCGCCTTCATAGTCTCCAAAAAAGAAAAGCTTGTTCTTTACGATCGGTCCGCCCAGCGTAAAGCCAAACTGGTTCTGCTTGTAAGGCTGCTGGCCGAAAATGTCGAAGGCGTTGATAGCGTCGAGTTTTTCGTTGCGCACGAACTCGAAGACGTCGCCGTGAAACTGGTTGCTTCCAGACTTGATCACGGCGTTCATGATGGCGCCATTGCCCCGCCCGAATTCGGCACTATAGGAATTCGTCTGAACTTTGAATTCGGCGATCGCATCCACCGATGGTTGGATCACATAGGCGGAACCATTCAGCACGTCGCCAAGATTGGCATTGTTGTCGATGCCGTCGAGCTGGAAGTTATTCTGCAACGAGCGAGCGCCGTTGGCGCTAAAACCGTAGGTGGTCTCCACACGTGAGCCTGGTTCCGCCGGCGCGATACCCGCGCCCAACAGTGCGAGTTGCGCGTAGTTGCGTCCATTCAATGGCAGGGCATTGATGCGGCGCTGGTCAACCAGTTGGGCAAGTTCCGAAGTCTCGGTCTCCAGTTGAGTCTCCTGGCCGGTAACCGTGATCGTTTCCGAGACAGCTCCAGGCTGCAGCTTCACATCCACCGCAACCCGGTCCTGAATGTTAACTTCAACCGGGCCCGCGATCTCTCTCTTGAAGCCCTGCTTCTCGACGGTGACTGTATAGTGTCCAATCCTGAGGGGACTGGCAACGTATTCTCCCGCGCCATTCGTCGAGACAGTGACCTGCGAACCGCGTTCAGTGTCGGTCACGGTCACCTTGGCGGCGGCAACAACCGCTCCCGTTTCGTCCCGAACCAGGCCGACAATCGCTCCCGCATCCTTCTGGGCCCATGCCATGGCAGAAAAGCTGACAAGCAACGCAAGAAATGCAATCCGACTGAACCTGCGGAATTCCAGCATAAGAGCTCCTTCACCTTCTGAAATCGAAATCGTGAGCTACCGGCCTGGCTTTACTGGTCTTTCTTCCCGGAACGATTGACTGCGTCCCGTATTGCGTTATATTACGTATAGTAACGTTTACTTTCATTCGACGCCTGTTGTCAAGCGAAAAGTCGAGCTTCAGGCGCAGAAAGCTGGGCGATCTTGAAGACCGCACCTTTTCAGCATGGAGAGCCAGGGCAATGACTCAAAGCGGCATTAATTCTTCGGGAAGCGCGCGACCAGCGGCCGGAACCTCGGATGCGCATGATTCCTGTGCCCGTTTCCAGAATGTCCTGCGCCGCAATTGGCAATCCGGCAAGGGCGGCGTCTATGCCGTTTGCTCCGCTCATCCACAGGTAATTGATGCGGCCATACGGCAGTCCATCGACGATAATTCAGTACTCCATGTGGAGTCTACGTCGAGCCAGGTGAATCAATTTGGCGGGTATTCGGGACAGACGCCCAACCAGTTCGCGCAGTCTGTAAAATCAGCGGCCCAGCGCGCCGGACTTCCCCCCGAGCGAGTTCTGCTTGGCGGAGACCACCTCGGCCCTTTCCCATGGCGAACCGAGGCGGCCCATTCGGCAATGGAGAAAGCTTGTGAACTGGTGCGGCAATGCGTGTTCGCGGGATACCAGAAAATTCATCTCGACCCGAGCATGGCCTGCGCAGGCGACGCAGGGCTCAGCGAGCACACCATTGCCACCCGGGCAGCGATCTTATGCGATGCGGCCGAACGAGCATCGGGCGATTTGCCACCCCATTGCCAGCGACCCGTCTACGTAATAGGAACGGAGGTTCCCGCACCAGGCGGCGAAGTCCTCACGTCCCACGGCCCGACCGTCACCACAGCCGCCGATGTTCATCGCACGCTGGAAATTTTCCATCATGCATTCCAGGAACGAGGACTGGCTTCAGCATGGGAAAGAGTGGTCGCGCTCGTTGTCCAGCCGGGGGTTGACTTCGGAGCCGACACGATTCTCGACTATGACGCAAGCCGGGCGCGTCCCCTATCGACCGCGCTCTCAACCCATGCCGGAGTGGTCTACGAAGCTCATTCCACCGATTACCAATCGCCCGCGGCTCTGGCTCAAATGGTTCAAGATCATTTTGCGATCTTGAAGGTGGGTCCATGGCTTACCTTTGCCTTTCGAGAAGCGGTGCTTGCGTTGAGCAGCATAGAGGGAGAACTGTTCAAAACCAGCTCCCGGCGGCTCTCGCAAGTGCGCGAAGCACTCGAAGCGGCCATGATGCAAAACCCGGCTCACTGGCGCTCGTACTACCAAGGCGATGATGAACAGGTTCGCCGCAGTCTCATCTATGGATACAGCGATCGCTGCCGCTATTACTGGAATGAGTCTCCAGTACAAGACGAACTGGGCCGCCTGATCAGCAATCTTTCCGCGAGCCCAATTCCTCTTTCCCTGATCAGCCAGTATCTGCCCGAGGAATACAAGGCAATCCGCAGCGGACCAATACAACCTGTCCCACATCAAATCATTGCCGAGCACATCCGCCAGGTACTGCGCGTCTATGCGGCGAGTTGCGCTATCCAAGCTGTCTAGCAAGCACGACACGCTGATTTTCGGAGGTCGTCTCGATGCCGTAATCGACCTGAAAGACCACGTTCCGTTCAAACGTGACAAAGCCCGAGGAAAAATGGAAGTAGCGGAACCCGGCTGGCGCCTGGTAAATGAAGGAGCGATTAACGCAACTCGCCGGTGGATTCAAAACTGGCTCCGGCCACACCGCTGCCCGATGCCAGCAGGTCACGAATTTTTTCGCGGTTAGGGCCGGCGCGGTGGATAGCCTCCGCCAGGCTGCGCAGCGCTTGAGCGATCGGTGTGCCTTCTGGCAGCCGGAAGATCCACGGAATGTTGGTCGAAGTCAGCGTCCGGTCGGATGAGATGGCAACTACCGGGATGAACGACTTCACTGCGATCTGTTCCGCCAGGTGACTGGAAGGGCGGTCAAGTGCGATCAGGGCGAGCGCATGATCCTGATAGACCGCCTTTACGAGTTCGTCGGAAGCCTTTCCCCAGGAAAGCTGCGAAGGAATTCCAAGCAGTGAGATGGGGTGCTGTGATAAGCCCTGGCTTTGGCCGTTGATCTCGCGGAGTAACTTCAATACCTCAGCGGAGTGCACGATTTCATCGGCGTGCGGCCCGAAGA
The DNA here is from genome assembly GCA_003152795.1 of Acidobacteriaceae bacterium. Lineage (GTDB taxonomy): Bacteria > Acidobacteriota > Terriglobia > Terriglobales > Acidobacteriaceae > Acidiflorens. The sequence goes on along the minus strand of PMBA01000328.1, from coordinate 1,899 downwards.
CGCCGATTTGCGGGCTGTCCGTTTTTTCCTCGGCCAGCGCCGGTCCGGCGAATTGAACGCCGGTGTCTCCCACGCGTGCGTATGGCTTCTCCATCGTGATGCGGCGGTACTCGATCGACCCGTTGTGGACGCGGGCGAGGTAGAGCGGCGCGATGTTTTTGGAGTTCGGGTCGAAGACCATGTCTCCGGTGACGCCTTTATGGTTTTCGATGCCGGTCAGCGCGTCGCGAATCCTGCCCTTGTTCAGACCGGCGCGGCAGATTGCGTCCAGCAGAATCTGCATCGCATCGTAGGCCAGGGAAGCGAAGTGATCCGGGTTCTCGTGAAAGCGGGCTACGTAGCGGGCATTGAAGTCGAGCCAGCGCGGGTCGGTGCGGGTAGGATCGTATGGAAAAACCGCCTCGAACCCTTCCGCGGCGGGTCCGGCCAGCTTGACGAGTTCGTCGCCGAAGGTACCGGAGATCGTACGGTGACTGCCGAACACGCGCTGCTTCATGCCCAGTTCCTGCATCTGCTTCAGGATCATGGCGGCGGGGCCAACGTCGGTCCAGAGCACGATCCCATCCACTCGGGAATCTTCTATCACCTGAAGCTGGTGGCGAAAGTCGGAATCGCCCGGCCTGAATTTCTGCTCAATGACCACTGGATGCCCGAGCCGCCGCGAGGCATCGCGGAACTTGCCGACCCCAAAGCGCCCGTAGCGATCGTTCACGCGCAGAATCGCGACTCGCTTCAGGCCGAGTTCGGCGTAAATGTGGCGGGCCAATGTGTAGCCTTGCTCGCGGTCGTCCTGAACATCTGTGAAGTACCACGGGATGATGGTCTCGGGGATGGTTGGGTCGGTGGAAGCGCTGTTGATCAGGGGAGTTTCGGCCTTGAGCGTGACCCGCAGCGCGATGTGGGTGGTGTCACCGCTGATCGAACCGAACATGGCCCAGACCTTTTCGTCATAAACCATCTTGACGATCTCGTTGCTGGCAGCGCCCCAGATGGCCGAGTCGTTGTGCGCCATCAACTTGAACGGCTTTCCCCCGTAGCCGCCGGCTGCGTTCGCCTCCTCAATGGCCAGGGTAGTGCCGTTGAACATTCGCGTACCGCGAACCTGGTCGGGATGGTTGTAGAGCGGGCCGATGAAGCCGATGCGAATCTCCGGCAAGTCTTTCAGGTCGGGGTCGGGCACATCGCGAGCCGCGCCGTTATATTCGACGAGATTCTGATAGTGCTCGAAGTAGGGAGTGGTGAACTTCGAAAACGGGCGCAAGTCCTCGGGCGCGCCGGTGTAGGGCTTCAGCGAGCGTGGCGCAGGCGGGCCCGGGGGATTGCTCCCGCAAGAGCATGGCGCAGGCGGCTGTGCCCAGGCCGTGGGCACGATCACAGCTGCGATGGCGACGAACAACAGCAGAACGCGACGCATAAGCCTACTCCTTACTCATTACTGCGCGGGCGATTCACGGCGGAACATGGCAATGGCTTCGATTTCAACGAGTAAGTCCGGGCGGCAGAGAATCACCTGGATGCCGGTCGAAGCGGGCAGAGGATCGAGTTTCTGCTCCTGGTAGAATGCCGTCCGCTCCTCGTTGAACTCCTTATAGTCGCGCTCGATATCCCGGAGATAGCAAGTTGTGCGCACGATGTCGTGCCAGGTCGCGCCTTCGGAAGCGAGCAGGGCGGTGATGTTGTCGAAGGTGCGACGGGTCTGGGCGCGCAGGTCCCCGGGGTGGACCGTTCGGCCCGCATCGTCGATGCTGGCGGTGCCCGAGATGAGGAGAATGGTCAATCCATTCAAATCGATCCTCATGCCGCGTGAGAACGCGCTGCCGTAAGCATAGGCTTCATTCAGCGCCGAGTGGTTCGTGATGGCGCGCTTGACCACGGGCGCCGTAGTAACTTCCGCGAGTA
>PMBA01000136.1 GCA_003152795.1 Acidobacteriaceae bacterium | reverse complement strand
CGGCGGTCCTGCACGTCGCCGCAGGCGAACACACCCGGCACGCGCGTGAGGACGTTTTTCTGCGTAACCAGGTAGCCATCGGCATCGGTTTCGAGCTGGCCTTCGAACATTTTCGCGTTCGGAATGTGGCCGATACCCAGAAACATTGCGCTCGTCGGGAAATCCCAGCTTTCGCCGCTCTTCAGATTGCGCAGACGCAGGGAGGTGACTTCTTTCTTGCTCACGTCAAGAACGTCATCGACCACGGTATCGGTCATAAACGCGATCTTCGGATTCGCCCGCGCCCGGTCAAGCATGATTTTCGAAGCGCGAAACTGCTCGCGACGATGGATCAGAGTTACCTTGCTGGCGAAGCGCGTCAGAAAGGTCGCTTCCTCCATGGCGGAGTCGCCGCCGCCGATCACCACGATTTCCTTGCCCGAGAAAAAGAAGCCGTCGCACGTGGCGCAGGAAGAAACGCCGTGGCCGATCAGCGCCTGCTCGTTCGGCAGCCCGAGCCAGCGCGCCGACGCTCCGCTGGCGATGATGAGTGTGCGGGCCTGAATGGTCTCTTTGCCCACACTTAACTCGATGGGATGCTTGCTCAAGTCGGCTTTGACCAGATGTCCCATGCGATAGTTGGCGCCGAAGCGTGCCGCCTGCTTGCGCATGTTCTCGATCAGTTCCGGCCCCTGGATGCCATCGGGAAATCCGGGAAAGTTTTCCACCAGCGTAGTCATCGACAGTTGTCCGCCCGGCTCATGGCCTTCGATCACNNAGCGGCTTGAGGTTGGCGCGGGCGGTGTAGAGCGCGGCGGTGTGACCGGCGCAGCCGGAGCCTATGATCACAACATTGCGTATGTCCATAGTGGTGAGAAACCGTGCCAGTTAATAGATTCTGAAAAGCAGATCTTCGCTTCAGCTTGCCGGTGGAGCACTCACTACTTCTTCTTGCTGCCGGAGCCCGTCTTGGCTGGAGCTCCGGTCGAACTTCCACCGTCCAGGCGAGCCAGTTCCTGGGTCACGATTTTGCGCGCGCCCAGAGCATCTCGATAGCGCTCCATAATCGAAGAGGCGTCGTGCAGGATCGGTTCGAACGCGCTCTGATCCGTTGCCGGAGTTCCTTCTCCTCCCGAGCACCGCGCCAGCGCCACCGACGCTTTTCCAAAGCGCTCCAGCTTGACGCGGGAAACCGGCGTGCTGGAAGACAACATCGCCGCTGCGGAAGCCACCGTGGAGGCGCTGTCTTCGATCGAAATCTGCATCAGGTCCTTGGGATCGCGCACGCGCAGAACCAGCGTCTCCACCATATTCGTCGCATCCACGCTGAATGAATATTGGACATTGCTGAACAGGGTGGCATCGGGGAACTCGCGCCGCACCCGAACCCAGTCGGCCGCCGACACCGCGCCCGGGGGCAGAGGAGCCATGCCGGGGATGGGAGTGCTCTGGTCGAGGGTGGAATGGCCGCGAGACACTTCGTAATCCTTGCTGAATACCGGCTTGCCCGGCACCTTGGACAGCGCCGACGTCAATTCCTTCTGCTCGTCGGGCGAAGGTTTGCACACGTTCAGGACGTTCACTTTCACCGGAGGCTGTTGCTGGGCGGAAGCCAGCGCCGCCACAACCAGCGTCATGATTAGAGTTTTGTGAGGGAACACGGCAAAATTGTATCAGGGGAATGCCGAGGTCAGAGGTCAGATTTCAGAGGTGAAACCCTTAGCTCGCAGCGAGTGGTTCTAACCTCTGCAATCTGGCCTCTGCAATCCTACTCGACCGCGCCGGGTTCGGCCTCGATGGCGCCATGCCGGCGCAGCAATTGCGGCAGATTCTGCGAAAATGCCGATCGCGGCAGGACCATGTCACAGCCCACTTCGTGCGCTTTTTGTTTCAGGTCGCCCTGCACGTGGGAGAGGAATCCGATGATCGATGTCCCCTTCTTCAGCTTGCTTTTCAGTTTCGGGATGAGGGTCAAAGGCTTGGCGTTGGCATTGTTCAAGTCGAAAATAATGAGCGAAGGATTTCCTTCGCCGTTACTTTTCATACGGTCGGCGAGGTCCTTCTCGTTCTTCACGAACTCCACCTTCACGTTCATCTTGCGGCCGGTGTCCTGAATCTTGCTCAGGAAGAACAGGTCCTCGACAAAGGCAAAGACACGCGAAGCGGCATCTTCTCGGGGAGCGGGCAAGGGCTCGGGATCGACGACCGGGTAGGACGCGGAGAAGCCGGGCCGCCGCGGTCCGCGGCTACCGTTGCCGTTGCCACCGCCACTGTCCATGCCCATATTGGCGCGGTAGCTGTGATCCATGGGAGCGGTAAAGATGCCCTGATGCTCCTGGCGGTCGCGGCCCATCGGGCCACCCGCGCCTCGTTTTGGCGGACGCCGTCCACGGCGCCGTTTGTGTCTTCCTCCACCTGCGGAGGAATGTCCGGGTCCTGCATTCATATTTTTCTCTTGTTAAGCTCTGATGTTAGTACCCCGGCCTGGATCACAGGCCGATTGTTTCGTCTTTCTTTGCGGCCGGCACTTTCAACGTGTGGAGCAACCCACGGGTCACTGCGCACCGAATACCGGCAGACCGAACCCCACATCGGCTGGATGCTATTCGAGAACGTTGTTTAAACTGTCGATGTTCAAACTAAATCTTGGCGCCTGGAGTTTGTTGGCGCAAACGGCCAGCCTGGAAGCATGGCCATTGGGAACATCTTGATGTTACTCATGAAACCGTCGACTGCGCAAGGGGGGAATGGCCTTAGTTTTCCACACCCGGCATTACCAAAGTGAGCCAGCATCGCGAGCACATCCTTGGGGATGGAGAGCCAGACGCCCCGCCGGCCACCGAGCCGCCCTACAAGCAAGTCGCCCGTCGCTCCCCATTCACGGCGCGCGGCCTCACTGTGCGAACGTGTTGCATTCTTTCATGTCGCCGGTACTGAAGCCCTTTTGAAACCAGTCCATGCGCTGCTGCGAACTGCCGTGCGTAAACGTCTCCGGATTCACGTGTCCGGTTGACATGCGCTGCAAGCGGTCGTCGCCCACTGCCGCCGCGGCATCCAGACCCTCCTTCACTTCTCCGGGGTCGAGCAACTTTCTTTCATCTGTCGTGTGCCCCCAGACTCCCGCAAAACAATCCGCCTGCAGTTCAAGGTCAACTGAAAGCTGGTTCGCAGCTCTCGGATTCTGCTCCTGCGCGGCATGCACTTTCTGTTCGACTCCGATCAATTTCTGGACGTGATGACCGATCTCATGGGCGAGCACATAGGCTTGGGCAAACTCTCCCGGCACCCCGAAGCGCTGCTTCAATTCGTCATAAAAGCCCAGATCGATGTATACCTTCTCGTCTCCGGGGCAGTAGAACGGCCCGCTCGCGGATTGCGCCATGCCGCAGGCGGAATCGATGCTGTCGCGGAACAACACCAGCTTGGCATGGCGGTATTGCACACCCTGCGCCGCCAGAATTTGCGTCCAGGTCCTCTGGGTGTCGTCGAGGACGAAAGAGACGAACTGCACCAGCGGCTGCTCTCTCTGGTCGCGCGCCGTGTCCGGCTGCCGGCTCACCTGTGTGGCAGGGTTGGAGCCGCCACCCACTCCCGCCAGCGACAGGAAGTTGCGCTTAAATACCAGGCTGAGAACCAGCAGAATGATGAAGCCGCCTATCCCAATGTGGAATCCGCCAAAGTTAAAGCCGCCGCCGCCGCTGTCGTCTCTGCGATCTTCGATGTCCTGGCTTTCTCCGCCTGGCGTCCAGCGCATGAATGTTCTCCTCTTTCCGGATGAAATTGCCGGATGAAATTGAATGTTGCTCATTCTATACAGAAATGGGCTATCCAGAAATGGGCGCAGAGTCCGTGGTTCGCAAGACCTTGTTCTGGGAAGATGACTGGCGGGCGATTTCGCCTGAAGTTCTGCCTCGGCTGCGCCGATATACAAAGAGTGAAACCCGCTTCTGCCACCGAGAAAACCTCGGCACCGATCTCGATTGCGCTACCGGGGCAGCGCTTCGTTGCCCGCCAGCCGATCCTTGACCGCATGGAGCGTGTGTTCGGGTACGAACTCCTTTTCCGCAACGGTGTGGAAGACTACTTCAACGCCGATCCCGAACTTGCCGCTCGCTCCACCCTGGATACTTCCCTGCTTTTCGGTATCAACCTGCTTTGTGATAACCGCCGCGCCTTCGTGAATTGCACCCGTGAGGTCCTGTTCAAGGATCTGATTACCTTGCTGCCTCCCGACCAGACGGTGGCTGAGATTCTGGAAACGGTTGAGCCGGAAGACCGGGTCATCGCCGCCTGCAAGCGGCTGAAATCGTTCGGATACATGATCGCCCTCGATGACTTTGCACCCAACGATCCGCGCCTGCCGCTTTGCGAGTTTGCCGACATCATAAAGGTCGATGTTCGGGCGACCACGCCCGAGGAACGGGCCGGGATGGTACGCCGGTTTCGCTCCACGAAATGCAAGATGCTGGCTGAGAAACTTGAAACGCCCGGCGAGTTTCATCAGGCTCGCGACATGGGGTTCGATTATTTCCAGGGATATTTTTTCTGCCGTCCCGAAATCGTCGTCGGCCGCGAGGTGCCTGCCAGCCGCTTGCACTATTTGCGCCTGCTCGAAATGGTCTGTCGAACCGAAATCGACATGGATGAACTGGAAAAGTTGCTCAAACAAGAGTCTTCCATTTCTTACCGCTTGCTGCGGTACCTGAATTCCCCGATTTTTGGGTTTGCCCTCGAAATCAAGTCGATTCGCCATGCCATGGCGGTTCTGGGCGAGCGGGAAATGCGGCGTTGGGTTCGCCTCGTCGTCAGCGTGGGCGCCGCCGAACAGCGATGCAGCGAACTGGTGCTCATGGGATTGGCCCGCGCGCGGTTTTGCGAGCTCCTCTCCCACCGGCTGCAGTTAAATTCAGACTTGTTCCTGTTGGGGCTGCTCTCGATCATGGACGCTATCCTCGAGGTCAAAATGGAAGCACTGCTGGAACAACTGCCCGTGGAGCACGAAACCAAGGCGGCGCTGCTCGAACAGGAGAGTAGCCTCCGTCCGCTTTACCATCTCATGCTCGACCAGGAATCGGGGGAGTGGGCTCAATCGAGCGAACTTGCCAGGCAATTGCGACTGTCCGACGAGGAAGTCTCCACAGCCTGGTGGCAGGCCCTGCAGTGGGCACAAGAGGCAGCCAGTGGGGGATGAGAGAAGAAGGGCAAAAGAAGGTCAGAGGTAAGAGGTTAGATTGCAGAGGTGAAACCAAATGCGTACCGGGTTCTTCACCTCTGCAATCTGACCTCTGCCCTCTGCAATTACTCTAAGGCGCTTCAATCAATTCCATCTTGCCGTCCCGCATCCGGTGCAGCACCATCAACTTACCCTTGGGATCGCGGAAGACGAAAACGTCCTTGTCGCGAAAGTGCGCCTCTTTGATCGCTTCTTCCAGCGTCATCGGACGAAGCGCCACCGAATCCCGGGCATGTACCAGGTGGACTTCCGTGGTTCGCGCAACCGATGGAAATTTATGCACGAGGACGGAAAAAGTAGCGCCCTCGGCCAGGCCGAGCGTCGCCTCAATGTTGTCTTCTAACGACTGGCCGTCAAACTTCTTGGCCGCCTTGCGCTTCTTGCTCAGCCATTTCGTCTTATGTTTGAGCGCCTGCTTCTGCAGGTGGTCCAGAGCTTCGTTGATGGCCGACAACATGTCGGTGGTCTGAGCTATCCCCACAATGGGACCGTTTGGCGGGTCGATTGTGATTTCGGCTTTGTGCTGCCGCTTTTCAACCGCCAGAGTCACTTTGGTCTCGAATCGGTCGCCTAGAATTTTGCGGATTTTATCAAGGCCGGTTTCAACTTCCTTGCGGATGCCGGGAGTAAGTTTGTATTTCCTCGCGGTATATTCCACGTTCATTGCATTCTCCAGTGAGGTGGGAGTCGGGATGCAAAAAGTCAGAAGTCAGAAGTCAAATTGGAAAAGTGCAAACGAGTCGTGACAAATTGGTCCACTTCTTCAATTTGACTTCTTACTTCTGACTTCACTTTTTCACTCTTCTTTGATGTGTGCTCGGAATCTTCATATCTTCCCTATATTTCGCGACGGTTCGGCGAGTCACCTGGATACCCTGCGATTGCAGAATGCGGGTGATCTGTTCGTCAGTCAATGGCCGGCTGGGATCCTCTTCTTCGATCAGCTTCTTGACGCGGCGCTTCAAAATCAGCAGCGAAGTGCCGCCGCCCTCGGGCCCCTGCACGCTCTCGGAGAAGAAATAGCGCAATTCGAACACACCCTGCGGCGTATGAACATACTTATTCGCAACCGCACGGCTAACGGTGGAAGGATGCACGCCGATCTCTTCGGCCACTTCCTTGATCATCATCGGCTTGAGGAAATCAATTCCGCGCTCCAGAAAATCCTGCTGGCGGGCCACGATCGAGTAGCAGACCTTGGTGATCGTCTGCTTGCGCTGTTCGATGTTCTTGATCAGCTGGATGGCCGATTTGTAGCGATCTTTGACGTAGTTTCGCGTGTCGCGGTCGTTGCCATCGCGGGTCAGCAGACGCTTGTACGCGGGATTCAAGCGCAACTGCGGCAGGTCCTCGTCATTCATGATGACCAGCCACTCGTCGCCATGCTTCACAAAAGCCACATCGGGCTCAATCAGGCGCGCGGGAACCTTGTTGTAGCGCAAACCCGGCCGGGGATCGAGCGTACGGACATAGTCGAGCGCCGCCTGCACCGCCTCGACTGGACGCCCGATGGCGCGCGCAATTTCCTTGAACTGCTTCAGCGTGACCGCCCGCAAATGCTGATCGACGACGGCAACCGCGTCTCTCACCACCGGTTCCGTAGAAGCATTGCCGTTGCTGTGCAGCCGCAACTGCTCCAGATGGTAGCGCAATTGATAGAGCAGGCATTCGCGCAGGTCGCGACAGGCGATGCCCTGCGGATCAAACTGGCGGACAACTTCCAGCGCTTCGTGCAGATCGGCGACCGTGAAGTTGACGTCCGTAATCCGGGCTGGCGCGGTCGCTGCTCCCGCAGCCGCCGAGCCTGCGAGTCCGTGACCCGCGGCGCCGGGCGCCGAAACTTCGGGCGACTGAACCTCAACTGCCGTCTTGGGGTCAAGATCCGAGTGAAAATCCGGCGCAACGTCCGCCTCGACAATAGACTCTGCTGCAGCGCCTTCCGCCGTGAACTCGGAAAGGCCGGCGTCGGCTCCGGCGAGGTCCTGCGGCGCGGGAACGGAAGCTTCGAGNNCTCGGCGACGGCAAGCCCGAGCGCCTCTGCTTCACCAACAATCTTGGCCGCCACTTCGACGTCGGCCTCGGGAGGCGCAACCGGAGCGATGCCCAGCAGTTCCTCGTCGCTGGCAATCAGGTACCCTTCTTCGTTCAGGTTCCCAATGATGAGCTCAGCCGCCTGGTGGACCGGTGGGCGAACAGAAATCGCGCCCAGTTGCCAGAGCAGGTGGTCGCTCAAGTTCCCAGGCTTCGAAAGAAAATTCTCGAATGAAGGCTTCTCGATCTCTTCCATTTCGCCCGAGCTGCGGTAGCCGGGGTCCAGATAATCCTGGAAGAACGAACCAAAATCAATCTCTTCGAACGGATCTTTTTTTTCATCCGCGACGGGCGCAACCTCGTCCGAGGTCTCTTTGGCGGCCAGCCGGTCGCGTTCTTCCTCCTGGCGTCCGACATCGTCGAGCAGCGGGATGGAATCTTCCAACTCTTCCAGCACCGGGTTCTCGACCATCTCGGCATTGATCATGTCCTTGAGCTCGAGCTTGTTGAGCGCGAGCACGGACACCATTTGCACCAGACCCGGCGTCAGAATCTGTCGCTGGGATAATTTGACGTTCAGTTTGTGCTGAAGAAGCACCATCTCTCCCTAAAAAAGTTCTCAGTTCTCGGTTCTCAGTTCTCAGTCAACCGGCTGCTCTTCACTGCCCCACATCGGGAGTGTGGAAAATTTAGCTTCTCATGCACCGAGGTAGATCGTATGGACACGAAAGGTCAATGTGCCCACGCCTTGGTAACTAGAGGCAGTTCCCGGTTCTCAGTTCCCAGTTCTCAGTCAGACCCTCTCGTACTGAGAACTGGGAACCGGGAACTGAGAACTGAAACTCAAACCAATGAGAAGCTTTCCCCCAAATAAACCCGACGTACCTCCGGGTCACTCCCCAACTGCTCCGGCGTACCGGAGCGGAAGATCCGGCCCTCGTTAATGATGTATGCCCGATCCGTGACCGACAACGTCTCGCGGACGTTATGGTCCGTGATCAGGATTCCAATGCCGCTAGCCCGCAGATCAGAAATGATCTTCTGCAAATCCAAAACGGCGATTGGGTCGATTCCCGAAAACGGCTCATCGAGCAAAATGAAAGTCGGGCTGATACAGAGAGATCGGGCAATTTCCACCCGCCGCCGCTCCCCGCCCGACAGCGCATACCCCTTGTTCTGCCGGATATGTTCCAGCCCCAGCTGGTCAATCAGCTTTTCCGCCTTTTCCCGGCGTTCATGCCAGGAAATCGGCTGGACTTCCAGCACGGCCAGGATGTTCTCCTCGACGGTTAATTTTCGAAACACCGAGGCTTCCTGCGGGAGGTAGCTGATGCCGTACTGGCGCGCCCGTAAGTACATGGGAACACTAGTGATATCTTCGTCGTCGTAGAGCACTCTGCCGGTATCGGGAGGAACCAGACCTACAATGGAATAGAAAGTGGTGGTTTTTCCGGCGCCATTCGGTCCCAGCAGGCCCACGACCTCGCCCTGCAGAACCTGAAGGCTGACTCCGTTGACTACGCGTCGGCCCCGGTAGGACTTGCCAATTTCGTCGGTGGCCAGCGTGTGCATTTATCGTGCCACTTGAGTCCTAGTGACCGTAGGGGACGTTTCTCTACCTTCTACGAGCACCCTATCATCGTGTCTGTAGAAAGTCAACGAATCGCCCGTAATTTTGCCCCGTTCGGCATCAAAAATGCTAGGCGGACCGCCGGTCAGGACGAACTTGTCCTCGGCGGTTGTGTAGACGAGCTTGTCGCCGGTCGCATGCCGCGTCGGTTGGGTGATCACAACGCCATGTTCGGCCACAATCCGCTCGACTTGCCCCGGCGTTCCCGGCCCCGTCGATGAACCTGCTTTCGACTGGCTCTGCGGAAGCAGAAACACCGTCATCTGCTGCGCGGTCAAGGTTGTGTCGGCCCCTTTCGCGGTCACTCCGCCATCGAGAAAGATTCTCCGCTCCGCATCGTCGTAGTTCAGGCGCGCGGATGTAATGTGGACCGGTGTCACCTTCCCGCTCTTATCTGCCTGCACCAGCACGGTCGAGACAGGTTGAACCGGCGCTAGTCTGGGAGCAGGGCTCTGCCCCGCTCGGTCGGGGCGGAGCCCCGTCCCCACACTGATCTCCCCCTGCGCTACCAAGGATCGCTTATCGCGATCAAATTGAAGCGTGGGAGCCTGCACCACGTTCGCGTTTTGCCACAACCGAGCGTCGCCCGTGTACACCGCGACCGCCGGAGAACGATGCGCCGTCATACTGCCGCTGGTGACGTGGATGGGGTCGGAAGAGGCCAGCATGGCGCCCCCCGATTGCGCCTTCAGATCGGAGTACGTGCTCTTGACGTTGCCCTCGGCAATGGCATCGCCGGTCGTCCGGTTCACACGAATCGTCCGGGCCGTTGTCGTCATACCGTTGTCGACCACCCGAGGCGATCCGCTCAGCACCAGCATTTGATCCGCAGCCGCGTAGTCTCCCCGCTGCGCCCAAGCCCTTTGCGCACCATCGTCGTAGGCAACGCTACCCGTCTGCGTGATCGACGCAATGCCGCCTTCTGGCCGGAACACCACGTCAAGCATCCTGCTGGTCGATACTCGATCGGCCTGTCCTGGCGCAACTCCGCTTTTGCTCGCGACAATACTACCGCTGACGATCTTGGCATCCGGTTCTCCATGCAGCGAGGCCAGGCGATTCTTATCCGTGAATCTGGCGGTAAACCTGGCGGCCGTAACCACCGTTTTCTGGTTCGCGCCCGGTTGCGTGATCACGATCCGCGGCGGTCCGCTGGTCTCGGCGCGCTCCAGCAGACGGCCGCCTTTCACGATGAAATCCATGGCCGGAGCGGTCATCTCGATGTCCTGCGCGCCGCCTGCCGAGGACGCCGCCGATGCCACCGCCCCGTTCTGGCTCTTCTTCTGCACCAGCCGCACCCCATCTTCGGCATGAACCGTCTCCAACCTCTGCTGTCCCGCAGTCTGTCCGGCAAAGCGGAGGGTCACCCGTCCAGCGGCAGCTTCTGCGACCTGCGCCCCCGGACTCTGCCCTCCTGTAGAGACGCGGCTTGCCGCATCTTCGGTGGCGAGCTGCACGTTGCCGCTCAGAATGGCCGTCGCAAGCAGATTCCGCGTACCGGTCAAAAACAATTCGGCGCGATCGGAACGCGCGTGCGCATCCGAGCGGCCATGAAGGTCGCTCCGCACGTCGCCCTCGGCAAGAATGTGGTCCACCGTGTTGTCCTCGCGCAGAAAGAATGTCGCGCGGTCGGACTGAAGTTGCTGCTGCTCCCGAGTCATGTGCACGCCGGTGAGCGCGACCTGCCTGGGTTGCTTGGAAATCACTCCACGATCGGCATTCAGGAGGACCTTCTGCGGCCGGTTGACAGTTATCACGACCGCCGACAGCAAATTCATGGTTCCCGTCTTCGCCACATAATCAATCCCCACCGCCGAGCCCGATGCCTGCGGCGTCTGAAACACCACTTTCCCCGTGGCGGAAGCATCTCCCGTATTCTTGTTGAAGACCAGACCGTTGGTTTCCAGATGAATCGGGTCTTTGGTTTGCGCCGGAGGCGTCTGGTCGGAATGCCGCATCCCCTGCGGATTCGCTTCCAGGTCGATCAGCACCGTACCCTTGGCGCTCACCTCGCCGGACGCGGGATCGTATCCGAAATCATCCCCCGTAATCTGGTCGAAGCGGCCGGCGTCCTTGCCGTAGATGACGATCTTAACGTTGTGCAACTCCGCCCGTCCGCCCCCCTTGAACTGAACCGCCTTGGAAGCGCTCACCGTAAACAGGGTGCGGCCTTCCACCGACTTGGAAACGGAAAAGCCCTCCGCCGTCTGCTGAATATCGAGGCCGATCCTGGCGGGAATGTCATGGACGACTTTGCGCACGCGCCAGCGCGCGTAGAAATACATTCCCGCAACCGTGGCAATCATAAGAACCGCGCCCAAGGCGAACCAGCGGCGCAGACGTGATACCGGAAGAGCCATCAGAGGCTAGTGTAACTCGCGCCAGCGGCCGGACCCTGCCACGAGCCGGCGCAGTTATGCGAGAGCATCGCCGCGATCACGGGCAGGTGAGTGTGAGACGCCGCAGGGAGCCGTTTTTCCAGCCGGTGCCATCGGTCGGCAAGTGCGTGAAGTAAACGTAAAAACTCTTGCCCAATATGTGCGGGTCATCGCCCAATCCGACCGCCGTGGGATAAGCCGCAATCGGGCCGTATGTGCCCAGCGCGATCGGAACCGTCCAGGTCAACCCGTCGACCGATTCGGCGTAACCAAATGCCGTGTCGTTCGAGATGATCATCACGTAGCGCTGGATGGCGCTGTTGTAGTGAATATCGAGATAGCCCTCATACGCCGAGCTGGGATTGAGGTCGGTGGACGCTCCGCCGATCCCGGGTTGCAGATGCCAACTGCCCTTGTAGAACTTTTCGAAGGGAACCGCATGATGAGGCGCCGGTCCAAAAGCGGCGTCGAGCACCGCGGAGGCCAATGCACGGGCAACGGAAACATTGGTGGTAGTCGTGGTGTGAGGCGTGCCGTTGGCCAGCCAATCCGGAAAATACAAATAGAAATACTTGCTATCGGGCGAGAGCACCAGCGGCCCGTCGCCGATCTCGAAGCCATCCAACCCCACCGCATAAGACTGGTTGAGGCGAATGATCTCCCCAAGATCGGTCCAGGTCAGCCCGTTATCGGTGGACGCGGCCAGGCCAAGCGCGGCATAAAGCGCATCGTTGGGAAGCTCGGCGTGATAGGTCGCCAGCAGGTTGCCCGCGCCCGTCATGCCTTGCGGAACCTGATAGATCGGGCCTCCGCCCACGTAGCCGTAGCTTGGATAGTTGGGGTTAGGCGAGGAGGCGGGATTTGGCGAGACGCTGACGTCCTGCGGATCGCCGGATCCGAGCGGGTTGTCAAGGGTTCCCGCGGTGGTGACAATCGATCCGGACTTGTTGTTGCCGACCCAATGGCCCTGCCACATCTGCCGTAAGTGCACCCCGCCATCGCTGCCAAAGAACTCGTAGCCGTTGCCCGTCTTGATGATTCCCAGAGGCGTGTCGGGCCAGGCGAACGGGTTATACGTATCCGTGAGCGGCGGTTGAGCCTTGCGGCCGGCCTCGAGTCGCTGCGTCGGCGAGGCCACGACGATCGGCTTCGTGACCGAAGGCTGGCAGACCTGGGCAGCGCCGACACCAGACGAGAGCAGGAAGAAGGTGGACAGTAAGACTGCAGAGGCGAGTGGGGCGCGGCAGAACATGAGGCATCCTTGAGGCTGGTATTGTGCGATCGAGTGGGACGGAAGACGCCCCATCGCGAAAACATCCCTAGCCAATATCGTATAGGAACCCTGGAATCTGCGGAATGTCGCGCGGGGAGTCAGGTTGGCGCGCCTGTCAGCCAGCGGAAAATCCAGTCACGGAGGGGCGGCCGAGTTCTCACGCACCCTCTAGTACCGTGACCGCATGATGGTCACGGTGCTGAAAAAGTAGCGCCGGCATCTTGCCGGCGGCGCTACGATCAGCTCTGATCCTGCCTACCCCCGCCGCACCAGCGTCCCGGCCAGCAGATCGTGCAGTCCCTGTTTGCGATCCGTGAAACCGACCATGATGTAGCCGATGAATAGGATCATGGCGGAAAGCCATTTCGCAAAATGCCTTCCCGTCGCCCGCTCGAACGAGATTCGGTTGCCGTTCAGATCGGTAACCTTCATCCCAAAAATCATCTTACCCAGCGTCGCCTGGTACGACGAGCTCTCCATGAAAGCCTCGTACAGCCAGGAACCGAAGAGCACCAGGATGAAGGTGACGCCACCTCCCAAAAG
>PMBA01000168.1 GCA_003152795.1 Acidobacteriaceae bacterium | reverse complement strand
TTGTTGACAGCAATGCGGCCCACAGCATCGTACACGGGAGTCTGACGCAGGCTGGCAATGGCGACCGCCATGAAGATGCCGACCACAACCGCGATCACCATATACTTGCGCTTGATAAGAACGCGCATGTACTCGCGCAAAGTGGATTCCTGCGAGGGCAGCGCGGTATAGAGTGCGGAGGCGGCCGGCCGGAGAAATTCAGCCGACTCGCCGGGTTGTAACTCGCGCAACCCCTCGTTGTTCCTGGAAATGTCGCTTCGTGGAACCAGCGGTCCCAATGACATTATTACTCCTTAGCTGCCAGCGGCAGCCGCCATACAGCTTGATACGACCGCGCGCCGCACGCAACGCACAAGTCTGCACGCCAGCCAGTGTTCCACAGCAAGCCGGGCAGAGAACAGCAGGCTGTCATGGAGAATTTGCCTGATTCTAGCATTCCTGAAGTGAGAACCGGTCAAAAATTAAAGCTCGGGGACATTGTTTTCCGTTCTGGTTTCCGCCGGGCCGACAAGGACGCCTCGCTGGCTCGCCGGCGCTGCTCGCTGGCCGCTCAGCGCATAGCTGCGCGGTTCAGTCCGCGGAAACTACTCCGGTGAAATGATCCAGAGAAAATCTCCCACAATGCCGCGTCTGTGCAGACGTAAGAAGGCGATTATTCCATGTACGGCTCCCGGTCTCGGCGAAAACCGGGCAGACCCCGTCTCTACCGGGCTTTTCCTCAGCTATACTATCGAGCACAAGAACTTACCCGAAAAGCGAGGATTCCTCCGATACAGGAACCGCAAGACTTGGCGGCGTTCCGGCGCGTACCTGGGCAGGTGAAGCTTCGAAGGGACAAGAATGGTGAATTGGTCGCAGGAATCGATACTGGTCACGGGCGGAACAGGGTCGTTTGGGAAGAAGTTTGTGGAGATCATGCTGCGCGACTACCAGCCGCAACGACTGGTGGTTTTCAGCCGGGATGAGTTGAAACAGCACGAAATGAGATCGGCGGGCTTCGATCATGCCAGCATGCGGTATTTCATTGGCGACGTACGGGACGTGGAGCGACTGAAGCGGGCGCTGGCGGGGGTGACGGTGGTGGTGCACGCCGCGGCGCTGAAGCAGGTGCCGGCTTGCGAGTACAACCCGTTCGAAGCGATCCAGACCAACATCATGGGCGGACGCAATGTGATCGATGCGTCCATTGACCAAGGCGTGCGGCGGATCCTGGCGCTGAGCACGGACAAGGCGGTGAATCCGATCAATCTGTATGGGGCCACCAAGCTGTGCGCCGAGAAAGTGTTTGTGCAGGCGAATGCTTATGCGGGCGCCCGGAATACGCGCTTCAGTTGCGCCCGCTACGGGAACGTGGTGGGAAGCCGGGGGAGCGTGATTCCCGTCTTCCTGGAACAGCGGCGGCACGGGAAGATCACGATTACCGATCCGCGAATGACGCGATTCTGGCTGACGCTGGAGCAGGGCGTGAGGTTTGTGATCCGCTGCCTCGATCAGATGCACGGCGGCGAAATTTTTGTTCCGAAAATTCCTTCCATGCGACTGGTTGACCTGGCGGAAACGGTTGCACCGGGATGCCAGGTGGAGTACATCGGGATTCGTCCGGGAGAGAAGTTGCATGAAGTGCTGGTTTCGGAAGACGAGTCGCGGCAAACGCTGCAGACTGAAGACATGTTCGTGATCCAGCCGGCGCATCCCTGGTGGAAGTCGGAAAACTGGGTCAATGCCAAACCGCTTCCGGAAGGGTTCCGCTATTCAAGCGACACCAACGAGCGCTGGCTGACGCGGCGCGAGTTGGAGGAACTGGTGACGCCGGAAGCCACCAGTACGGAGGCCGTTCCGACCTCCGCCTGACATGAGTACCTTGCCTTCAAAGTTGGAAACTCTTGCCATCCATGGGGGGACGCCCGTGCGGGAAAAATTGTTACCGTACGGGCGGCAGTGCTTGGATGACGCGGATATCGAGGCGGTTGTCGAAGTCTTAAAGTCGGACTGGCTGACTACGGGACCGAAGGTAGCGGAGTTCGAAGAACGGTTTGCCGCTTGGGTTGGGGCGCGGCACGCGGTCAGTTTCAGTTCGGGTACGGCCGCACTGCATGGCGCGGCATTTGCCGCTGGACTGGGGCCAGGGGATGAGGCGATCACCACGCCCATGACTTTCTGCGCGACCGCCAACTGCATTTTGTACCAGGGCGCGACGCCGGTGTTCGCCGACGTCTCGCCGGACACGCTGAACCTCGATCCTCAGGAAGTTTCCAGGAAAATTACTTCGCGCACGAAAGCAATCATCGCGGTCGATTATGCCGGACATCCCGCAGCGCTGGATGAACTGGGTCAACTGGCGAAGGCGCAGGTCCAGCGAGTTCTGCTGATTGAAGACGCCTCGCATGCGCTGGGCGCGGAATTTCACGGAAAACGCGCCGGCGGCATTGCCGACATGACGGTATTCAGCTTTCATCCGGTGAAGCATCTGACGACCGGGGAAGGCGGCATGGTCGCGACCAACGATACGCGGCTGGCGGAGACGCTGCGACGCTTTCGCAACCACGGCATCAGCAGCGAAGCGCGGCAGCGTCAGGAATCGGGGCAGTGGTTCTACGAGATGGTGCTGCTGGGCTTCAATTACCGGTTGACGGATATTGCGTGCGCGCTGGGGATCTCTCAACTCGAGAAACTGGCGGCGAACCTGGCGCGGCGGCGAGAAATTGCAGCGCAGTACACGGCGGCGTTTCGGGATTTGCCGGGGGTTACCGTGCCCACGGTGCGCGCGGGCGTGAATCCGGCGTGGCACCTGTATCCCATCCGGCTAAGACTGGAAATGCTGGCGGTGGGGAGAGCCGAGATTTTTCGAGCGCTGCGGGCGGAGAACATTGGAGTCAACGTGCACTACATTCCAGTGCATCAACATCCGTATTACCGCGAGCGCTTCAACTCTGAACCGAGGTATCCAATTGCCGAAGATGGTTATGAGCGGCTGATCAGCCTGCCGATGTTTCACTCGATGACGGCGCAGGATGTGGAAGACGTGATCCATGCCCTCGGTAAAGTTATGGCCTGCTTTGACTGCAAGCATGATCGGAAATCTGAAGGGAAAGGCGAGCGCTCAAATGCGTTCGATACCAGGCAATCAAAATAAGTGATGTCGAGGATTTCCGAGTGGGTGGGATATAGGGCTCTGGTGGTCGGTTGCGGCTCCATTGGCCGCCGGCACGCAAGAAATCTCAAGGCGCTGGCGGTGCATCAGCTTGGCTTTTGCGACACCAGTCCCGAAGCGCTAAAGCAATGCCGTGAAGAGTTGGGCGGGGAAGTTTTCGGCGACTATCGCGAAGCACTGCAGAAATTCAAGCCGGATATCGTGCTGATCTGCACGCCGCCGGTGTACCACGTCGAGGAGGCGCTGGCCGCTCTGCAGGCTGGAGCCCACGTGTTTATCGAGAAACCTCTTTCGCACGAATCGAGTGGAATCCAGGTACTGATCGCGGAAGCGCGCCGCCACGACCGCAAGGTTCAGATCGGCTACAACATGCGGTTTCATCCCGGCCTGCAGATATTGAAGGAACTGCTCGACTCGGGAAAAATCGGGCGCGTGCTCTGGCTCAACGTGGAAGCGGGGCAATACCTTCCCGACTGGCGCCCCTGGCAGCACTATCGCGAAAGCTACAGCGCGCGGCTGGAACTGGGAGGAGGCATCATCCTCGACGGCTCTCACGAACTGGATTACATCTGCTGGCTGTTGGGTCGCCCCACGGAGGTGACCTGCCGGGCGGAACACCTCAGCAGTCTGGATGTGGACGTGGAAGATTCGGCATGGATCTACCTGAGTTTTCCGGAGCGGCGGCGCGCGGAATTGCATCTGGATTTTGTTCAGAGGGCGTATTCGCGTTCGTGCAAAGTTGTGGGCGAGACGGGGACCGCGCTTTGGGATTTCAATGTCCAGGAAGTGCGCTGGTTCTCCGCCGAGCAGACGGCTTGGAACACGATCCCGTATCGCTTTGAAGCGAACGACATGTACGTTGCGGAGATGGTGCACTTCCTGGAGTCTCTGGGCAGCGGCACGGGGCCCATGGTCGATCTCGAGCAAAGCCGGGACGTGATCCGGGTGGTGGAAGCGGCGAAGAAATCGTCGGAAGAGGGCACGCCGCAGGTACTGAATTGGACGAGCGCGGCGAACGAGGGACCAGTGGTTGCGATCATTCAGGCGCGGATGGGATCGAGCCGGTTGCCGGGCAAGAGCCTGGCGGAGATCGAAGGGCGGCCGATGTTGCGGCACGTGGTTGATCGAGTGAAGCGCGCCACACTGGTGGATCGGGTAGTGGTGGCCACTTCCATTTCCTCTTCGGACGATGCGATTGAGAAGATGTGCCGGGAGAATAACGTTCCCTGTTATCGGGGAAGCGAGAACGATGTGCTGGATCGTTTCTACGGCGCAGCGCGCGGGGAAAAAGCGTCGCAGGTCGT
>PMBA01000241.1 GCA_003152795.1 Acidobacteriaceae bacterium | reverse complement strand
CGCGTGTTTAAACGGTTGCTGGAGAGCGAAAAAGAAGCCGCCGAGCCGGAAATGCACGTCCGCACGCTGCTGAACCGCGACAACTATGACTTTGCGCTGATCGGCTTCGAGTCGTCGGACGTTAATTCCTCTGGCGTCAATTCCTACGATCAAGGCAGCCAATACGTGCTCAGCGTCTACCCGAAAACGAAAAGCAAGTACCTCTATCGCGGCAAAGTGTGGGTCGACGCAACCGATTTCGCGGTCACACGCATCGACGCCGAGCCCGCGCAGAATCCCTCCTTCTGGACAAAGAAAAGCGAAATTCGCCACGAGTACATCAAGGTGCAGGATTTCTGGCTGCCCCGGCGCAACGAGTCGGTAAGCTACATCCGGCTTGGCGGGCGCGCCACGCTAACGATCGAATACAACAACTACCGCGTCATCGATTCGCGCGAATCGGGGAACCCTGCGCAGGCTACTTCTTCCAGCGCGCGTCAGTGAAACGCTCGTGGAGGGGCGGACATCCGCGCCCGTCTAGGCCGAGCGCAGATCGCCCCAGCCGCTGCGCCACCACATAACCAGTCGCCAGTAGTACAATCCGGCCATGGATGGCCTGATGCAGCCGAACGCAAATCCCACGACCGAGCGGGAGCAGTCCAGCCTGCGTCCGATTCTTATCGGCATCGTCATCGTAGGCATTGTGGAGGGCATCCTCGCGCTGATCTTTCGCGCCGAGCAGAAAAAGCCGGCTGCTCCTCCAGCCTATGCGGCGAATTTGAAATTCTCGGACCTGAAGACAAGTGCCGCGCAGAATTTTGTGGGCGCCACGGTCAGCTATATTGATGGCGCCATCACCAACACCGGCGATAAAACCGTCATCCACGCCGTGGTGCAGGTCACGTTCAAGGACGAAATCGGGCAGACGGCGCAACGCGAAGAACTTCCCATCCGCGTACTACGCACCGGCGGTCCGTACGATGAAGCCGTCGACCTCAATCTGTCGCCGCTCGCTGCGGGCGAGAGCAAACCTTTCCGGCTGACCTTTGAGAATATTTCCGCGCAGTGGAACCACGCTTATCCCGATCTGCAGATCACGCAGGTCACGGTGAAGTAAGAAAGAAAACGGTAGAGCAGGGATGATGGTTACTACTTGGTACCCCCCCGGTCTATAAGAATCATGGGCTTGGCGGGAATTTTCTGCTTTGGTCTTTGAAAAATAAGGACTTATATCAAAGTATTCCGGAATAAGGACTTAACGGAAAGTAGCTTTGCCGCGCTCCCAATTTGGGAATAGGTGGAGAGCTTTCGGGTGCTATGTAGGTTTTCAAAGAGCGCTGGCAAATGGTCTGGTGCGGCATCAGGGTCCGTCTCTGGAGACGGGCACAATTCTGGCTTGGCCAATCCGATTTCATTATTGCGGAAGGCGCGGGGGATGTCTGTGCGGGCGATCACCCGCTGAATGTGATGAATCAGGGGGGAACGATTCCGATGAAGATCCTGTGTCTAGCGATTGGATAGGGTGGAAATTTCAGTGGAATCCAGCAGGTTGCGGTCGTTGGTAACGAGTGTTAAGTCGAGAACTTTGGCGGTTCCCGCCAGAAACCGGCCGGCTGGATCGGCGTGGGGAAACACCAGGACCATGGCGGTGGTGACAATCTCGTTGGTCAAGGGCGCCTCTCGCAATTGTTCCGAGTACTTCCTGATCCAAGTATGAGGATAATCGACCCGGATCCGCCCTTTCTGCATCTGAACCAGCGCCTCCCAGATACTTACGGGAGAAATCCAGAGTTCATTTTTGACATTCGAAAGTTCCGCGGAGACGCGCCGGCTTAGTTTCCTGGGTTGCAACTGACTCCAGATCCAGATGTGCGTATCCAGGAGGAGGTTCATTTCCGATAGATCTCCATTGCCTCCCAATCGATAATGGGACCCTCAATATCGCCTACGATCGTTCCCGTGCCTACTGCCGCACCGACAAATTTGCGCGCCCGGTCGGGCCCCGCCGGAACCACTTCCGCCACGGGCTTTCCATGGCGGGTAATGCGCAGCGGCTGGCGCGTCTTATGCACTTCCTCAATCAATCCCAGGCATTTGGCCTTAAACTCGGAGATGGAAACCTGGTTCATAATGACTATAATATTAACTATAGTCACTAAACGAGTCAAGCAGGGTCAACGGTGCAGGTTTCTCATCGGTACACGACTTATTCGTTGCAGCCGGTGCCAAATCTCGCCGGTGATGTCAGCCCCGATGGGCGTAGGGAGTAGGCCAACATCGCCAGCGCTCAGGTATAACGCCGGATACCAGATGTTGGCAGAGAAGAAGCTGGGGGTGCGCCCCTTCTCGCGCTTTTCGAGAAGGGGCCTGCGGAACCGCCGGCACCGTTTACAAGTACCCGCCTTCAATCAGCCTTATTTCACGCAGCCTTTTGAGCGTAGAAACAGCATGAATAGGAAAACGATCAGGCACACAAGATAGAAATAGAATTTCTTCGTGGCCCATCGCGCCGTGCGTCCCTGCTGAGGCTTCTGGAAGGTTGGCGACACGCCGAAAACTATACGCTTGACGGTTTTCTACGTCATGAGGTCAAAGAGTGATATGGGGATGTTTCACCAATCGTTGCAGTACAATCCGGAGTGCGTTCGGCGGACCTCCAATGACACTGCGATACTTCTATCGGATTGCCGCCGCTTGCTTTCTCACCA
>PMBA01000381.1 GCA_003152795.1 Acidobacteriaceae bacterium | reverse complement strand
CACCACCACCGCTATAAAAAAGCGTGGCGCCGCGCTCATTTCCCTCCACGATTGAGGGCGAGTTTTCATTCTTGACGAACTCCTTCCCGGGAAAGCCGGGTTGCCATTCCTAAATGCAAAAACAAGGGAACACTCATTGATAACAGGCACCGCCCGGCCGCGAAAGCATTCGGATATTTAGAGCTAAACTTCCGTAATGAGAGGCCATGACCTTCTGGCTCGGTTTCACCCCCCAGTCGCTGGAATGCACCTCTTAAGCTATAGAAAAGAAAGTCCCAACCACCCCTCGGCAAACATCCTCGCAAACCTCGAACCGATTGCCTCGCCCCATCGTATATCCGTAAGAACCCACAGGTTTGACTTGCCCGAACTCTGGGGCCTACCATGAATGACTCTCTCTCCCAGGAGTGTTCCCAGCAATGATCGGCCAGACCGTCTCGCACTACCGTGTCCTCTCCCAATTAGGTGGNNCTCGCGCTCGACCGTTTTCAGCGCGAAGCCCGTGCCGCCTCCGCCCTGAACCATCCCAACATCTGCACCATCTACGAAGTTGGCGAGGACGGCGGACGCCACTTCATCGCCATGGAGTTGCTGGAAGGCGAGACCCTCAAGAACCGAATCCACGGCCAACCCATGGAACTGGATCCGTTGCTCACTCTCGGCACCCAAATCGCCGACGCTCTCGACGCCGCCCACGCCAAAGGCATCATCCACCGCGACATCAAGCCTGCCAACATTTTCGTGACCAGCCGCAACCAGGCCAAGATTCTCGATTTCGGATTGGCCAAACGCACCGCCGGGCCTTCCTTCCAGTCCGCCGCCACCATCGGTTCCGCCGCCACCGTGGACGAACCCTTTCTGACCAGCCCCGGATCCACCGTAGGCACCGTGGCCTACATGTCTCCCGAGCAAGCCCGCGGCAAGGATCTCGACCCCCGCACCGACCTGTTCTCCTTCGGTTCCGTCCTCTATGAGATGGCCACCGGCGCCCTGCCTTTCCGCGGCGACACTTCCGCCGTGATTTTCGACGCAATTCTGAATCGCCCGCCGGCGCCGCCGCTTCGCCTGAATCCCGACTTGCCTGCGCACTTCGAGGAAATCCTCAACAAACTGCTTGAGAAAGACCGCGACCTGCGCTACCAGAGCGCCGCCGACGTGCGCTCCGATCTGAAGCGTCTCAAACGCGACTCCGAATCGGGCACCATTCTCGCTGCGGCTTCTTCCAGTTCATCCGTCCGCAGCCTCCCCGCGCCAGCCCGAAACCTGCCCCGCTGGCTCGTCCCGGCGCTGCTCGTCGCACTGGTCGCTGCCGGAATTGCCTTCGTGTTTCTCAAACGCGGCCATGCCCTCACCGAAAAAGATTCGATCCTCATTGCCGACTTCGTCAACACCACGGCCGACCCCGTCTTCGACGGCACCCTCAAGAAAGCGCTCGCCGTCGATCTCGGACAGTCCCCCTATCTGAACGTCTTTCCCGAACCAAAGATCCGGCAGACCCTGCAGTTCATGGGCCGCAGCCCCGGCGACCGCATCACCGCCGACGTCGGCCGCGAAATCTGCCAGCGCGACGGCATCAAAGCCATGCTCAACGGCAGCATCGATAGCGTCGGTGGACAGTACGTCATCACGCTCGAAGCCTCCAATGTTTCTTCCGGCGATTCGCTCGGACGTCAGCAGGCACAGGCCGAGCGCAAGGAAGATGTGCTCAATGCCCTCCATGGCGCCGCCACCAAACTGCGCGGTCAACTGGGCGAGTCGTTGTCCATGGTTCAGAAGTACGACATGTCCCTCTCCCAGGCCACCACTTCATCGCTCGACGCGCTGAAAGCGCTCAGCCTCGGCGATGCCAAGCACAACATGGGTGAGGACCTCATGGCCGTTCCCGATTACCAGCGCG
This sequence comes from Acidobacteriaceae bacterium, assembly GCA_003152795.1. GTDB lineage: Bacteria > Acidobacteriota > Terriglobia > Terriglobales > Acidobacteriaceae > Acidiflorens. The sequence goes on along the minus strand of PMBA01000381.1, from coordinate 10,028 downwards.
CCATCGAAATCGATCCTAATTTTGCCATGGCCTACGCCCGTCTCGGCACGGTCTACAACAACCTTGACCAGACCGAGTTGTCGGAGCACAACCGCCAGAAGGCCTTCGAGCTTCGCGACCGCGCCAGCGAGCGCGAGAAGCTCTACATCATGTCCCATTACTACGCCGACAGCGGCCAGCTCGACAAAGGCATTACCGCCTACGAACTCTACCGCCAGACCTATCCCCGCGATCCCACTCCCTACAACAATCTTGCGGTCATCTACAACCTGCTCGGCCAGTTCGACAACGCCCTGGAAAACGGCAAGCGCGCCCTGGAGATCGATCCCGACATGTTGAACGCCTATGGGCAAGTCGCCTGGGCCTATGCCGGGCTGAACCGGATTGAGGAAGCGCGCGCCATCCTCAACACCGGGATCCAGCGCAAGGGAAACACCGCCACCTACCACAACCTGCTGGCTTCGCTGGACTGGGCCGAAGGCAAACCAGCCGACATGGAGAAGGAACTGCAGAGCTCCGCGACCACTCCAGCCGGAGCATTGAATGTCCTGAGGTTCCGCGCGGGTTTGGCCGCCACCCGCGGGCAAATGCGCCAGGCGCGCGAATTTTCGCGCCAGGCCGAAGAGGCGTTGGATCGCCTTCACCTGCAAGGCCGGGCCGATATCGAAGCCGGACTCGCGGGCGCCGAGGCCCTGGTCGGCAATCGCGCCGCGGGCCTCGCCGCGTCCGAACAGGCGCTTCGATTATCCCGGACTCTTTCTGTAATGACGAATACGGCTACGATTTTCGCTGTCCTCGGGCAGGATCAGAAAGCCAACGCCCTGGCGGACGAGATCCTGCGCGGCCATCCGAACGACACCATGGCTGTGAACGTCACCGTTCCCTTGATTCGCGCCATCTCCGCCCTGCACCCGCTAAACTCTGCCAGGACAGCGACCGAGCCCGATCCCGCCAAAGCCATCGACTTCCTGAACACGGCTGCCCTTTATGGCCGTGCCAACGCCGCCGTCCTCTACGTCCGAGGCATTGCCTACGAGCGTGCTGGACGTTTCGCCGAGGCGCAGCAGGATTTTCAGAAAGTCATGGACTTGAAGTCCCGCAGCGGACCCGACCTGATCTTCGTTATCACCCAGCTGGAGTTCGCCCGGGTCTTTCAGAAGCAGGGCGACACACCAAAAGCGCGCATCGCCTATCAGAACTTTTTCGCCGACTGGAAAGACGCCGACCCCGATCTCCCGCTCCTCCACGAAGCCCAGGCGGAATACGCAAAACTGCAGTAGAGACGCCGCTTGCCGTGTCTCCGCTCCTCAGGCAACCGACTCACAATCCACTGGCTCCTTTCCATGCTCCTCACCCTCATCGTCCGCACCCGCGCCTTTGCTTACTCTTGCTGCCGCATCACTTCGACCTTCATTCGCAGCCGCCAGCCTCTTCATCTCCCACACCGTAAACCCGAGACCAAGCCCCAGAAACGCGATCGCAACCAATGCCCAGAGCGCCGCCAGGGCTTTCCCGTCCGTTTCCGTCCTCGCCGGACGACCTTCCGCCAAACCCTCGTTGGCTGCGAGGGACGCGCCGATCACCTGCCGCCCACGCTCGCCTGCGCGTTCATCCGGCGCAGAAGCGGCGACCGCTGGATCGAGAATTGCCCACTGGTACGGCGGGTAGCGCGCCAGGTATAGATACACGTCCGCCGCCTCCTCTTCGCTCAAATAGTAAAAAACCGGCATTCTCCCCCGGTACAATTCCGGCGGCGCGCCCATCATGACCGGCGCCCCGTGCGTCACCTTCCGAATAAACTCCGCCCGGCTTGTCCGCAGCGCCAGCGTATTCAGCGGAGGGATNNGCCTCCGCCCCGCGAACCCCCGCCAGCTGTCGCAGGTACGCAACCAGCGAATTCACCTCCGCTTCCCCCAGTTGCGGAAACGCCGGCATGTCCTGCCCGCCGTGATGCAACCGCTCCAGCAGCAGAGCCTTCGACTGCCGCGCCAGTTTCCCCGCGTCCGCTCGGCTGATCTCCATGCCCGCCACCTTCATTCGCTCCATCACGGTCGCTGCCGATGTCGCCCGCACCGGGTTGATCACCGAGTTGATTTCTGGGGGCGCACCCCGTCCTTCTTCCCCGTGGCATCCCTGGCAATTCATGCGGTACAGGTCCGACCCATGCAGAGTCACGCCTTCATTCGCGGGCTCGGGCGCAAACCCCATTCGCCAGCCGGCCGGTTCCGCTTCAGGGGCGGCCGGTGGCGGCCCCAGCCGCCCTGTCTTGCCCATGCTGGTCTCGTCGAAACTCCGGTGCAGATGACTGAGCCAGCTTTCTCCCGCCACCGCCGTCGGTCCCGGTTGCCCATCCCCATAATCCCCTCGTTCATTCGTCTCGCCCAGGGAAGAGGACTCGAATACAAAACCGGCCACCGCCACAAACGCAATAGCCCAGGCGACGATGGCATGCAATGGTCTCCGCTTCCACATTGTCGGTGTCCTCCAGAGCTTCCAGCATGAACCGGGCACCGGATACCGTTGTCACCCCCGCGTACTCTTTTTGTCTATTTCTTGCCCGCCGAATTCCAGGCCCGGCAGGAAAGTCGAATACCACGCCGCACCAGCCGCCAGGCGGCGGCACAGAAAAAACCCGGCACGTGAGTGCCGGGAAGCCATCGTGGAACAAACACAAGTCCCGAGCGTCTCTAGAAGTGGAATCCAACCTGGGCCGTCAGCGCCCGCGGCGTCACATAATGCGTCCCGCTGAAAGTAGACAGGAAGTTATACAGAGCCAGTTTGTTCGTTACATTGATGGCAGTAAGTGTAAAGCTCCACTTGTAACGTTCGCCTTTGAACAGGTTGTCGTGGCCCACTGCCACATCAAACAAGTTGCGGGGCGCGATCCGCGGCGGATTGTGGTCGTCGTTCTCCGTCCCCGGCGCCGGTATCGTCACCAGGTTCGAACCGTATTGTGACGGAGCACAAATAGTGAGCGGCTGAGTAAGTGTGGGGCGCTGGCTCCCGCAGAACAGCCCCGCCTGCATTTGCTGATCTCCGCTAAGCCCGGTCAAATCCACCGGAGTGGTCGCGCCGGTTGCGAACGGCACCGATCCCGCTACCAGGCCACTGTCGTAACGCCAGTTGAGACCAAACCACGGCCCCGCTTTCCAGGGCTGATATTGCACGTGCGTTGTCTGGTTAAACTTTTCGTCGTGATCGATTCGAAAAGGCAGTCCGCTCTGTCCCACCGTTGTTCCCAACCCGCTGTTTTGCGGCGGGAAGAAACGCGCCGCCACGCTCGACATCACCACCAGCGCCGAGACTCCGTGAAACTCCGGCACGCTCACCCGGATCGCATATCCCGGAATCTTGGAATTGTGCCATCCAATCGGAAAAGTAATCGGCGTCGCGCCCAGCACGCTGAAATCGTAAGCGTTGTGGGTGTATTTCCAGATGTAATCCCCACTTACCACAGCATACCTCCCCAGCGCCTGCTGCAGGCCGGCGTGGAATTCATTGCGATAACCCGGTGTATTAGGCGCGGGCACGCACGGAATAAGATCCTGGATCACAGCGTAGTTACATCCTTCGCTGGCGAGCACAAGATTCTCGTTGAATGGACTCTCCAGCGTTCGCGCGTAGGAAACACGGAGCACGGTGTTGCTCCGCTTGATATTGTAAGAAACGCCAAGCCGAGGCTCGATCTGATTCGCCGTGACCAGCCCGTTGTAAACATCTTCACGCACTCCCAGGTTGAGCGACCACTTCCCCTTCGTGATCTGGTCCTGGATGTACAGAGCGGTTTCTTTCACATCCGTGTGGCCGTGAAATGGGTATAAGGCGCTGCTCGCCCCGGCGCACTTATCGTTCAACGATGGAATCGGCCGCGTCAGGTCGTAGCAGCCCAACAGGGGAATGAACGGAGCCACCGCATTCTTGTTTTCCGCCGTATTCTCCTGCAGACCCGCGGCGGCGCATTGCGCTGGATCGGTGAAACCGGCAACTGCATTGTTGTTCCCATCCAGGCAAGGCGAGTTGAGCAGCGGTGCGACGATGCCCAGCTTGAAATTCTCGCTGAGAAACGTCTGTTGATACGTAAATCCCGCCTTAATGTTGTGAATACCTTTCACACGGGAGAGATCGGAGCGCAACCCGGCGTTGGCCAGCGTCCGATGCTGCGCGATCGTCTCCTGCTGCAGGTTGGGCGGACCAACATCCGCGAACAGGTCGCCGCTGGGATAGTAGTTGAAGCCATCCCGCCGTACCCAACCCCCAACACTCAAGACGGTAGTTGTACTGATCACTCGCGTCCAGGTCGGCGCCAGGTTGAAGGTCTCGATCTGCGACCGTTGATCGGTCGGACTCAGAGGGTTGCCGAAGGGGTCAGTCGCGCCCGCGTGCAGGTTATCGAACGAATTCGGCGTCTGAAACCACGAACGGGAAAAGCCCAGATTCAGCCGAATCGAGTCTCGGCTTGACAATCGGTAGTCCACCCGGTCGAACAGGTTCTCTTCGTTCCCCCTGTCGTGCATTACCGCAAACTCCGGCGCGTCCAGGAACCGCCCGCTATTCAGCCCGTTGACCGAGATGAAGTTCCCCCACTTCTGCCCTCCGTAGGCCAGATCGAAACCTGCGTTGGACGAGCCAAACGACCCGTACGAAGCCTTAATGCTGCCATGCGGACTGGTGACGCCCTGCCCCGAGCGCGTGGTCGCCACAATTACCAGGCTCGTCTTGCCCCCATATTCCGCCGGCGGCGCGCCGGAAATGACTTCCAGAGAATCAATCGAGTCGACCGGAATCTGGTTCGAAAAAATCTTGCTTTGCTGATCCGTAATGGGCTGGCCATCCACCGAAAACGAGTTCGACGCGTGGTCCCCCATCCCGTGAAACATGCCATTCGAGTCCGCCGCCACTCCCGGTGACGCCAGCGTGACCAGCGAACTCACCGACGACGCCCCGCCTCCCAAAGGAATCTTGTCGAACAGATCCTTGGCAACGTCGGTGTGCCCCGTGGGATCGTTCTCCACCAGGTCCCCCGCAGCTTCAACCGTAACCGTGTCGGAGCTGCCGGCCACCGCCAGACTGACGTTCACAGTCACTGGCAATCCCGACCGGATTTCCACGTCCTGCGCGCCTGGAGCGAACCCTGCCGCCGTCACCATCATGTGATACGGGTTAAACGGCACGTTCGTGAAACTGAAGTTCCCCTTGCTGTCGGAAGCGGTCGTCCGGTCATAGCCGCTGACCGCTTGATGAATCTCGACTGTTGCATTCGCAACTACCGCGCCCGAAGGGTCCAGCACCGTGCCGCTGATCGATCCCGAACTTCCACTCGACTGCCCGTTCGCAGTCCCCACACTCAAACCCAATGCCACGGCCATCGCCGCCGCCAGCCAGCTTTTATGAAATGAACGCATGATTCCTCCAATAAAGGTTTTGCGGCGCGCCCGATCGCAAAACGCAATCGAGATCGCCATCGTTTGGAAATAGTTACTGGATTGGGCGAGGAATCAGAACGCAGGTGGAGGACGTATAAGCTGCGTGATGGCGGGACGGAAGATTGGCGACACTTCTGCTACCGGACTCGCCAATGCGAACGTAGCCAGTACGGGGGCGGCCGCAACCGTCTGCGTCTTCAGTCCGGCATGAGCGGTCGCGCAAATCGAACAGGTGTGGTGCGATGCGGTCGAGTTCTCGGGGTGCGAGTGGGTCGCCTGCAACGTCCCCATCACGCACACCAGCGCGATCGAGAGCACGCACACGGCCCTGACGAATAGGCCCCGACTCACCAATCCCCTCAGCATGACATCCCCACGCCACTCACTTGAACCCATTCTACAGGACGACGAAAAAAGGTGGAACCATGAGCCGGGCCAGAAAAGGCCTTTGCCCTGTGTCTTCCATGGTAAGGAATTTCGCCCGAGTATTAGAATGTGACCCATGCCTATCGCTGAACAGACGCCGTCCTCCACCGCGCTGGACCTCGCCTGGGTGCGCGCCCAGTTCCCTGCCCTCGCGCAAAGTGTCAACCAGCATCCCGCCGTTTTTCTGGATGGCCCCGGCGGCACGCAGGTGCCGCAACGGGTGATCGACGCCATCGCGGATTACCTGTCGCGCAACAACGCCAACACGGGCGGCGCTTACCAGACCAGTCGCAACACCGACTGCATGATCGCGGAAGCGCGATCGGCGATGGGCGATTTTCTCAATTGCGATGCCGATGAAATCGTGATCGGCGCGAACATGACCACGCTGACCTTCGCCCTGAGCCGCGCCCTCGGACGCGAACTCGGCCCCGGCGACGAAATCGTGCTCACCCTGCTCGACCACGACGCGAACTTCTCGCCGTGGAAAGCGCTGGAAGAAAAGGGCGTCATCATCCGCACCGTGAACTTTAACCGGGACGATTGCACCCTCGACATGCAGGACCTCGCCGCGAAAATTGGCAGTCGAACCCGCCTGGTCGCCGCCGGTTACGCCTCCAATGCCGTGGGCACGATCAACAACGCAGCCGAGATCGTGCGACTGGCGCGCCAAGCCGGCGCCCTCAGCTACATCGATGCCGTTCACTACGCTCCCCACGGTGCCATCGACGTCCGCGCCCTCGACTGCGATTTCCTCGTCTGCTCGACGTACAAATTTTTCGGCCCGCACATGGGCGTCCTTTACGGCAAGCGCGAGCACCTGACGAGGTTGCGGCCATATAAAGTCCGGCCCAGCCACGACGACATACCTTACTGCTGGGAAACGGGGACGCTGAACCACGAGTGCATCGCGGGAATCAAAGCCTGCGTCGATTACTGGGAAGATCTCGGCCGCCGCGCGCAGTCCGCGGTCGCCACCCGCCGCGCTGCCATCCTCGCCGCGCACCAAGCGATCCACAAGCACGAACGAGCGATGACGGAGAAAATGATCGCAGGCTTGCTCGCGATTCCCCGGTTAAAGCTCTACGGCATCAGCGACCCACGGCGCTTCGACAATCGTTGCGCCACGTTCGTAGTCCGCATCGAAGGCCACACCCCGCTGGAACTGGCGACGAAACTGGGGGAGCGCGGTTTCTTCACCTGGGACGGAAACTACTACGCCCTTAACCTGACCGAACAGTTAGACGTCGAGCGACTGGGAGGATTTCTACGCATCGGTCTGGTGCACTACAACACGATGGAGGAGGTGGAGAGGCTGCTGGCGGCGCTGCGGGAAATTGTCGGTTGAGCAGACGAAGACGCCCGCTTCTTTCCCCCGGGTTCCTCCGTGCCCCCGTGGTTAGCCTCGTCTCCGCCGAACGCAATTGTTTCCGTAACCCGCCGAAAAACCCTTCACGAGAAACCGCCCTAGGGCCGCAGCTCTTCCACCCGATCTCCGCGTCCCACCAACGCCAGCTTCGCTAGCCCTATGAAAAGCCCGTGTTCAACAATGCCGGGCGTATTGCTCAACGTCAGCGCCAGCGCCGCCGGGTCTGCAATCTTTCCAAAGCTGCAATCCAGAATCTGGTTGCCATTGTCGGTGATGTAAGCGCTCCCGTCGGGCTGCGTGCGCAATTTGGGCGACGCGCCGAGCGACACGATTTTCTTCTCAACCACGGTTCGCGCAAACGAAATCACTTCGACCGGCAAGGGAAATTTTCCGAGCACGGAAACAATCTTGCCGGAGTCCGCGACCACCACCATCTTCTTCGATGCCGTGGCGATGACCTTCTCGCGCAGCAGAGCGCCGCCGCCGCCTTTAATCAGGTTCAGCTTGGGATCGACTTCATCGGCGCCATCGATGGTGATATCGATTTCGGGATGCTCGTCAAGCGTGGTCAGCCGAATGCCGACGGCCCGCGCCAGTTCGCCGGTTTGCACGGAAGTTGGAATTCCAACCATCTTCAATCCCGCTTTCACCCGCTCGCCCAGCGCCACAACCGCAAAGTAGGCGGTTGAGCCAGTTCCCAGTCCAACCACCTCGCCGTCACGCACCAACTTGGCGGCGGCGCGCCCGGCGGCTTCTTTTTCCTGCTCATTGGCCATGGATCACCCGCTGACCTCCAATGTACTCGAGCCGTCCAGTGTAGTGGACCGCAAGTTCGTGGCGGAAGTAAACACTGTCATCAACCGTAAACACTGTCAAGTTTTATGTCGCGAATTTACGGGACACCGCTAGTTCAGGATCATCTTTCCCATAATCTCCTTCAGCAGCTTGGCAGCAACCGCGGCCGTGATTTGGGTGTAGTCTTGCGCGGGATTGTATTCCACGATGTCGGCGCCCGCGATTTTTCCGCTGATCGCCTGCAGGTGCGCAATCGCTTCCCGGACTGATATTCCTCCCGGCTCGCGATGCGAAGTTCCCGGCGCAAAAGCTGGATCCAGCGCGTCCAAGTCGAACGTGATGTAGATGGGGCCATCGACCTTCATCCGGTCGAGCGCGGGCAGCTGGCGCATTTCGATCACTTCGACGCCGAATTTCTCCGCTTGCTCCCGTTGATGCCCGGTCATCGTCCGAATGCCGACCTGGATCAGCCGTTTGGCCGCCCCCTCTTCCATAATGCGCGCAAAGGGGCAGGCGTGCGACAACCGGTTGCCTTCGAGTTCGTCATAGAGATCGGGATGCGCGTCGAAGTGAATGATGGTCAGCCCCCGCACGTGCTTGCCAAAAGCGCGGACAATCGGCAGCGTAATCGAATGGTCGCCGCCCAGGCACACCGGACGCAGGCCCTTGTCCAGCAGCTCGCCAACCTTGGTTTCAATCGCGGGGAATGGCTCCTGGAAGGTAAATTTCAAATCGCCCGCGTCGCAATACGAACCCTCGACGCCCAGGTTGACTCCGGTTTCTGTCCACGAGTTCGACGAAATCGAATGCAGGGCCACACGAATGATCGGCGGCGCTCCCGCCGCTCCACGCAACCAGGAAGAATTGGCATCGAATGGAACGCCGAGAACAACGGGGGTTCCGGACTTAGCCGCGTCGAGACGAACTGTCATGGGATTATGCCTCTTGCTCAAGAATATTAGCCGCGACCCCGTCCCGCTGTGACCGCCGACACAGCCCATCGGCGTCGTGTAGTGACAGGGCTCTGCCCCGTCCAGGCGGGCGTAGCCCCGCCACACACCCCTCCATTTCTCCCGCCCGAATCGGCCCCACGAAACCAATCATCCGTTATCCTAGATAGAAGACCTCTTATGCCTACTTCAACTCGGAATACCGCCGGGAGCGCAACTCCCGAGATCATTGAAAATTACGAACGGGAACGCGTATTCGGCTTGTTCCGGCAGTTTGGATATCTCGAGGCCGAACTGAACCCTCTCGGCCTCCTCCCTCCGCAGCCGCATCCCGACCTTCAGATCGACAACCAGTGGGCGAGGGAAGCGCGCCGCATCTATTGCGGCAGCGTCGGCGTTGAGTTCATGCACATCGCCGACCCCGAGCGCCGCCGCTGGATTCAGCAACGCATTGAGATTGCCGCCGAACCAGCCGCAGCCGTCATCGACCAGGACCGCGCCCTCGACCTGCTCTTGCGCGCCGACTTGTTTGAGTTGACGCTCCAGCAGCGCTACCTGGGCAACAAACGATTCTCCCTCGAAGGCAACACGTCTTTGTTGCCGGCGATGGATGAGATTCTCGACGTGGCCGGCGAGCGCGGTGCCGTCGAACTGGTCATGGGCATGAGTCATCGCGGGCGCCTCAACGTNNAAGTATCACATGGGCGCGACCGGCGAGTACGTTACCCGCAGCGGCAAGAAAATTCATATCCACCTGGCCTCGAATCCCAGCCACCTCGAAGCCGTCGATCCCGTAACGATTGGCCGCACTCGCGCTAAGCAGGACCGCGCCGGGGCAGGCGGCAAGGCAAAATATCTACCCGTCCTGGTGCACGGCGACGCCGCCTTCGCCGGGCAAGGCATCACCGCTGAGACGCTGAATTATGCCGACCTCGCCGGCTACACCGTCGGCGGAACCATCCACGTTATCGTCAACAACCTCATCGGGTTCACCACCAATGCCCGCGAAGAGCATTCCTCGCGTTTCTCCGCCCAACTGGCGCGGCGGCAGGCGATTCCGATTTT
>PMBA01000115.1 GCA_003152795.1 Acidobacteriaceae bacterium | reverse complement strand
GAAGGCCTGAACGACATGGTCTACAACCGCTGCGTCGGCACACGTTACTGCTCCAATAACTGCCCTTACAAAGTGCGGCGGTTTAATTTCCTACTCTTCTCAGACTGGGAGACGCCACAGTTTAAGCTCATGCGCAATCCCGACGTAACTGTGCGCAGCCGCGGCGTCATGGAAAAGTGCACTTACTGCGTGCAGCGCATCAGCGAGCGCCGCATCGACGCTGAGCGCGCCGACTCCACCATTAAAGAAGGCGATCTGCAGACCGCTTGCCAGCAGTCGTGTCCGGCGAACGCCATCGTCTTCGGCAACCTCAATGATCCGAACAGCCAGGTGAATAAGTGGAAAGCGCAGGCGAGGAATTACTCTTTGCTGGGCGAATTGAATACGCGGCCGCGCACGACGTATCTGGCGGAAGTCCGCAATCCTAATCCCGAGTTAGAGACATAAGTGGAGCGCAAGTAAGGCATGGCTACCAACACACAAATACCCGTGGCAGACAGGCGAGTGCCGGTGATCGCACCGGGCCACACCTTCTCCACCATCACCGAGAAGATCAGCAACATCGTGCTGAGCCGTCCCGTCTCGCTGGGATGGATCTTTGGCTTCCTGATCGTGTTCTCGATGATGAACGTCCTGATGATGGCGCTTGGGTATCTGTTCATTAAAGGGACGGGGATCTGGGGCATCAACATCCCCGTTGGCTGGGGGTTCGCCATCGTCAACTTTGTCTGGTGGATCGGTATCGGCCATGCGGGCACGTTGATTTCGGCGATTCTGTGCCTGCTGCGGCAGACCTGGCGCAACTCCATCAACCGTTTCGCCGAAGCCATGACGCTGTTTGCCGTGGCCTGCGCCGGTATCTTCCCGCTCGCCCACACCGGGCGCCCGTGGCTTGCGTACTGGCTCTTTCCGTATCCGAACACCATGAACTACTGGCCGAATTTCCGCAGCCCGCTGGTGTGGGATGTGTTCGCGGTTTCGACTTACTTCACCATTTCGCTGGTGTTCTGGTTTGTGGGATTGATTCCCGATCTCGCCACCCTGCGCGACCGGACCGAGAATGTCTGGGTCCAGCGTATTTACGGGTTGCTCGCCATGGGATGGCGCGGGTCCGCCCGCCACTGGCATCGTTACGAAACGGCCTACTTGCTTCTCGCCGGACTGGCGACGCCGCTGGTGCTCTCCGTCCATACGGTCGTCAGCTTCGATTTTGCGGTAGGCATCGTTCCGGGCTGGCACACCACCATTTTTCCGCCATATTTTGTGGCGGGCGCCATCTATTCCGGCTTTGCCATGGTGCTTTGTCTTGCGATTCCGATCCGCTCGATCTATGGGCTGAAGGACTTCATCACCGAGCGGCACCTTGAGAACGCGGCTAAGGTCATGCTCGCCACCGGACTCATCGTGGCCTACGGCTATGGCATGGAAGCGTTCATGGGTTGGTACAGCGGCAGCCAGTTCGATTCGTTCCTGCTCTGGAACCGACTGCACGGGCCGTACCGGTTGTCGTACATGGCGTTGCTGGGCTGCAACATTCTTATCCCACAGGTTCTCTGGCTGAAGAAGTTCCGCGTCTCCACCGGATGGCTCTGGCTGATCTCGTTCGTGGTGCTTGTAGGGATGTGGTTAGAGCGCTTTATCATCGTCGTGGTTAGTTTGAGCCGCGACTTCCTGACTTCGTCGTTTGGTCAATACTATCCGACTAAGTGGGACTGGATGACTTTCGCCGGGACCATCGGTATGTTCCTGACGGCCATGTGGCTGTTTGTGCGGATTCTGCCCATGATCTCCATCTTCGAATTGCGGACGTTGCTGCCCGAGTCGCACGTACACGAAGGGGCGGAGGTGGAGCAATGAGCGATTTTTCGGGCAAAGGTCCGATTTATGGCCTGATGGCCGAATTCGAATCGGCGCAGGAACTGGTAGCCGCCGCCCACAAGACGCACGAAGCGGGCTACCAGAAGATCGATGCCTACAGTCCGTTCCCTATCGAGGGCCTGGCCGAAGCGATCGGCTTTCATAAGAACGGCGTGCCTCTGGTGGTTTTAATTGGCGGACTTATCGGTGGGATATCGGCGTATGCGCTGCAGTATTGGGTGGCGGTAATTACCTATCCGGTCAATGTCGGCGGACGCCCGTTTCACTCCTGGCCCTCGTTCATCATCGTTACCTTCGAGTTGACGATTCTTTTCGCCGGACTTTCCTCCGCGATCGGCATGATTGTTCTGAACGGACTGCCGATGCCATATCACCCGGTGTTCAACGTGCCCGAGTTCGCGAAGGCATCGGAGAACAAGTTTTTCCTGGTAGTGTTTTCGAGCGACCCGAAATACGATGCCACCGGCACGCGCTCGTTTCTCAGCGGCCTCGCTCCACGCATGATCGCGGAGGTGCCGAGCTAGATGCGCGCCGATCGCAAGCTCCGAAAAGTTTTGCCCGTGCTCCTGTTGATCGCTGTCACCGCGGGATGCCGCATCGACATGCACATGCAGCCCTATTACCGGCCCATGGCGAAGAGCGACTTTTTCCCCGACAATCGTTCCGCTCGGTTGCCAGTCGAGGGCACGGTGGCACGCGGCGATCTCCACGAAGACACGTATTTCTATACCGGAAAGATCGGCAACAATCCGGGCGACTACATGCCGTTTCCAGTGACGGCCGAGGTTCTAGCCCGCGGGCGCGAACGTTTTAACATCAACTGCACGCCCTGTCACGGGCGCGTCGGCGATGGTGGTGGATTNNATGACCAACGGCTTCGGCGTGATGCCGGAATATGGCACGCAGGTTGCGCCGCGCGATCGCTGGTGCATTGCGGCTTACATCCGCGCCCTGCAGTTGAGCCAGAACGCAACTTCGGCTGAAATTCCTTCAGGACAAAAAGTTCCGTCGCCTCCGCCGCAGTTCCGCGATATCGGAAATGGGGCCACGCTGCCCGAAATCGCGCCGCCGACCGCGGCCGCGGAAGGGGAGCCNNCAGACCATGCAGCAACGGTCGCTTGTGATTGGCGTAGTCGGTGCTATTGCTTCGGTTGCCGGCGCTTTTCTGGCTCCCGGCAGCTTTTATTCCGCCTACCTCATCGGCTTCATGTTCTGGCTCGGCCTCTCGCTCGGATGCATGGCCATCCTGATGCTGTACCACCTGGTCGGCGGCGCCTGGGGCACGGTGATTCGGCGCATCCTGGAATCGGGCATGATGACGCTGCCGCTCATGATCGTCCTGTTCATTCCGATTTTGCTGAATCTGCCGAAGCTCTATTTCTGGGCGCGGCCCGATGTGCTGGCGGACCCGAAGACCGATGCGAAGATTNNGACCGCGGGCCAGAGCACGCTGCGTTTCCGCGCGCTGAGTTCGATTGGACTCGTCATCTACTCGCTGACGATTTCGTTCGCGGTAATCGACTGGGTGATGTCGCTGCAGGCGCGCTGGATCTCGACCATCTACGGACTGCTTTTCATCGCCGGCGAAGCGCTCTCCGCTTTCTGCTTGTGCGTGGTCATCGAGAGCATCCTTGGCAAACGCAAGCCGATGTCCGATTACCTCACCGATACCGAAGTCCACGATCACGGCAAGTTCATGCTGGCGTTTGTCATGGTTTGGGCTTACTTCAATTTCTCGCAGTGGCTTATCATCTGGGCCGGGAACCTGCCGGAAGAGATCCCCTGGTACGTCCGCCGGATGAATGGCGGATGGGAAACGGTCGGGTTGTTCCTGGTGGTGTTTCACTTTGCCGTGCCGTTCGCGCTCCTGCTCTCTCGCCAACTGAAGCGCAAGGCGCGCACCCTGGTCTGGCTTGCTTCCTGGCTCATATTCATGCGTATGGTCGATATCTTCTGGCACATTGAGCCCGCGTCGCATCCCGCGTTTCACCTGAGCTGGGTGCATTTTGCGATTGTTGCGGGCATGGGCGGGCTTTGGATGGCTTACTTCTTCCACAACTTGAGATCGCGTCCGCTGCTCGCCGTCAATGCGCCGCAGACTTTGAAACTTCTGGAGCCGTCGCATGAGTAGTGAAGAAATGAA
>PMBA01000254.1 GCA_003152795.1 Acidobacteriaceae bacterium | reverse complement strand
GCAAACTCCCAATAAAAGCCTCCGCCAACCCAGTTCGAGACACTGGGATGAATGGCGTAATGCCGCTGCACCAGGTCTTTAATCACCGGGTTTGAAGCTCTTTTGTTGGACCAGCCAAACTCAGAAATGCCTAACTTCGAGTTCGGAAATGTGGTTGCGAGCTGGCTGAAGACCTGCTGCCAGTCGGGCTTGCGCCCGTGGCAGTCCACTTCGTAATAACTCACCAGCAGGTAATCGAGGCCGGTCTTCATGCGGGCGGGAACGTTGGCATCCACCCACGTAAACATCTCGTTGGCGGCAGGTCTGCGACACGGCGTGTTGTAGTACAGAGTAAGGGCTGTGACTTTGCCCTGCGATTTCAGGTAGTCATAAGTCTCAGTCATCTTGGTGACAACGTCCGCTTGGGAGGTGGAATTCACCGACGCTTTCGGCGAACAGCGTTTCGTATTGCCGAAGAGCCACTCGCCATTGATCTCATTTCCCACTTCCCAGATGTCCACGAACGGGCCCAGCGTGGCCACGTAATCTTTGAATCGGTTCAGGTGCTCGGCCGGCGTGAAGCACTTCATGTAGAAGGAATCCACCGGCTGGCCGAAGACGTATCCCGCGCTCTTGATCTGCCGCGTGGCATCCAGGTACGAGATGGCGGGGAAGTATCCGCTCTTCTTGCCCGGTGCGAAGACGATCCTCGCGGTTGGTTTCACCGACAGATGTCTCAGCGAGTCAAGCAACTTCGCCAGGAATACACGGTCGCGAATGTCGTTCTTGTCATCCACGGTCACACCATGAACGGGCTCTGGAACAAGTATCTGCGCGCAGGAACCCACGCCGGACAACAGGAAGAGAACGGTGCAGCCGACGCCCAGGAAAGCCTGGGTCCGGATCTGCCGCATCCTGCCTCCGGTGAAGCGTTCTCGCGACATCGTTTCAACCTCACGCCGTGTGGCTGGGCCCAGCTTCGGCCGCATTGTCCCGATGCAAAATGGTGGCGTTGGTGATAATCGGCCGGGCCCAGAAGCCGACGCTCAGAACGCATCCAAACGTTACGTACAGAAAAGCGACACCCGCGCGCAGNNGAATTCAACGCCAGTGAAACCAGCACCGGCCACATGATGGAAGCAAAAAGGCCGATGGCGGGAAACGCGATCAAGGAGACACGGGCGGGGCCGAATAAGGCGGCCGTCAGGCAAAGCAGAGCGCCGATGGAAAATCCAATCAGCACTCTGCGGCTGTCAAACAGCTTGAGCAGACCCATGCCTACGAAACATCCAGCCGTCAGCATTCCCCAGAACCAGGAGACCGCCGTCGCCCCTGTGGTATGTGGGTCGTACCCGTGATATTGAGCGAGAAATTTCGAGATCCAATCGGCGGTTCCCTGTTCGCACCCTACGTAGGCAAAGACACACAGGAAAAACGCCCACACCATTGGTTTGCGCAGCAGGCTGCCATACATCTGAACCGAGCCCGCTCCTTCATCGCTGGTGCGTTCGACGCGAGGGAATCGAGAGAACCCGACCACGACGATCATCAACACCGTGAAGACCGCAAAGATCCAGTACATTGAGGCCCAGGGGAGCGCGGGCGGAGTCAGTTTGGCTAGAGTCTCAAGCAACAGATTGCCCCGGGCGGACGGCTGACCCAGGTTCTCGACGAGATAGGAGTAAATGCGCGGGCTGGCAAAGGAAGCAATGCCAAAGATCAATTGAGCGAATGCGGAGTTGAATGCAAAGTGTTCTTCACCGCCTGCCACCCGCAACAGCGGGTTGATGGCGACTTGCAACGTGGCCATCCCCGCGCCCATGACGAACAGCGATCCGACCGCAACGTGGTAGGTGGGGAAAAGAGCGAAACTCAGGGACCCGGCCGTGCCGGCGAGGAAAGCCGCGATCATCACCGGCTTCTCCGTGAAACGTTCCACCCAGAAGCCCGCCGGAATCGACATCACGCCGTAGGCAATAAAAAAGGAAAACGGCAACAGAGCCGCCGCCGTGAGGCTGACGCCAAAGCTGGTGATGATGTCGGGCACGATCGGCCCCAGGATGTTGGTCAACAGCGACATCACGAAAAATGTCAGGAAGACCAAGCCGACCATGTAGCGGTTTCGTGCCATAGTCACAAGTCCTTTTCTTGACGATTTATTCTGTCGTTGTAACTTTGCTGGCCAGTTCGAAGCGGCCGGGCTCGCGTCCGGCCTGTAGTGCCAGCGCCAGGGTGATCATCTCCACCGGCAGGATTTCCAGGATTTGGCGAACACTGGGACCGTGCTCTGCAATGCGGCAGCAAGGCAGAGACGCGTCTTTATCGACGAGTTCGGCGCGTCCCTCCTGCTCGTGAATGTCGCGGAGCAAGCGCTGGTTCAAGTCCCTTGTCCTGGCGTCGCCGGCGAAGACCAGCACGAAGGTTTCGCTTCCCAGCATTTCAAAGGGCCCGTGCCGGAAAGCGGCGCTGCTCATGCCCTCGGCGTGAAAGTGGTCGGACTCCTTTACGATCAACGCGCCCGTCCCGACCGTAGCCAAAGACGCTCCCCGACCGACCAGAAACAGATGGCGGGAATTCTTGAGCACTTCCGCCAGCGTGCGAACGTAGTCTTTCCAGTCGGCCAGGTACGCGGCAGCGGCCGGACACGCGTGCTTCAACTCCCGGCGCGCTCGCCGCAGGTCACGCTCGCACAGCAGAGCTCCCAGCCATTGCAGCGCCATGAGCGCCGTCACATAGGTCTTGCACGACACGGAGAACTCATTGCCCGCCTGGGTGAGTACGGCGGCATTCGCGTGTTTTGCCAGCGGACTGTCGGGCGTGTTCGTCACCGCAATCACGGTGCAGCGTTTATGGTTGGTTTGCGCGAGTCGAACCATCTCCGCGCTTTGCCCCGATTGCGATACGGCAATGATCAAGGTCTTGGGATCGAAAAACCGATTCTTGTAGTGCACCAGTTCCGAGGTCTCGACCATGACGGCAGTGAATCCGTGGCTGATGAGTTCCAGGTTCAGCGGATGCAGGGCGTGGAATGACGAGCCCATGCCGGTGAGGACTACTCTTTGAAATTTTCCCTTATTCAGGCGCCCTGCAATGTCCTGCAGCGGCTTGGAGGTGTCCAGGCTGGCAAGAGTGTTCTCCAGAGCCTGGGGCTGATGAAGAAGGTCCCGAAGATATTCGCCTTCGATAATTGCGAGATCTTCAAGCACGGTGTCCTTCCTTTCGATCGAACCGGTGATGCCAAACGCGCGCAGCGCCGATCAGGTTTGCATCTTCGCCTAATGAGGCCAGCGTCAGATCCGTTTTTTCGTATGGAACAAAACGGCAGCACCGGCAAATGGTCTTGCGAATCTCTTCCAGAAAAAGAACCGCGCTCTTCATCACGCTGCCCCCCAGCACGATGGCATCGGGTGCAAAAAGCGTGACCAGGTTGGCCAAGCCAAGGCCCAGGTAGTGACCTTCCCGTGCGACCGCCTGGCCGGCTAACTCATCGCCCTCTTGCGCGAGTTCACAAATCCGCTTGGCCGTCAGGTGGTCGCGGTGCGGGTAGTTTTCCGGCATCTTGCTCTCTAACCACGAAACCATCGCCGGACCCGCCGCCAGGGATTCCCAACACCCGTGAAAACCGCACATACATGGAGGTCCGGAGGCGTCGATAACATGATGCCCAATCTCCGGATGCGCCCCGTCTACGCCACGATAGAGCTGTCCGTCCAGAACGATTCCCGCGCCGATGCCCGTTCCTACGGTCACGTAGATCAGGCGCGTCTTGTTTTTCCCCGCGCCCCAGGTTGCCTCCGCGAGGGTTGCCGCATCGGCATCGTTCTCCATGGCCACCTTCACGCCGAAGATGCGGGCGAGGTCGCTCACGGGATTTTGCCCGCGCCATGCCGGAAAGAAATTGACGTCGCCAAACTCCCCAGAGAAGGGATCGACAGGGCCGGTGCTTCCAATTCCAATGCCGGTCAGCTCGGCGCCGGCCGCTGCCACCATAGCGCGCAACCCGTGTTCGATGCGCGCCAGCGCCTCTCCATAGCCGCGCTCCGCATCCGTCGGATGTTCCGTGCGGGACAGCACACGGCCACCATCATCGACCAGTCCAACCGCGATCTTTGTGCCGCCGATATCAACCGCGCCAATCATTCCCATTTCTTTCCCGGCCGGGTTCTACTTAAACTCGACGATGGCCGCCTCGTAGGGCTCCAGGTCCATCTTCCAGTTGGAGCCTTCGACAGACAACTCTTTTGGATTCTCAGATCCAATCTGGCGAACCGATTTCACCGGCAGCGATGTCGAGATCGTTGCCTTGCAAGCCTGCGCACTGTGATTCACCACTACGGCATATCCGCGATGGTCTCCGCGCAACGAAGTCACTTCGACCGAAGGCTGGTCGCTCTGAAATGCCGGCTTGACCCCGGTCCAGTTGCGGAAAGCCTCGTAGATGCGATGTGTGCTCTCCGCTTTCTCGAATGCCGCCGGAGTATTTGCCAGATAGGTTTCGATCGGATAGGCCGATAGCAGCGTCTTTCCTGCGCCAACGGTGTTCGCGACCAACGCCGGCCGGCCTTCCTGGTCGACGGCAATCACTTTTCCACCCTTGACCTCCAGCAACGAACCCCAGACGCGCGGGTTCGCGCCGGGAACCGCGTAGTGGAATGTGTCGCCGGCTTTCAGATCACCAAAGGGCTCGACGATTTTCAGGGTGACTTCCGAGACGACCGCGGTATCAACCAGCCGCGCGCCGAAAATTGTCTCCATGTCGGGGATGGCAGCGTCGGCGGCCACCGATGCGTAGAGAAAACCGCCGCCCTCTACATACTTCCTCGCCTTCTCGTAGAAGTCAGAATGAACGTGCACGATATTGCTGGCCGTGCTGGTCAGCGGAGACGGCAGGAATAGCATGGGGCGCTTTGCCCAGTCGTCGTATTCGCGCGGAAAGTCCGGCTTCAGACCCGCGCGATGCGCAAGAATGAAGGAACTCAAGGCCGAACTCATCAGCCACTCGTTGTCGGCGCCCGTGCTTGGCGGAGTCTGGCCGGGCATGGCGTCGCCGTCGAACGTCGAAACGTAGGGCGTGACCTCGGGCCCGGTTAAACCGAACCGGGAAAAGTCTCCATGCGTTCGCGCCCATTCACCGGGGATCAAAATGGCAACCTCGGCGGGAGCAGGCGTTACGCCGGTCAGATCGAGCTGACCGGCAATCTTTGAAAACTTCTTGAACTCGGTAGCCAGTGGCTTGTCCTGGCGATCCCAAGTCGTCATTCCCCAACGCGTCTCCTGCGGGGTCCGCAGGTACGGCGCCTTGTGAAATTGTTCTGGTGAAGCGTCGGTGTAGCACCACAGATCCACGCCGATCGATCCCGCGGCTAAACCTGAGTAGATCTGCAAGCGATCGTAAAGGGCGACTCGCTCGGGTGAATACTGTGCGGTTGAGCCGCCCATTTCGTGGATCATCGCTGGATGTCCGGCCCCGCTCGATAACGCAATCTCGAAGGCAGCGCCATAAGTTCCGCGCTCGGAGAGCATGGGATCGGGAAACAGATCGGAGCTATAAATCGTGAAGGGATGCACGCTGAAGAAATCCACTTCTTTCGCAATGTTGTCGGGACGGAACGGCCCATGGCCGACCTCTTCTCCGCTGGTTCCGACCACGATGGGGTGGAGCTTGTCATACTGCCGAATTCCGCCGGCAATCAGGCGAGTCCAGTTGATGGCCATGGCGTCGGTGGTCTGTGCCGGCACAATCCAGAACGGGGGCTCATCGGTCAGGTCCCAGGCGATGATCGCGCTCTCGTTGGCGTAGTGCCGGCCAAACTCAGCGGCAAGATTCGTCTCCAGCCGCAGCATTTCAGGATCAGCGTGAGGATGCCGCCCATGTCGCCAGGGTACGTCCCAATAGGCCTCGCCCACCTCGCCGCCGATAAACAGGGAGGGGTTTAAATAGATCTGATATTTGTGCGCGAGCGAAACGAAGTAGTCGAGCTGCTGAAATGCAACCGGGTTGTAGTCTCCGGGACGAGGCTCAAACCACGCCCACATCATGTCAAAGCGGGTCATGTTGTAGCCGAGTTCATGCATCTTCGCGAAATCGGCTTCAATGTCCTTCGGGTCCCACTGCACCGGCCACTGCATGGCCGCCTTTGCCGGAACCCAGTGCGCTCCCACGGGCAAGAACCGTTTGCCGTCGCGAGTGAAGTACTGGCCGTCGAGATGAACGGGCGGCAACTTCCTCACTGCCACAGTTGTCGTTGCTGCTGGACTCGCCTGCTGGCCGAAGCTGGTCTGTGGCTGTAATAAAAGGAGAGCCCAACAGGCCATCGTTCCAATTCCTGCGAACCGGAGAAGTCTCATTGTTTGCACTGTTCTCGCCTCCCGTTCTGCGCTTTCAGTTCTACTGGCGTACTTCGATCTCGTCGATAAACGTCCAGCCCGCATTCGATCCGGGTTTTACTTGAAGCTGCACATAGCGCCCGCTCACGCCTGTCAAGTCGGTCAAGGTATACCAGAGCGAGAGCGTGTCATCACCCGGTAGCGGTTTGCTTACCGTGCCCACCGCCGCGAAGTTCACATTGTCGTCAGAGACGAAACAGGAGACCTGCTTCGGCAGCAAGATCCCCGACGGCTTGTCCTGGAGCCATTGGCTCCGCACTTCCTTGATCGCCTGCACGGCGCCGAGATCAATGGTGAACGAATAAACCTTTGCGGTGGCTCTGCCCTGCCACGCAGCGTCAGCGTAGCTCGTCGATCCCAATATCCCGTCGGTCAACTCACCCCCCGCCGTGTCGGGATAGCTGGGATTTGCAGGCATGGTCGCCGAATACGGTTTGCCCCGTGAAATGTTGGTCGGATAAAGATGCGGCTCCGGCGTCGTCGCCGTTGTCGCATTGCTTAGCTCCGACTCATTTCCCGCGGCATCGAACGCCCTGACCTGATACGTGTAGGTGGTGCCGGGCTCGAGTTGCAGATCCAGAAGGGAAGTCGTCCCATCGCGCACGCTGGCCACTTGCCGTTCATCGCGGAGGACGTTGTAGCCGACTACGCCGAGGTTGTCGGTCGAAGCGGCCCAGGTTAGCTGGATGGTCTGGGAGTCGAGCGCCACGCTGGTCAGGCCCGCCGGCGTCGTCGGAGGCACGCGCTCAACTTTTCCGCTCGCGAGATAATCCAGATACGTCTGGTAGTAAAGCGGATTTACCTGCTGCGGGCTGATGTAGTGATTGAAGCTGAAACTGAGATAGCTGCTGACATAGGGCGCGACCGCGCACATATCATTCACGATGGACCGGATTGGCCGCGGTTCGTAGCCCGATATGAAGGTTTCCGTGTCGGCCCAGAACTGCATGTTGGGACTGGAATCCTGAATCGCGTTCTGGACGGCGCTGAACCACTCCGGCAATTGCGCTTTCCTGGCGTGCCCCGCCCCCACGCCATCTTGCAGCGCGAGGACGTCGATGGGGCTGCGCTTCAGAACGTACTCCCACATGGTTTGCCACTGCGAAGCTGAGAAACCCGCCGTCGGATTGAAGAACGGCGCAATCACGAGGGGCTTGCCTGGCGTGAGCTTGTGAAGGTGATGGCCCACGGTCCGGTAGAACCCAACTAAGTTACCCCACTCCGCCCGAGTGCTTTCGACGTTATCCACTTCGAAACCCAGATACCACCCGGTCAAAGATACGTGCTGGCCGTACCGCTTCCAGAGGTCGTCGGCCAGAATGTCGGCGACCTTGGCCTCATTCTCCAGCCATGGTTTGTCAGTCAGGTATTTTGTCCACCAGTCGTCATTGATCTGCAGCCCCAGGTACACCTGAGCGCCGCTGGCATCCGCCGCCTGTAGAGCCCGCTCCACCACGTCATGTTTTGTGTTCTGCGTATAGCCGGCGACGCTGGTGGGATAGATCGTCGTCTTCTCCTTGCTGTCGGCTGTCCACTGTATGACCATCTGATCGAGTCGAGCGCCTCGCATGTAGTGGAACTCTTCACGCCACTGTTTCAATGTCCACGCGTCACCAAGCGCTGGTTGCAGAAACGAACCACGCAGCGCCGGACCGGAGCAATCCTGCGCCATAGCCGGCAAACAGAACAGCAAGAGGATCGCCAGTCCAGACATTCGGCGAATCGCGTGACGCCACATCGATTGCCCCCTGATCCTAGAACGAAATATTTACCGACACCTGGATCTGTCGGGACTCATGCAGCGTGCTTGTGATCTGCCCGGCGTTGGAAGTGTCAACCTGGGGATTGGGCAGCGCAAACTGAGGCGTATTAAAAAGATTGAAAATCTCGCACCGCAGTTCCAGTTGGCCCCTCTCCTTGAATTTGAAGTCCTTAAAGACGGAGAAATCGGTGTCGTAAAATGCCGGTCCACGAAGGCTGCCGCGGCCTGCGTTCCCGAACATGGTCGCGTAGAAACCATCCGGATTCACGGGTTGGCCGGGAGCAATCGCGGGCAGCGCGAAGGCGGCTGGGTTGTACCAGCAGTTGACGCTCTGCGAACCGCCACACGGCGAACCGGTGAAGTTATAAGGATTGCCCACGCGATCGGGCCGCGGACCTCCAGAACCGGTATTGGTTGGATCGTACGACAATTGCGGGGTGAATGCCTGGCCAGAGTAAAGCGAGATGATGCCGTTCAACTGCCACCCCCCGGTGAGCAACCCCAAGGGGCCTTCGGTTTTGAAGTAACGGTGGCCCGGACCAAACGGGAGTTCATAAGACCACGCCGAAGTGAACTGGTGGCGAAAGTCGGGCGCGACGTCTCCGCGCTCGGCGCGCATGTTGTAGGTATTCTGCGGTTCGACATCGGCTCCCGGCGTTTCGCTTTCAGTCGCCTGACCGATCGTGTGCTGGTAGGTGTAACTGTTGAGCATGCTCCATCCATGGGAAGACCGCTTTTCAAAACGCACCTGCAAGCCGTGGTTGATCAGGCTGATGTCGTGGCCTTCGGTGCGGATGGCGGCGATGTTGGGAACGGTGGAGACATAGGGTCGCCCTTCGTTTCCGGTTGGCCCGGAGAAGTTTGTCCAGGTCGGTGTCGTCGCCTGGTTCAGGTTCCGCAAGTAAGTCAAATGCACACCGCGCGTACCAACGTATCCGACCTGGAGCACCATGTCCTTCACGAGTTGGCGCTCAATATTCAGGTTCCATTCCTCGATATAGGTCGTGGGATTGTGGAAGTAGGCGGCGCTGGCGCGGCCAGTGGGGTTCGTGATATCCGAAAAAACAATCGGAGCCGGGCCCTGGGAGAGAATCATGACCGGAGTCGGTCCCAGCGACGCGGTGAGTGACTGGCTGCCGTAGACGCCGGGCGTCGGATTGTATGCCAGTTCGGTATCGTTCTGGTCCGCCTGCAAGTCGTAAAAAATGCCGTAGCCGCCGCGCACCGCGGTTTTATTGTCGCTGCCCGGGGAGTACGCAAAACCAATGCGTGGAGAAAAGTTTTTCCAATTGGTGGCCACATCGCCGGAGCGGCTCGTGCCCGGCGTGACTCCGGGCGCGACAAACAGGCCGGTCTTGAAGTCGAAGTTGGCCAGGCGATTGTGCTCTTCAACCATGGGTGTATACACGTCGTACCGTACCCCGAGGTTGAGCGTGAGCTTTGAAGAAACGCGGTAGTCGTCCATCAGATACGTCCCGAACTCCCACCAGCGCATGCCATAGGTTCCCGTTTGTGCGTCGCGGAAAAGACTCTGTGTGTAACCAATGAGAAAGTCGGCGAGCGGGACGGTGTTGTTCGGATCGGCAGCTGTGAATTGTCCGGTGTAGTAGAAATCGCCGCGAGCATTCTGAACCTGGAAGAAACCATGCTGGCGCCGTCGCAGGTCGCCTCCCATCTTGAAGGAATGATGACCGTGGATGTAGGTGAACGAATCCAGCAATTGATAATTATTTTCGTGCAGGACTTCCGGGAACCAGTCGCCGTTGCCCAGTGCGTTCAAGCCGCTGATCTGGATGTTCGGCAGGCCCCCGGTCACGGGGATATTCGGATCGTTGATCCCGGGAATTCCCAACTGCGTCGCCAGCGCCTGTCCTTCAAAGAAGGGGACGGCATCGACCTCGTACCGGGTGTAGCCGATCTTCAGTTCGTTGATCTTGTTCGGGGAAAACGCATGCACATCGCTAAGCCCCGCCATCAGCGCCTTGTTGTTGATGTCGCCAGTGAATGAGCCTCCGCCGGCAATTCCCGGAAACGGATCGGGCTTGTGATCGTCGACGTTGCCATAACTGAAAACACCGAAAAAACTGTTTTTTGAAGTGATCTGGTGATCGATGCGAACGTCAAACGAGTCCTGATTGTTCCGGTCGACCGGGTTGTAACGGAACAGATTACCCAGACCCGGGGACGGCGCCGGGAAAAGCGCTACAACATTGAGCGACGCCGGATCCAGACACGCCCCGCCCGTTGGGCTGGGACAGGATGGAATTACGTTCGGACTCGCGTTGTTGTTCCCCATGAACTGATTGCCCGTCACCGGGTCAACAATGACCGTGGGAGAAGAGCCGCTTAAGAGATCGGAGAAGTCTCCGCCAACCTCCGACGGATTGGGCACCGGAGAAAGGTATGTGTCGGACGTGCGGATGCGCCTTCCCTGGTAATCGACAAAAAAGAACGTTCGGTCTCGAATGATCGGGCCACCGAACGAGCCTCCAAACTCGTTGCGCTTGAAGGGCGGGATGGACTGGGAAGGATCGTCGAAATAATTCTTTGCGTCCATGGAGGAGTTGCGTAGAAACTCGAATGCGCTGCCGTGAAACCGGTTGGTGCCTGACTTGGTCACAACGTTGATGACCGCACCACCCTTGCCGATATCGGCGCCGAAGTTATTGGTTTGAACCTTGAATTCCTGGATGGCATCGATGGGAGGTTCAATCAGCTCGAAACCGATCTGTTGCTCGTTGTTGTCGAATCCATTCAAGAGGTAGTTGTTGTTGGTCGCCCACAGTCCATTCACCTGGATCGATCCATTCCCGCGCTCGTCCTCGGGAATCTCGCCCTGCTGCACGTTCCCCGTGCTGCCGGTACTGGCAGGCCCCTTGTTGACCCCGGGGCTCAGATACGCCAGTTGCATGAAATTTCGTCCGTTGATCGGAAGCTGGTGAACCCGGCTTTCATCGATCACCTGTCCTATCGACGAGGTTTCCGATTCCACCAGCGGCTCGGCGGCGGTGACCGTGACCTGTTCCTGGACTGAACCGACGACTAAACTGAAATCCACCCGGACAACCTGGTTGATGTCGAGCTTGAATGCAGTCTGTACTGCCGTTTTGAAACCCTCGCGCTCCGCCTTCACGGTGTAGGTTCCGGGTTTCAGCTCGGTGACCACATATTCACCACCGCTGTTGCTCGTGGTTTTTCTCTCGGCGTTCGTCTCCGTTTCTATCACCGTTACCGCCGCATCCGCCAGGACCGCGCCGGAAG
The DNA here is from genome assembly GCA_003152795.1 of Acidobacteriaceae bacterium. GTDB lineage: Bacteria > Acidobacteriota > Terriglobia > Terriglobales > Acidobacteriaceae > Acidiflorens. Next base: position 1,040 of record PMBA01000254.1, on the reverse strand, counting down.
CGTCGCGAACGGTGCCGACAACTTTTCCCGACTCCACCTGAGCCTGCAAGCCCGAGGCAACCAGGAGCGCCGCTCCGGCGATGAAGTTGAGCCACGGCGATCTCAATCTGATGGGGAGAATCCGATTCATGATGCCTCCGATGGGCGAATCGGGCGCTGCCACGATCCCGTCCGCTCCTAAGGATGAAATGAAAACATCATATGTATATATGTTGTCAATGGTTATTTTTCCTCGTCGGCGGGGGGAAGCGACGCCATTTCGCCGGCAATTATCAGTAAACCCTTATCTGTGTTGTGTGTACTCCCGATCGGACGCTCCCGGGAAGGGGGCGCCCACGCCCTCCGCAAAAACCTGTTCAAGGGAACATGTAAACGTTGTATACTACGTGTGCATGTGCGCTCGACGATCGATGCCTCCTCACCTCGAACCTCGCGTCGCGCCCAAAGTCGATGCTCTCGGCCTGGTCATTGACAGCGCGAGTTTTGTCCCTTATTACGAACAGATCGTGGACCGTGTGCGCAACCTGATCAAAGACGGCGCGCTTCGCGAGGGAGAGATCTTCTGTTCCGAAGGCGAAGTTGCCCGCACCCTGGGCATCAGCAAGATGCCCGTCCGGCAAGCCTTTCAGAAACTTCGCTCCGAAGGCCTGCTGATCATGGCAAAAGGGAAGCGTCCGATCATTGGGTCAGGACGCGTGCCGTGGGATTTCCAGCAACTGCGTGGCTTCAGCGAAGAGATGCGGCGGCGGGGATTGGTCCCTTCCGCCAAAGTTCTGGCGCTTGCACTGGAAGACCCCGATCCCGAAACCTCGCAAGCTCTTAAACTCGCGGCCGACGAAAAGACATACTGCCTAAAGCGCCTTCGATTCGTCAACAAAAAGCCGGTGGCCGTNNCATTGGGCCGAGGAGGTGATCGGCGCGGTTACTGCCGGCGAAGAGGAGGCGCGCGTTCTGCAGACATCGCCAGGCAGCGCTCTGCTCTCGATCAAGGAGACTACCTATGACGCGCAGCGCATCCCGATTGAATACAGCGTCTCGCT
>PMBA01000080.1 GCA_003152795.1 Acidobacteriaceae bacterium | reverse complement strand
GTGCACGCCTAAGACGCCACGCTTTCATCCAACGCACTGGTGTTCCGTTCGCGCAATAATGTCCTCCTGCAACACTCGGTCGATCGTGGTGAAGAAAACGCTAAACCCTGCCACCCTGATAACAAGGTCCGCATAGTTCTCCGGATGAACCTGCGCGTCGCGCAAGGTATCGGCGCTGACGACGTTGAATTGAATGTGCTGCCCCCCCCCGCTGAAAGAAGGTTTGAATCAACGCCAAAACGTTCTCCGTTCCGGCGTCCCCCGCAACTGCCGAGGGGGTGAATTTCACGTTGAGGAGGGTCCCGTTGTGGGCCAGGTGGTGATCCAACTTAGCCACTGATTTGATGACGGCCGTCGGCCCATGTTTATCTCTTCCCTGTGCAGGCGAAACTCCTCCATCAGCGAGCAGCATTTCTCTTTTCCGGCCATCCGGCGTTGCCCCGACGGACCCCGCGAACAAGGCATGCATAGACACCGTCTGATACCCTGGCTTAAACGATCCGCCGCGTGCATTCGTGTGCTTCAATACTTCCTTACAAAATATCTGCGAGACCTCTCGCGCAAGCATGTCCACGTAATCATCGTCGTTCCCATACTTGGGCGCGCGGTTGAGGAGCAACTGGCGGAGGTGTTCTTTGCCTTCAAAATTCACCCGCAATGCGTTTAGCAGCTCCGTCTGGCTGATCCGTTTTTCCTCGTAAACCAATTTTCTGATTGCGGCCAAGGCGTCTGCGACATTGGCTAAACCGACCCCGTTTATGGCGGTAAAGTTGTATCGGGCGCCTCCTCCTTCCACGCTTTCCCCTTTCGCCAAACAATCATCAACAAGAATCGACAAGAACGGGGATGGGGCAATCCGCGCTTGCACTTGCTCGATAATGTTATCGGCCTTTACCATCAGGGGGATGAATCGGGCTACCTGGGCTTCAAAGCGCGTCAGAATTGCTTGGAACGAGTCCGACGCAGAACTGACTGAACTTTGGTTGCTTGGATCATGGTCGACGTTGAGAGCCAATTCCAGACATTTTGCCAGATTGAGGAAACCGCCCGGATAGTAGCCCTGAGTCTTACCCGGAGGTTGGACCTCAATGCACCCGACGGGGGCGTAGTTCCGGGCATCGTCGAGATCGCAACCCATCTCCACCAGGAGAGGGAGGAGAATGTCATCATTGAAAAAAGACGGCATGCCCGTTCCGATCTTCGCCAGCGTAACTGCTTGACGCTGGAAAGGCGTGGGCGAATGATTATGCAATCGCACGGAAAGCGAGGGCTGGGGCAACCGCAACTTCGTCGCAACGTCGAGGCACAGATAGGATAGCGCGTTGGTGGCGTCCGCCCCATCAATCCTTTGTCCGCCAAGGACCAGGTTTTGAAACATTGGGTAGCCGCCGAACCCTTGCGAGGTGATCTTGTCTCTGATCTTGTTAATCTCATTAAACTTCACCCAGAGGCATTCGAGAAGCTCACGAGCCTGCTCTTGGGTGAGTATTCCTGCCTGGGAATCTCGTTCGTAGAATTCGGCCATATATTGGTCAAATCGTCCCGGCGAAATACTGTGGCCATTCGATTCGATCTGAATGATCAGATGCACGAACCAGAAAGATTGAAGGGCTTCGTAGAGATCTCTGGCAGGATATTCCGGCACGTGACTGCAGATCTCGGCGATCCGCAGTAATTCCGCCTTCCGCTGCGCATCACGGGTCCGGTCGGATAGTTGAAGTGCCAACCGATGAAAGCGTTGCGCAAAGGCAATACCCGCCTCCGCACTTATTATTATGGCCTCATAAAACGGCATCTTTACCGGAGCAGATACTGCGCTTTCTGCGAGCTTTTGTCGCGCATCGTGGAGGATGCTCCGAAGTCCATGTTTGAGCACCCTCTGGTAATCAGGCGCGATATGACCGATACCGCACGATATGCTGCTCAGAAGAAAAGCCAGACTGGACTGGGCGCCTCGTACTTCCGTCGGCATGAGAGCCAGCGTGTGTTCTTTTGTCGTTCGTCCCTTCCAATATGCGAAGACTTCCTTGAGGCACAATTGCTGCTCATCGGTAATCTCAAAACAGTCAGCTGGTCTGGTCGCCAGAGTCTGCAGCTCATTTTCGATCCAGTCGTAAGAGAACTCAGGAAAGATCGGGGCGCTGCGCGGCCTACTTGCCTGGTTTCCGACTATGAGTTCTCCGTCACCGATATATATGCTCATCCGTTCGAGAATCTTCTGTAAAGCCTTTGCCCGCCGGACCAAGGGCGCTTGATGTTCGGTCTCTTTGTACGATTCCGTAATTAATGTTGCACGTTCAGTGCAGATGGCTGGTCGAATGGATAGAAGGCGAGTAACGAGGCTCCGTATGCGTGCGCTTTCATTATCCAACATACCGCCTCGCATTACCCGTTTGGGGTCAACAGGGTACTTGTATTCGTAAGGAACCGCATGTGTCAAGCGAATACTGTCGTGAGGCACTCCCGGTAGCGCGCAACGCGGAACAGCGCTCGGTCCAACTCGAGGGTCGCGAGGCTGATGGCTGTC
>PMBA01000447.1 GCA_003152795.1 Acidobacteriaceae bacterium | reverse complement strand
ACCTCGGCCTCAACGCAGCCGCCGCCAATGGTTCCGACAATCGAGCCGTCGTCCCGCACCAGCATCTTCGCGGTCTTGAACGAAGGAATTGACCCGCGCGCGTTGACGATGGTTGCCACGGCTCCGCGGCGCCCGTCTTTGCGCAAGCGGACGATTTCCTCGTAGAGGTCCATAGCGATGATTATGGTTCGGCGAGCGGGGAAGGTCAAACGTCGGCCGGCGAAGGGTCGAGCTACGCTCGACTGGACAGCCGAGGGCGGCTGTCCCTACGCAGATCGAATCCGGTTTGTGCTAGCTTGTAGGGTTAAAATTCCGATTGTCCACGCTCCAGGAGCCCCATGAAGGCCGTTCGCATTCATCAATTCGGTGGACCAGAAGTTCTGGTCTATGAAGACGTCCCCGATCCCAAGCCACGCAAGGATCAAGTCCTCATACGGGTGCGTGCGTGCGCTCTGAACCACCTCGACATATGGGTGCGCCAGGGATTGCCCGGTGTGAACCTGCCCCATATCCTGGGCACTGACACCGCCGGCGAAATTGTCGAAGTCGGCGAGTATGTCACCGACCTCAAGCCCGGACAGCGCGTGCTGCTCGCGCCCATGCATTTCTGCAATCACTGCGCGAAGTGTGTTGCCGGCCTGCAGAACCAGTGCCGCCAGTTCACCGTGTTCGGCAATGCCGTCGATGGAGGCAACTGTGAACTGATGGCGGTGCCGGCGGTGAACGTCATCCCCATCCCGGACTGGCTCGATTTCAACGAGGCCGCCAGCGTTCCTCTGGTGTTTGTCACTGCGTGGCACATGCTCACCGGACGCGCCTCCATACGCCCCGGCCAAACCGTGCTGGTGCTGGGCGCGAACTCAGGAGTGGGCATCGCCGCCATCCAGATCGCGAAGCTGTTCCACGCGCGCGTGATCGCGACCGCAGGCGACGAGCGCAAAATGGAGCGCGCCCGCGAACTCGGCGCGGACTTCGTTATCAACCATTACCAGCAGAAGATTTCGCAGGAAGTCCGCAAGATCACCAACTTCGAAGGTGTCGACATCGTGATCGAACACGTGGGGCCTGCCACCTGGCAGGAGAGTGTCAAGTCGCTCAAGACCGGCGGCACGCTCGTGACCTGCGGCGCGACCACGGGACCGAAAGTAGAACTCGATCTGCGCTTTCTGTTCTCGCGCCAACTGGCATTGCTGGGATCGTACATGGGCACGATGAGCGAACTNNGTGCGCAAGATCACCAATTTCGCAGGCGTGGATGTCGTAGTCGAGCACGTCGGCGCTGCTACCTGGGACGAAAGTGTGAAGTCGTTGAAAGCTGGGGGGACGCTGGTGACTTGCGGCGCCACAACCGGACCAAACGCGGCGGTGGATCTGCGGTTCCTGTTTTCCCGGCAACTCTCGCTCCTCGGTTCGTACATGGGCACGATGAGCGAACTCTACGAAGTTCTCGGCCACGTGTTCGCCGGACGCCTCAAACCCGTCATCGACCATACTTTCGCCCTGAAAGATATCCGCATTGCTCACGAGTACATGGAGAAAAGCCAGATGTTCGGCAAGATCGTGCTGAACCCGTAGAGCAAGCAATGGGGGGCTCCTCGACGTTCGGGGTGCCCAGGCGCGGATGACAAAGATTGACAATGTTTGACATCGACGCTAAGGTTATAGAGGATCAGGAGCGTGACCATGAACGTCTCTCTTACCACCGAGCTCGAGAAATTCGTGAGCGCCAAGGTGGAATCGGGCCGCTACAACTCCGCCAGCGAAGTAGTCAGGGAGGCGCTCCGGCTGCTGGAAGAACATGACCAGGCGCGTTCTTTCCAGCTTGCCGTGTTCAATCAGGAAGTTGGCCGCCGTCTGGATACGCTGGACCAGGGCCAACATGTTTCCCCGGCGGATGCCCGCGCCCGGCTAAAGCGTAAGTCCGAGCAGCGCCGGAGAGCCTAAGGTCAGACCAAAGCATGGCGAAGTATGTTCTGAGCGAGGATGCCGACCGCGACCTGGATGGCATTTGGGACTATATCGCCGAGGATAATATTGACGCCGCCGACCAGTGGATAGGCAGGCTGTTCGAGGCGTTCGACGCCATTGGCAACACGCCCGGCATGGGCCATAAGCGCGAGGATCTGACCGCTTACCCGGTTCTGTTCTGGCCGGTGGGCGCTTACCTCGTCATCTATCGTGCTACATCCCGGCTTATTGAGATTGTGGCCGTGACCCAGGGCGCACGTGATATTCCCGCTTTCCTGTACCACCGACTTTCCCGGTGATTCATATTTCACCGCGACCCAATCGATAGGGCGAAACCACTTTCCTCCGCGCACTCAGCGTCCTCTGCGGTTAAAATAAACCCATGGCGCATGAGCTCAGTTTCGGCCCCTACGTTGACATCGAAAACGGCAAGAAGGTAGTCAAGGAACTTGTCTACGGAGATGGCGTGCCTGAAGGCATCGTCATGACCACGCTTGACGCGGTCGTCAACTGGAACCGCAAGAATTCGATCTGGCCGATGACGTTTGGCTTGGCTTGCTGCGCGATTGAGATGATGTCGATGGGGGCGTCGCGCTTCGATATTGCGCGCTTCGGAGCGGAAGTGTTCCGGCCGTCGCCGCGGCAGTCGGACCTGATGATTATCGCCGGCCGGGTCTCGAACAAAATGGCTCCCGTCATTCGCCAACTCTGGGAGCAGATGCCGGAACCGAA
>PMBA01000334.1 GCA_003152795.1 Acidobacteriaceae bacterium | reverse complement strand
AGCGAAGCGAAGGACCTGCTTTTTGCGGCACACAGCAGATCCTTTGCTGCGCTCAGGATGGCAGAGTCTGATGGTAGACAGCGAATTCCCTGTGTTCCTCCGTCCTCTCTGTGTTTAAATTCCATTCGTGAAAGTAGCCATCGACATCCGTCGCATGACGGAATTCGGGGTCGGCACGTATATCCGGAACGTGGTCCGCACGCTGGCGTGCCTGGACCGCGAGAGCAAGTATTTCCTCATCGGATCGCCGGACAAAGTGGCGGAATGCGGTTCGCTGCCGCCGAACTTCCACGCCGTGGCGCTGGCTGGCGGCGATGACACACTGAAAGGAAACCTCGCTTTTCGTGCAATCGTGCGGCGCCTGGAGTGCGACCTGGTTCACATTCCGCACCTGTTCTGGATTCCGCGCGGCCTCGGTTGTCCTTATGTTCTGACCGTGCACGATCTGTTGGAACACATGTATGGATCGCGCAACGCTTCCAGTTTGCGGCGCAGTCTGCACTTTTACCTGACGCGGCGTGTGTTGCGCAAAGCGGCGCGCGTGATCGCGGTATCACAATTCACCAGAAACGAAATCGAAAAACTGCTTGCCATTCCGGACAACCGCATCGAGGTGGTGTACAACGCGATTGACGAGCGTTTTCTGCACGGCCATGCCACTGAAGCGGATCGCGAACTGATTGCCCAGCGTTATCTGGTGAACTATCCGTTCATTCTGTATGCGGGTGCGATCCGGCCGCACAAGAATGTGGTGCGCATTATCGAAGCGTTTTCGGCGCTGAAGAGCGAACTGCAGAAGGAGCAGCAGTTCCCGGATCTGAAGCTCATCATCATTGGGGACGATCTTTCGAGCCATCCGCGCCTGCGGCGCACGGTGGTGCGCAGCGGCGTGCAGAACGACGTGCGTTTCCTCGGTTTTGTGCCCATCGAAGTGTTGCGTATTTTTTATGACGTGGCCAAGATTTTTGTGTTCCCGTCGCTCTACGAAGGATTTGGATTGCCTCCACTCGAAGCCATGGCCCACGGAACTCCGGTGGTCGCTTCGAACACTTCGAGTCTGCCGGAAGTTGTGGGGAACGCGGCGTTGCTGGTGAATCCGGAAAACGTGTTTGAGATCCGGCGAGGTTTGCAGCGAGTGCTGCTTGATCCGGCGTTGCGCGAGCGCATGAAGCAACGGGGATACGAACAAGCGCAGCGATTCTCCTGGACTACTTCGGTATCGAGAATCCTCGAGATCTACCGCGAAGTGGCGGGCGCCCGTGTTTCCCGCGGGGTCGCTGCGGACTGAGGTTGTGTGGTGGCGGGGCTCCGCTGGCCGAGACGGGGCAGAGCCCCGTCCCCACACTCTCGTATAATGAAAAATTCCGCGATGAATTCAAGCGCTGCGCCCAATCTCGAACCGCCAACGATTAAGGACACGGCCCATCCGGCAATAGCCCCCCACACAACGAACCGCTCGGATCGTTTGTTTTCGGACTGGCGGATTTCCGTGCTGGTGTTGGTTGCGTTGTGGGCGGTCATCTACATGGCCGGACTCTCCCGGCCCGCTTTGCTCGACGATGCCGATACGGTGCATGCCGAGGCGGCGCGCGAAATGCTGCAGCGGCACGACTGGGTTACGCTCTACGTCAACGGCATTCGCTATCTGGAAAAAGCTCCGCTGATGTATTGGGGCGTGGCTACGAGCTACACGCTGTTCGGCGTCAGCGAGTGGAGCACGCGCTTTCCGCTCGTGCTGGGCGTGCTGGCGATGATTCTCTCCACGTACGGGTTGGGGCGCTGGGCTTTGGGCAGCGAAGGCGGATTCGATTCCGGACTGGTGCTGGCAACCGCACTCGGCCCGTATCTTTTTACGCGCTTTCTGATTCCGGATGTGGCGGTCGGTCTGTGGCTGACGCTGACGTTCTGGCTTTTTCTGGTGTCGTTGGAACAACAGAAGCCGGAGCAAGCGAACCCGGCACGCTGGACCTGCTGGGGACTCGCCGCGGTATGCGCGCTCAACGTGCTCACCAAGGGACTGATCGGACTGGTGTTTCCGGCGGGAGCAATCGGGCTGTACCTGCTGCTGACGGGGAACTTGCGGCACTTGCTGAAGCTGCGTCTGTTTTCGAGCGCGCTGGTGTTTCTTGCGATCGCTGCGCCGTGGCACATTCTGGCAGAGCTGCGAAATCCGGCGCAGGGACCGGTGCACGGATTTCTCTGGTTCTACTTCGTCAATGAGCACATCCTGCGCTTCCTGAACAAGCGTGTTCCGCGCGATTACGACACGGTTCCGCTGCTGCTGTTCTGGGCATTGCTGGTCTTGTGGCTGATTCCATGGACCGTGTTTCTTCCGCAGTCGCTGCAGGAAGTGCCGCGGCGCTGGCGCGAGTTCCGTGCGCAGATGACGCGGCGCCAGCGAGCGTATCTTCTATTTTTCTTGTGGAACCTGGTGATCGTGGGTTTCTTCAGCCTCTCGACGCGGCAGGAATACTACACGATCCCGGCGATTCCAGGGATGGCATTGCTGGTGGGCGGGTGGCTGCAACGGGAGAGATCCTCGGCTGCAGGCAGCCGCGAACGGCGCAGCGGGCGGATTTCGTCGGCGATGTTGCTGGCGGTCGGCGTCATCATTGCGGCGGTTGGCTTTGCCTTGCTCTTTTTTTCGAAGGCGCCGGCTCCGGGCACCGACCTCTCGGACCTGCTGCGGAAAAATCCCCAGGACTACGCTCTCTCGTTCGGCCATTTTCTGGATTTGACTCCGCAGGCGATGGGAGCATTCCGCGTGCCGCTGTTCGGCTTCTCACTCGCATTTCTGCTGGGAACACTCGCCAACTGGATTCTGCGCCGCCGCGCGCGGGCGGGGGCGGGGAATGTGGCGCTGGTTGCGATGATGGTGGTTCTGCTGGCGTGCGTGCGGATTGCGTTCGGGATTTTTTCTCCCATTCTGTCGTCGAAGGATCTGGCGATGGCGATTCGCGAACAGTACCGGCCGGGCGATCAGATTGTAGTGATCGGACTGTACGAAAATGCGTCCTCGCTGAATTTCTACACCGGAATTCCGCTGCACAGTTTGCGGACGCCGGGAGGAAATATGTGGTATGGCACGCAGTTTCCGGGAGCCCCGCGAGTCTTCGAGACGCAGGCATCGTTCGTGGAGATGTGGCACACTCCGCAGCGCGTCTTTTTGTGGGCTGAAGAGGATGATCCCGCGGCGTTGCACGGATTGATGAGATATGTGGTCGCTCGTCGCGGAGGCAAGACTATTTTTTCGAATCAGCCGATGGTGCCGCCTTTGCGATAGTCAGGCGGCCGTCTTTCAGGTCGAAGACGTCGCCACGCCAGTGGATGCGGTTGCCCATAAAGCTAGCCGCCCAAAAAAACGGCGCGATCAGGTCCCGCAGCGGCAGCAGGAAGATGTTGCGGAGCACCTGCCGGTCGTCCAACACGGCTTCCGCGGTAACGACCCCAACGGCCAATCGCACAGCAAACGTCAGCGCGAACAGCGCCCACGCCCACTCCGCCCCGTGGGCCGCCAGCAGCGTCAGCAATGCCCACGGCAGGCCGAAGGTGAAAAGCAGACCCGCGTATCCCCAACGGCGGGCGTCGCGAATGGTCCGCGACCAGCGCAGCTGATGGCGAAAAAACTGCCGCAGCGAGTAGGCAGGGAGATATGTGGTGACGGTCGCGGTGCTGAGTTCGACTCGCTTTCCAGTCGCGGCGATGCGCCGGCCGATTTCATAGTCGTCCGCCAAGTAGTCCAGCAACACTGCGAAGCCGCCAATGGCTTCGAGGTCGTGACGGCGGAACGCCAGTGTAGAGCCAAATCCGAAGTGCAATCCTCTCTCCAGCAGTCTTGCGCTCAGAACTCCGGGCACAAAATCGGTGCCGATGCTCAATGCCTCGAGGCGCGAGCCGAGAGTGGAGCCGGCGATGCCGCGGTAGAGGCAGGTCACCAATCCGACAGAGGCGTCGGCAAGCGGCGTGATCACCTGGCGCAAATAATCCGAGGGAACGCGAATGTCGCTGTCATTTACCAGCAGGATTTCGTGGCGCGCCGCCGGCAGCATCTGCGCCAGATTGCTGACCTTGATATTCGCTCCCAGCACCCGATCGCACACGATCAGCTCAATCCCTGGGTTGGGATACTTTGCCTGAAGCTTCCGCACCACCTCGATGGCGGGATCTGCGGCGTCGCTGACCCCAAAGATCAATTGATATTGCGGATACTCCTGTTCACAGTGGCTGCAAAAGCTGTCCCAGATTTCGGGGTCCACACCTTTCAAGGGCTTGAGTATGGAAACTGGCGGCAGCTGGCTTTCCGGCAGCGGCGCCTGCTTCAGTCTCTCGCGCCTGTCGCTGAGGAAGCTCGCCATCCCAGCCAACGACAGAAAATAGAAAAACAAACTGCCAACCGTGCCGATTGCGGCCACAGCTTCGAGTAAGACTCTCGCTGTTAGTGGCGGCGACGGCATCAGTAGCATGTTACTCGTAGCGCAGGGACTCGATGGGATCGAGGTTGGCCGCTTTCCATGCGGGATAGATCCCGAAAATCAGTCCGACCGCGGCCGAGGCAACGAAAGCGAACATCGACCAGTACATCGACATGGTGGCCGGAAGCGATGGAAAGGCAACCGGAACGATCGCGGTGATGAGGGCGCCCAGCAAGAGCCCAATCACTCCGCCCACGGCGGTGAGCATGACGGCTTCGAGCGTAAATTGCACCAGGATGTCGCGCTTGCGGGCTCCCATGGCTTTGCGCACTCCGATTTCGCGGGTGCGCTCGGTCACCGAAACCAGCATGATGTTCATCACGCCCACACCGCCCACAATCAGACCGACACTCGATACCGCGAACATAAAGACGAAGATCATCCCCGTGATCTGATTCCACACGTCGGAAATCGAGTCTTGGGTGAAGACCGCGAAGTTATCCGGCTTCTCGGTCGGAACTCTCCGGCGGCGGCGCAGCAACTCGCGCATTTCGTCGATTGCCTTAGGCATGTCGGCGTGCGAGGTGGCCTTGACGCTGATCCAGTACTGCTTCAGTTCGGGGTGCAACTTGCGGAATGTGCTCAGCGGAAAGAACACGATGTTGTCATCGGGATTTTTCCCTCCACCAAACACGCTCTTGCGGACTTTGGCCACGCCGATCACGGTAAACAGTTGTCCCTCGATGTCCAACTCTTTGCCCAGCGGCTGCTCACTCGGGAAAAGTTCTTCCGCGGTATCGTGGCCGATGATAATGACCGAGGCGCGCCGCTCTTCGTCGATATCACTGAACCACCGGCCAGAGTCGAGGGCAACGTCAATCACATCTTTGTAGGAACTGGTGTCGCCCTCCAGAATGGTCTGCTTGGCCTTGCGGTCTTTGTATTTGACCGCGTAGGTGCCGGTGCCAAGTTCCGGACGAAAATAGCGCACCCCGACCGTGACCGCTTTCACGTGCGGCAGATCCTGCATCGCCATAGCGTCGTCGAAGGTAAGTTCCTTGCGGGTGCGCATCTCTTCGGTCGGACGTCCGAAGTTGAACGGCTCCATGTGAAAAGCGAATATGATGTTGGAACCCAGGCTGCTGATGACCTGACTGACGTTGTCGTTCAGGCCCCGCACGATCGACGAAATCCCGATCACGACGGCTACCCCAATCACGATGCCAAGTACGGTCAACGACGACCGCATTTTGTTGCTGCGGATCGTGTCCACCGCCATGTTCAGCCCTTCGCCGAGTTCGCCCTTAATCAGCATCCGAAATCACAACCTTCAACCGCGGTGTTCGCAGTGTGCGCTGAGAAAAACCAGCTTCTTTGAAAAACCCTGCGGCCGCCTCTGCGAACCCCTGTGCGCTCTGCGGTAGCGATTGTTTTTCAATTCTCAAAGCGCAGCGCCGCAATTGGGTCCAGCACAGCCGCGCGCTTTGCCGGATACACCCCGAAAAAAACGCCCACGCTCGCCGCCACGAATACTCCCGCAAATACCGCCCACAGCTTGATCTCGGAGGGCATGCCGATGGCGAGCGTGACGACCTTGGCGAACGAAATCCCGAACAGCACGCCGAGCGCGCCACCCAGCAGCGCTAAAGTAACGGACTCGATCAGAAATTGCAGCAGGATGTCGGCGCTGCGCGCACCCATCGCCTTCCGGATCCCGATCTCCCGCGTCCGTTCCGTCACTGAAACCAGCATGATGTTCATGATNNCCGCCCACCACCAGCGAGATGGCGGCGATCCCGATCATGGCGTAAAAAAATGTGCCGCTGAAGTTCGACCAGATACTCAGCAGGCTGTCGTTGGTCTCGATGTCAAAATTGTCGTCGTCGCCGGGGTGAACATGGCGCCGGGCCCGCAGGATCGCGCGCGTTTCGTCCATCGCTTCTTCGAACCCGGCGCCGCTCGCCGCAGCTTTGCCTGAGATGCGGACACTTTCGTGGGTGCCATGCTGCTTCTGAAACGAGGTAATCGGCATGAGGGCATAGTTGTCCATGCTCTGGCCCAGCGTCTTGCCCTTGCGTTTGCCGACGCCGACCACACGATAGACCCAGCCGTCGACTCGAATCTCCTTGTTGATGGGATCCATGCCGGCCATGAGGTTATCCACGATATCCGGTCCGACGACGATGACGTCGGAGTGGTTCCTCACGTCGATATCGTTGATCATGCGCCCGGCCGTCAGGTCGATATCGAGAATCGGCACCATGGATGGCGTCAGGCCGCGAACCGTGGTATCGCTCAGCGACTGCTCGCCATATTTGACGTGTCCGCTATCGTTTCGCAACGAAGCTCCCACCCACTCGCAGTGCTTGCACGCTTCGAGGACCGCTTCGTAGTCCTCCATGGTAAGGTCCTTGCGTTTTTCGCCCTCGAGAAATTTATCGATGTTGGTGGTCGCGGGCGAATTCTTGAAGACGATGAAAACGTCGGCGCCCAGGTTGAAGATCTTGGTCGCCACGTAGCCGTTGATACCGTTGACGAATGTGACCACCGCAATCACGGCCGCAACTCCGATCACCACTCCCAGCAAGGTGAGCGCGGAGCGCAGCTTGTTCGCCCACAACGACAGGAACGCGATCTTGATGGCCTCGGTGATGTGCATGGGATCAGGTCGCGCGTGTGAGGTTTCAGGCTGGAGACCCCTCGCACAGCGCTATCAGTTGGCTATCAGTTTAACAGCCCAGCGCCCGAACTAATCAGACATGAAGCATTCACAAAGGGAGGGTGTTATGTAGGGGCGAGTGCCTCCGGGTTGCGCGGTGAGGGCGCCCGCGCCCTTCGGACCGCTAGATCTTCTGCAAGCGCTGCACGTCGTAGACGCCTGGGATTTGGCGGACTCCGTCCATGATTTTCTGGAGGTGTTTGAGGTCCGCGATTTCCAGCACTACGTCCACACTGGCCTGGCCGTTCTGGCTGCGGGCTTCGATGTTGCGGATGTTGGTGTTGGTGTCGCTGATGACCGCGGTGATCTGTTTCAACATGCCGAAGCGGTCGTCGCAGAGCAGCGTCAGTTTGACGGGATAGGAAACCGGCTGACCGTCTTTGTCGCCTGCCCACAAGACGTCGATGCGGCGCTCGGGCTCATAGAGAAGATTGGTGACGTTGGGACAAATCACGGAGTGGACGGCGACGCCCTTGCCGCGGGTGACGTAACCGACGATGGCCTCGCCGCGAATGGGGTTGCAGCATTTGGCGCGGTAGACGAGGAGGTCGCCGGAGCCGCGGACAACGATGGCGTTGCTGTTGTCGCCGCCGAAAACGCGGCGCACGACGCTGGTGAAGCCGTGGGCAGCCGCCTGCTCTTCAGTCTCGGACATCGGTTCAGCGCCCGCGGGGGCGAATTTTGCGAGCACCTGGCGGGCCGAGTACTTGCCGTAGCCGATGCCGGCCATCAGGTCGTCGGGGCGGCCCAGTCCGTAGTCGCTGGCCGCTCTCTGGAAGTCGGCTTCCTTGAGGTCCTTGAGCGAGATGCGGTATTTGCGCGCTTCCTTTTCGATCAGCTTGCGTCCGATTTCAATGGCACGCTCGCGCTGGTGGACGTTGAGCCAGTGCTTGATCTTGTTGCGGGCGCGGGAGGACTTGACGATCGCCAACCAGTCGCGGCTGGGCTTATGTCCAGGCTGGGTGATGACTTCGACGATGTCGCCGGAGTGAAGCTTGTGGCGGAGGGGAACCATGCGCCCGTTGACCTTGGCGCCGGTACAATTGTGGCCCACCTCGGTGTGAATCGAGTACGCGAAGTCGATCGGAGTGGACTCGCGCGGCAGGACTAAGACCTTGCCTTTGGGGGTGAAGGTGTAAACCTCTTCCGGATAGAGATCGACTTTCAAAGTGGAGAGGAATTCGTTGGGATCGGAAACGTCGCGCTGCCACTCGACCACCTGGCGGAGCCACGCGAGTCGCTGCTCGTCTTCAGCGGAAACGGGGCCGTCTTTGTATTTCCAGTGGGCGGCGATACCTTCCTCGCACATCTTGTGCATTTCTTCGGTGCGGATCTGAATTTCGAAAGTCTCGCCGGTCTCGGTGATGACGGAAGTGTGCAGGGACTGATAAAGATTCGGCCGCGGCATGGCGATGAAGTCCTTGATACGGCCGGGCACGGGGCGCCAGAGGTTGTGGATGATGCCGAGGACGGCATAGCAATCCTGGACGGAGTTGGTGATGACGCGCATGGCGTAGAGGTCGTAGACCTGGTCGACGCTGATGCGCTGGCGAATCAGTTTTCGGTGGATGCTGTAGAGGCGTTTGACGCGGCTCTCGACGCGGCCGGTGATGCCGGCTTCCTTGAGGCCGTCGCGCAGCACGTCGACAACGCGCGCCATGAAAGCCTCGCCCTCTTTGCGGCGGGATTCGACGGCAATCCGGACTTGCTCGAATCCAATGGGATCGACGTACTTGAAACCGAGGTCTTCGAGTTCGCCGCGAATTTTTCCCATGCCGAGACGGTGGGCGATAGGGGCGTAGATTTCGAGTGTCTCTTTGGCGATTTTCTGCTGGCGTTCGGGGTTGAGATGTTCGAGGGTGCGCATGTTGTGCAGGCGGTCGGCGAGCTTGATGAGCACGACGCGGATGTCGTCGACCATCGCCAGCATCATTTTGCGGAGGTTTTCCGCTTGCGCTTCTTCTTTGGAAGAGAAATCGATCTTGCTTATCTTGGTAACGCCCTCGACGATGTGGGCAACCTGTTCGCCGAATTCCTGGCGGATCTCAACGGTGGTGACCGAGGTGTCTTCAACGGAGTCGTGGAGGAGCCCGGCGGCGATGGACACGGAATCCATTTTCATGTCGGCGAGAACGTTGCCGACTTCNNTCGTCGTTGGGACGGTTCTCGCGCAGCTTCTTCATCAGCTCGCGGAAACGGGTGACCGTGAGCACGTTGGTCGCAATCTGTTGGCGCAGCGTCGCCATGATGGATTTTACCGCAGGGGAAAGCTATTGCGGCGCTGGGGCGATAA
This sequence comes from Acidobacteriaceae bacterium, assembly GCA_003152795.1. Lineage (GTDB taxonomy): Bacteria > Acidobacteriota > Terriglobia > Terriglobales > Acidobacteriaceae > Acidiflorens. The sequence continues at coordinate 6,276 of PMBA01000334.1, read as the reverse complement.
TCAACAGCGTCTTCCAGCCTCTTACTCTCCTAAGGTGTAAAAGCCACTACTTGACCTTGCACGCCGCGCTGTCCGATAGGGCCGCCACCATCAGGCCGTAGCAGGAGGGTTGGGCGCAACGAAGGGGCGAACGAATGACGCGAGCTCGTGCTAACGCCTGTTTTCGTCATTTTGTCCTCAGCAGTCAGCGATGGGTGCCCAGACTGTTCTTTTCTCAGAGCCTATGGACATGGTACGGCGTTCTGCGGTGAAATGCAGACGTGAACCGCCTCGGCTACCAAGTGCGCGTGAGTGCAATCGGCGGCATACAATCAACGCTGCAGATTCTGTTCGTCGTGGTGGCGGCGATTCCGGTTCGCGTGCTCATCGAGAGGATTTTCAGCCGGGATGTAAGCGTCGATTGGAGGACCAGCCTGATAGCGGGCTGCTCCATTGCCACGTTGTGGTACCTCGGGGTTTGCGTGTCCACGTTTGTTGATATGCGCCGCGATGCGATTCGTGGTCGCACGCCTCGGCAAAGCTTCCCAGCAAGTGCGTTTTGGACTGGGATGTACGGCCTCACTCTGGTTCTCTCAGCGGCGATGGTAATAGGCACTCATCGGGAAGGCGATCCAATGTGGGTACAGTTGACTCCACTCGTATTCGTCTTGATCGCATTCTGCGGCTGGCCGCGCACTATTCACGTCGATGAAACTGGCGTCTGGCAAAGGACCAGATTGGGGCTGAAGAAGCGCATACGGTTTGAGGACGTCTTGGCTGTCGCACACGAGCACGGAACGACGACAGTAGTGGACAAAGTGGCGACAATCGAACATACCCCGTGTCATGCGGGATCCAGCCAGATCCAAGAAGTGCTCTCGAAGCGATCACACAAGAAAATCTATTACGGCGGGACACCTTTGGCGTAACATCGCACAGCACTCAACCCCCCGATCGGATACCGGATCGGTGTTCGATACGTGGAAGTGCCAGCCCTGTCCGCAAGGTCGAGTTCAAACTAATGCACTCAAGGAGTACGCAGCCGCCCGACCACTTCGCGGCCGCATAAAGCATAGTGACGGGTGTTCCATGTGTAGATGGCCAGCGCTTTCGACTTGAGGGCGCAGTGCGCCAACAGGGCATCGTAGATGGCGCCCCCTACGATGCCCCGAGCAGCTGAGGCTTGTAGGGCGTCGGCGTATTCCTCGCCACTCAGCGCGATCATGGACAGGCGCTCGCGGATGTTGCCGATAAAGAGCATTGCCTGTTCGCCGCTGATGCGGCGCTTGCCCGGCATCCTGGTCAAAGTCGCGTAAACCTCGGCCAAACTGTGCGCTCCACAGCAGCCGGTTGACTGGTTAAATTGAATGAAGAGTTCCTGACTTGGGCCGTGATGGACGTGGTCTCGGTAGAACAGCGGGACTAACACGGAAGTGTCGAAGAAGCCCTTCATTTTTCAGCTCTACGTCTGGTTTGATTGGCAGGCTTATTCGAGGCCGGACGCGGATCTTCAACGAAACCATCGCCCAGGTTCGCCAAGTCGCGTTCCTCGCGGATTTGGCCCAGCAGATCGTCAGTGACGGAGGCAGGCAACGGTTCTCCGGTGTGCAACACCCAGATGCCATGCTCATTCCGGAGCGGCCCCACGCCACGGGCCGGACGGAGGATAACTTGCTCGCCGGCGCTTTCCAGTTCCAGTGCGTCTCCCGGTTCCAATTGCAGTGCTTCCCGCACAGGCTTCGGGATAACCACGCGGCCTGCTTTGTCGATGACGAGGCGGGCATTCATATTGGTATTGTAATATGGGTGGACCCATCAATAAATGCCATTTTTCTGGGCTTCTTGCACGCAGGGCTCATTTTGGCGGTGGGTCCCAGGAAAGGCCCGCAACAGGCTGGTAGAGTACGGGAAGGAGGTAGGGCGTGGATCGCATTTTGGTGAGTGGAGCTTCTGGACCGATTGGGACAGCGCTTCTGGCTTCGTTCGAACCGGAGCTTGAGCCGCGGGGAATGCAGATTGTGCGACTGGTGCGGGGACGGGCGGAAAGCGGGGCCCAGATTTCGTGGGATCCGCTGGCTCCGCTGTCTCCGGTGACGGTGTCGGGGTTCGATGCGGTGGTGCACCTGGCTGGGGAAAACGTGGCGGGACGGTGGACGGAGGGGAAGAAAAGAGCGATTCGCGAGAGCCGGGTACAGGGAACCCGCAACCTGGCTACGGCGTTGGCGCGGAGTGAGGCGAAACCGCTGGTGCTGGTTTGCGCATCGGCGGTCGGGTTCTATGGGGATCGGGGCGAAGAGCTTCTCAATGAAGAGAGTCCAGCTGGGCGGGGATTTCTGCCCGAGGTTTGCGGCGAGTGGGAGGCCGCCAGCCGGATTGCAGCCGAGGCCGGGATCCGCACGGTGAACGTGCGGATTGGGCTGGTGTTGAGCGCGCAGGGCGGAGCTCTTGGAAACATGTTGAAGGCGTTCAAACTGGGGCTGGGCGGGCGGCTGGGATCGGGGCAGCAGTGGTGGAGTTGGATTCACGTGGACGATATCGTGCGGGGAATTCATCACGCGATTCGCACCGAGTCGCTCTCGGGGCCGGTGAATCTGGTGGCGCCGAATCCGGTCCGCAACACGGAGTTCACCAGGGTGCTGGCATCGGTGCTGGGACGGCCGGCGTTCTTTCCGGTGCCGAAATTTGCGCTCCGACTGGCGTTTGGCAAAATGGCGCGAGAGGAGTTGTTGCTCGCCAGCCAGCGGGTTGAGCCTGAAAAACTCCAGGCCAGTGGCTATATGTTCCGCTTTCGCGAGCTCAGGGCGGCGCTGCAGAATCTGCTGGGCTAGGGATCCGCTTGCCCTGAATCAGACCGGGGTGTGATTGTCGTCACATCCAGCCTGCGCCTGGCCTGCCACACTAGGTCAGGATGCTGAAGAAGTCCATTGCGGCGGCGCTGCTCGTGGTCATGGTGGCCTGGGCAGAGATGGCCATGGCGCCGATGTTCGCGATGCATGTGTGGCACACACATGCAGCGGGCGAAATCGCTGAGCACAACGCCGCTCACCAGCACGCCATGCCCGCGGGCCATCCCTGCTGTCCGGGGTTTGGCAAGACCGGGAATGCGGTCCCGCTTGAGTTCGCTGCCAGCACTCAGCCATGCGAGGATCGGCACCGCTGCTGCTTCCTGCAAGGGCCGCAGAACGTACCCGCACCGGTCAGTGCGGGACGCGGACTTTCGCCAGACCCGGCGCCGGCAGAGATTGCCGAAATCAACCCGCCTCTTGACGCAACGTCTCACGTTTCCCCGACGATTGCGATTGCTCTCACTCTTCCACCAGACCTGCTTGGAATGGTTCTGCGCGTCTAGACTCCTCTGTTGGTTCTCAGTTCCCAGTTCTCAGTTCCCAGTAAAACCTACGTTCTGATGGTTCTTACTGAGAACTGAGAACTGGGAACTGAACTCCTCTTGCGGCCGCTTGGTTGGCCGCGCGTCTCAAACGTTCTCATGACTTTATTTAAGGAGATCTTATGAAATTCAGATTGTTTGCTTTGATTCTTGTCTTAGCTTTGTCGCTGGTTGGCTGGACGCAAGAGACCCCGGCGGCACCGAACTCAACCCCAGCGCCTCAAGCGCAGGGATGCTGCCATCACGACATGGCCGGGATGAAGGACGGCAAAGGTTGCTGCCATCACGCCGCAGCCGACGCCAAGGATGCCGCCGCTTGTTGCGGTAAAGACAAGTGTGACATGAAAGACGGCAAGTCTTGTTGCGAAGGCAAGGATATGAAAGCTGCCATGAAGGAATGCAAGAAGAACGGCTGTTGCAAAGACGGCAAGAGCTGCAGCGAGGCCAAGGGCGGCAAGACCGCCAAGGGCTGCTGTGGCAGCAAGTGCGAAGGCCATTCGCAGACGCCAGCAGTGAGCTAGACAGCGCAAGCAGAAAAGGCCGGACGGTTCGCCGTCCGGCCATTTCAGTTTGTGGGAGGTTAGAGGATGGTCACGCTCACGGGATTGGAGGCGATGCCGTTGGCAACGACCACCAACTCGCTGGCTCCCAGTTCAATTCCGGCGGGAACCGCGAAATGCGCGGTGACGATCAGGGAACCAGTGGCCACACCCATGGAGGTGGGGCTGTAAGTGCGGGCGTAAAACACATGCCCGGTAGCATGGTTGGTGATGCGAACCAGCGGATAGTTGCTGGCTGCCTGCGCGTCGTCTCCATAGGCCGCGCCCTGGGACAGTCCATTCAACTGCGTGCCTTTCACGGTTGAAGCTTTGCCGTGAGTGAGCGTTTTGGGGACCTTGGTGATGGTGGGCGCCCAGGCCGGGTTCGGACCGCCCGTGGGATTGTAGAGTTCCACGTCGCTGGAGCCATCGGTGAGCAGAATCTGCCCGGTCGGCAAGACCAGCATGCGGCCATAGTAGGACGTGTCGCTGGGCGAGTTCGGGGTGTTGGGCACGGAGTTAAAGCTGGCGCCATCCCACTCGAAAAACTGCACACCGGGCTTGAATACGCCGGGGCTGGTCATGCAGAGCACATTCCCGTTCGGCAGAAGTGCGGCGGGACCGTCGGCGATGTCGAGTTGCTTGCCGCCAACCTTCGGGAAATCAGGCGCCGCAGACCAGGTCGAAGTGACGGAGTCAAAAACAGCGTTGTGGCCGGTCGCGCCCGTGTACAGGACGGTGCCGTCGGGGCGGAGAACCGCCGGCCCGAGTTCGTGCGAGGAAGGATCTGTAAGTTGGACGATGGTGCTGCCGGCGGAGGACCAGGAACCGTTGCCGGGACTGTAGATCTCCGAGTTGGTGTTTCCGTTGTTGGCATCGACCGTAAGCACTTGGCCGCTCGGCAGAAGAGTCCAGCCTTCTTCGTCGTTGATGTCGGCTTTGCCGGTGCCGGTGGCAGTCCAAGCCAGGGTCTTGGCATTTAGCAAAGCTTCACCGGTGGTGCAGCAGTTGGCGACCATCATGGTGCCGTCGTCAAGAATCACGCTTTGCGCATCGCCAACCGTCGTCCAACCCGACGGGGCTTTGAGCTTTGTCCACTTGTTGGTTTTTGGCTGATAGATGGCGCCGAGCGTTGTCCAGGCGTCGTTTCCAAAGTTGTATTCTCCGCCGAGAATGACCAGCCGGCCGTCCGGGAGAATGGCGCCCGCATAGTAGAGAGGAGAATACCCGACAGGAAGCGAGGCCAACTGGGCCCAGGTGCCGTGCTGATAGCTTCCGTTAATATCGGGGGTCAGCGCCCACCAATCCTGGGCTCCGGTGTCCTGCACCATAATCCTGCCGTCCTGGAGAAGGTAGGCGTTACTAGCGGAGAAGGTTGGTTGATTGGTCAGGGGAGTCCAGCTCTGGGCCCCTGCGATGCCAAGGCCGGCCAGCAGGACTACGCAGGTCACGGCGACTACGCGCAATGCTCTCATGCTTTTCCTCTCAAAAATCAAATCTCTGGAGTGGCTTCTTTGAAACGGGGATGGCTTGGTCTAGCCGGGGGGTAACATGAGTCCGAGCCGAACAAACGGAGTTTACCATCGAACGAGCCGGGCGCAATACGCGATCCCGCGCTCCGCAAATTTTTTTTCGGGATGTTCACAACAATGTGAAATGGATTGCATTTTATGCGCGTCTATCTTCACCTTCGGCGCCCGTTCGGGGTCTGGGGAAGATATTGACGCGCGATCCCGGCTGCGGCAAGCCGCGTTTTTTGAGGAAGGCCACCCGTGATGCGGGTCACGGTGATCCGTGATCGAGCCGGCGGTCGAGCTTCGGGCGGTAACTGCTAGAATTACGTATGGCTTTCCCCGCTAGCCGCCTGCGCCGTTTGCGGCGCACTGAAACCCTGCGCACCCTGGTCCGCGAGACCAGGCTTACGCCCGAGGCTTTCGTCTATCCGCTGTTCATTTGCCCCGGAACGGGGATCCGCAAAGAAGTTCGCTCCATGCCCGGCGTCTTCAACCTTTCCGTCGACGAGGCGGTCAAGGAAGTGCGTGAGACGCGCGCCTTGGGAGTGCTGTCGGTGATTCTGTTCGGGCTGCCCGAGAAAAAGGACGAAGTGGCCACCGGCGCCTGGGCGGAGGATGGCATCGTGCAGAAGGCGGCGCGCGCCATCAAGAGTGAAGTGAAAGACGTGTTGGTGATGGGCGACGTTTGCCTGTGCGAATACATGTCGCATGGACACTGCGGCATCGTTAAGGTGAACGACAAAGCCGACACGGCGGAGTACGAGATCGTAAACGACGCCAGCCTGGAATTGCTGGCGCGGACATCGGTTTCGCTGGCGCGGTCCGGTGTGGATATCATCGCGCCCTCCGACATGAT
>PMBA01000095.1:4448-15136 GCA_003152795.1 Acidobacteriaceae bacterium | reverse complement strand
CAAAGTTGCAAAATGCAACGATGAAAAGCTCATTCCGGCGAATACTCTACCAACTGTTCAACGTCGGCAGGGTTCGGGGGAGCGGTCAATGCGATGGTTCCGAACTCCAACCCTTTTTCGAAGGCCTTCAAGTTCAAATCGCGGAAGCTGGGCGGGACCGAGTCCGCGACTGCTTTGCGGACGGCATCGGGTTCCAGCAGATGGGTCACTGCGGTGAAGAACCCCACCATAACCGAATTGAGCACCATGCGTTTTCCGAGGTCTTCGGCGATGCGGGTGGCAGGGACGCTGTAAATCTGGATTCCCGGCTTGAGATCCGAAACGCGCACCATGTCCTGCTCCACGATCATGATGCCGCCGTCTTTCAGGTCGGAACCGAAGCGCGCATACGCCTCCTGGGACATCACAACAAGGATGTCCGGCTTAGTAACATACGGGTACAGAATTGGGGTCTCGGAAAGAACGAGTTGCGCGCTACAGGCGCCGCCCCGGGCCTCCGGGCCGAAATTTTGTGTCATGGTGGCAAACGCGCCTTGAAAAATCGAGGCAGCCTTGCCCAGCACGATGGCCGACAGAATCACTCCCTGGCCGCCAAAACCTGCAATGCGGATTTCCGTTAGCTGCATACCATCTCCGTTTGTTCTACGAATCTTTCGCCCAGCGATTCGGTGTATTGCGCTTTCATCATGGTCTGGTAGTCGGGGCGTTCGCGATCCACAAACTTGCCCACGACGATCTCTCCCGTCATGGTCATGCCGACTTCACTGGTAGGCGCGCCGTGGCGGATCTTGCTTTTCTCTTTGTAGAACTTCATGGCGTCCAGGGCGTCGCCCATCTTGTTGCGCCGCTGATAAAGGGTGGGGCACGGCGAGATCACTTCGATGAAAGAGAAGCCTTTCTTCTTGAACGCTTCGCTGATGGACCGCGACAGTTGACGCACATGGAAGGTGGTCCAGCGCGCGACGTAAACCGCGCCCGCCGCTTCGACCAGGTGCGGCAGATTGAACGATGGCTCGAATACACCGTAGGGATTCGTGGAAGTGGTCGAATGGTCCGGCGTGGTGGGCGCGGTCTGGCCCCCCGTCATGGCGTAAATCAGATTGTTCACGCAGATNNGCGGCGTGAATCAGGTGATTGCCCCCGATGGCCGAAAGATCGCCATCGCCGGAATAGACGACGACATTCAATTTCGGATTGGCGAGTTTTAACCCCGTAGCGAACGGGATGGCGCGGCCGTGCGTGGTATGGAAAGAGTCCAGCTTGACGTAGCCAGCGACACGCCCGGTGCAGCCAATGCCCGAAACCAGCGCCAGCGATCCCAAATCGATTTTCGACTCGATGAGGGCACGCGCAAAAGAGTTCACGGTGGTGCCGATGCCGCATCCCGGACACCAGATGTGAGGCATGCGATCGCTGCGCAGGAAGCGCTCGACCGGATTCTCAACTGAGATATCGTCATCCAAATCGGCGCAGAGCAGATCCTTATTCAGCAGATCTTTATTCAAAAGATCGGTGTTCAAGCTGTCCGTCATCGAGTAGCCTCCACGATTACCTTGAGGATGTCTTCGGGGTTATGAACTCCGCCACCCGCGTGCGATACGGCGAAGGTCTTTGCCTTGCCACCGGCCGCGCGCTCCACTTCACGCACCATCTGGCCGAGGTTAAGTTCGGGCACGACGAATGCTTTCACTTTCGCTGCCAGGTCGCGGATTTTTTTCTCGGGGAACGGCCAGGCAGTGATCAGGCGCAACTTGCCGACGCGCAGACCTTGTTTTCGCGCTGCCTCAATCGCCCGTTGCGCCACTCGGGAAGTAATTCCGTAGGAGACGACGACAACATCGGCGCCCTCGATCTGCTCTTCTTCGAACATGGAAATCCGGTCGACGGCATTCAGAATCTTGTTCTGCAGGCGGCGAACCAACTGGTCCTGAACCGGCGGTGTCATGTTCGGATAGCCGCGTTCGTCGTGGGTCAAGCCGGTGACATGAAAGTTGTAGCCTTCGCCGGCGTGCGCCATTTCCGGAACCTGGTCGCCGTTGGTGGCATAGGGGAGATAGTCTTCCACCGACTTGTGAGTATGGCGGCGGGGCACGACTTCGATCTGGTCGGCGGGAGGAATCACCACCTTTTCACTCATGTGGCCTACGCATTCGTCCATCATGAACATGACGGGCACGCGAAATTCTTCGGCCAGGTTGAAGGCCTTGATGGTGAGGTCAAAACACTCCTGCGGAGAATTAGGACACAACGCGATGATCTCGTAGTCCCCATGTGACCCCCATTTCGCCTGCATCATGTCGGCTTGGGCGGGGAGGGTGGGCAGGCCTGTCGACGGGCCTCCGCGCTGCACATCCACGAACACGCACGGGGTTTCGGTCATGGCGGCGTACCCGATGTGTTCCATCATCAAAGAAAAGCCGGGACCGGAGGTTACGGTGAAAGCCTTGGCGCCGCCCCAAACCGCGCCTTGCAGAGTGATCGAGGCGGCGAGTTCGTCTTCCATCTGGATAAACGTTCCGCCGACGGTGGGCACACGCGAGGCGAAGCGCTCCACCACTTCGGTGGAGGGAGTAATGGGGTATCCGGCAGCGAAGCGGCTGCCGGCAGCCAGCGCTCCTTCACAGCACGCGTGGTCGCCGTCCATAAAATGTGTGCCGGTGAGCACACCCTTGGGGTCAGCTTTCATTTGTCACCTCCCTTAGCGGGATCGACCTTCTTAGGCGGATCGACCTTGGTGGCACAAATAGCGAAGTCGGGGCAGTACATGCCGCACAGGTCACAGCCGCTGCACTTTTCCGGATGTACGGCGTGCGGTGGATGGTAACCCTTGGAATTGAAAGCGGCAGAAAGCTCGAGCACGTGGGAGGGACAAAATTCCACGCAGAAGCCGCACGCTTTACAGCGCTCTACAACGATCGAAACACGTCCTTTTGCCATGAAATCTCCACGGTCAAGGTGGTGGAACTCACCACAAAATATGACGTGATTATGCCGTGAGGAGGGTACAGGCTGGTGTGACAAGCATCACCGATGTACGTGAGGCCGCGCACACCGCGCAATCGGCTCAATTCCCGGGTGAGGTCTGGCCCCGTCGTGATACAAGGCACAATCGATCGTGCCTTTGATCACAGCAATGGGGAACCTGGGGGCCGAGAATAAAGGGTTCACAATTTATTTCCGACTGCTCATAAGGGGGCTGCCATGTTTGAAGCCGAAGTTGCGATGGAAAAACGCTCATCGGTCTTGCCGCTGCTGCTCATGTTGTGTCTGGTAATCGCGATCGCGGGTCTGGCAACGTACATAATTCTGCAAGTCCGGTCGCAGACGCCTCTGACCGCGCAGCAGGCGAGCGGGATCGTCGCCGCAACCGTGCAAGGGCCCGGTTCGGCCGTCATCCACTTCCGCACAGGCCTGGTGAAATTCAGCGCCGGTGAATCAACCCTGGATCCGAACTATCGATTATTGGAAAAAGCTGGAATGGTCAAACTGGCCAAGGCGCCGGGCGGCATACTCGTATCGCTCACGCCCGCGGGTGAGCGTCTGCTAACCGGTCTGCCGGATTTCCAGAAAACAAAGGAAACGAATGGCACGCTCCAGTACCAGGCTCCGCTGGCGCAACGGCAATTCATCGGCATCGCCGGCGTCACCATGATCGGAACAAACACCGCAACCGTTGAATACAATTGGAAATGGGTACCCAATCCATTAGGGGACGTGTTTGACGCCGGCGGCCCGCTGGTGAAAAGCTTCAATCTCTGGGAACGTCAGACCCTGATCAACAAGTATGAAGCCAACTTCTATCACGGCGAGCCGACAAGATCGACTATGGCAGTGGTACGAGAAGGCCGGGAATGGAAAATCCCGGGGCGATAGCGGGCGGCGAAGCGTAAATTAGTAGACGTCGTCGGTTTTTCGGTGCCCTGAGAGGTTCAGAGAAGAGCTTGGTTTAAAAGGAGAAATTGCAATGTCCATCAAGAAACTGATTTTGGTGTTTGCCGCCCTGGCCGTATTCACCTGCACGATCGCCGCGCAGGACCAGACGCCGGGCCAAAACGAAAAGGTCATCAAGCACGTCCCGGTCAAAGCCACGTCGCCGGTATCGGGCAAGGAAATGTACGCGACTTACTGCGCCGTCTGCCATGGAACTGACGGCAAGGGTGGAGGGCCAGCGGCCAGCGCGCTGAAGGTGCCTCCGACCGACCTCACCCTGCTCAGCAAGAACAATGGCGGGAAGTATCCGTCGATGAAAGTCACGTCCTCCATCCANNTATGAGTAGCGGCCACGAGAGTGAAGTGCAGCAACGCGTGTCGAACCTCAACAAGTACATCGAATCGCTGCAAGCGAAGTAGCACGTCGGCTCAGCATCGTTCCGGTCACTATCTGTGGACCGGTCGCAGAACCAGTCGGGGCACAAGCGCTCGCTTGTGCCCGCTGCTTTCTGGCGCAGAACACGGCCCCCCGGCAACTCGCAAGCCACACGGCTAGGAACCTGCCGCACCATTGCCGTCAATTGTCGCAGTCGAGATCTGGCAAGAACACTACAGCGCTTGCACCACCCGCGCCGGACGAGCGCATCTCGCCGGCCGAACCGGGGCGTCCGTTTGGGCAACCGCCCTGGTCCGCTTATACCAGCGATTTCGAGATTTCGGGGGTCGCCGTGGAGGGGTCGCTCTCGCGCGCGTCCACTACGGCAATGGCGACGACATTGACGATTTCCTCCACTTCGGCGCCGCGCGGCAGCAGGTGCACGGGCCGAGTCATGCCCATGAGGATGGGGCCCAGGGTTTCAGCGCCACCGATGGTTGTCAGCAACTTACAGGCAATGTTGGCGGAAGCGAGGTCGGGGAAGATGAGCACATTGGCGCCGCCCTTCAGCGAACTGAAGGGATAAGTCTGCTCCAGTATTTCGGGGGAGACGGCCGCATCGGCCATAATCTCTCCATCCACGATCAGGGTTGGGTCGGCCTTGTGCAGCAACTCTACCGCTTTCCGGACCTTGTCGCACTGCGGGTGCCGGGTGCTGCCAAAACTGGAGAACGAGAGCATCGCGACTCGCGGCACCACGTCAAAGCGCCGGGCCTCTTGTGCGGCACACAATGCAATTTCCACCAGGTCTTCCGCTGAGGGATCGATATTGACGCTGGTGTCGGCCAGGAAGAAGAGCTCTCCTTTTTTCGTGATCATCGGATAGCAGCCGGCTACCTTGTGCAGACCTTCGCGCATGCGCACCACTTGCAGCGCGGGCCGGATGGTGTCGGGAAAGTGCTGGGTCACGCCGGCCACCAGAGCATCGGCGTCTCCCATGTGCACCATCATGGACGCGAAAATATTGCGGTCGTCGATCAGCGTGTAAGCTTCGCTGAGGGTCACGCCGCGCCGTTGGCGCTGCCGGAACAGTTCCTGGACGTAGCGCTCGCGCAGGGGCGACGTTGCTGGATCCACGATCTGCGCCTGTTTCAGATCCAGTCCAAGTTCAGCGGTTTTCGCCTGAATGGTCGCGGCGTTGCCGAGCAGAATCGGCGTGGCGATCTTCTCGTCCAGTATGGAATGAGCTGCGCGCAGGATCTTCTCGTTGTCGCCTTCGGGAAAAACAACATGCTTCGGCGTGGCCTGGGCCTTGTGAATCATCATCCGCGAGATCTCGTGCGCTTTACCAAGATGACGCTCGAGCTGTTCGCGGTATTGCAAAATGTCCACCGGTTCCTGGGCTACGCCGGTTTCCATCGCTGCCTGGGCGACGGCGGAGGACTCCCACACCAGCACCCGGGGATCAAACGGCTTGGGGATCAGGTAGTCGGGGCCGAACTTCAGCCGCGCCACACCATACGCGCGGCACACTGAGTCGGGCACATCTTCCTTCGCGAGATTTGCCAGGGCGCGTGTGGCGGCCAGCTTCATCTCTTCGTTGATTGTGGTGGCGCGCACATCCAAAGCGCCGCGAAAAATGAACGGGAACCCGAGCACATTGTTCACCTGGTTCGGATAGTCGGACCGCCCCGTGGCCATGATCACGTCATCCCGAGTCGCCTTCGCTTCTTCGTAGGTGATTTCCGGATCCGGGTTGGCCATCGCGAATACGATGGGACGAGCTGCCATCGAACGCACCATGTCGGGCGTGAGTGCGCCTTTTACAGACAGGCCGAGGAACACATCGGCGTTCACCATCACTTCCGCCAGAGTGCGGAACTTGGTGTCGATCGCAAACCGCTCCTTGTAGGGATTCATGCCCGCCGTGCGGCCCTTGTAGATGACTCCCTTTGTGTCGCACAAAATCACGTTCTCACGTTTCACGCCCAGCCGCACGTAGTGCTCGGCGCAAGCAAACCCCGCGGCCCCCGCCCCGTTTACCACAACCCGAATCTTGTCGATGTCCTTGCCCACTACTTCGAGGCCGTTGAGCAATGCCGCCCCCGAAATGATCGCGGTGCCGTGCTGGTCGTCGTGAAAGACCGGAATCTTCATCGTTTTTTTCAACGTCTCTTCGATGTAGAAGCACTCCGGCGCTTTGATGTCCTCGAGGTTGATGGCGCCGAAGGTCGGCTCCAGCAACTGGCAGACCTTGATGATTTCATCCGGATCGTGGGTGTTGAGTTCAATGTCGAATACATCCACGTTGGCAAAGCGCTTGAATAAAACCGCCTTCCCTTCCATGACGGGCTTGCCTGCGAGCGCCCCGATGTCACCGAGTCCAAGGACTGCAGTCCCGTTGGTCACCACTGCCACCAGGTTTCCGCGGGCCGTGTACTTGAACGCATCGTGCGGGTTCCTCTGGATTTCCAGGCAGGGATCTGCCACTCCGGGTGTGTAGGCAAGGCTTAGATCGCGTTGGGTGCGGCAAGGCTTGGTGGGAGTGACTTCGATTTTTCCCGGGTGTGTCCCAAAGTGGTAGTCGAGCGCTTGTTGCTTTGTAACCATATATGCTCCTTAGTCGTTTCCAGTGACCCGCAAGAAGGTCGACTTTCAATGCCCAGCCTTGATTCCGCCTGGAGGCGCGCCGCGTCTCCCCCGCGTCCATCAGGAGAAAGGCAAGCCCCGCCCCCTGCGGGACGCATCATCTGAACTATCAATCCTTCACTCCTGGTTGTGCTGTGACGGCGCTCACGCACTACAGTGAGACTCGTCAATCAGCCTAACCCATTGGCCGACATCGCGAGACGGTAACCTTCGGCGAGGGAGACCGGTAAGAATCCAGACAGGATGGATGCTCGTCGGCGATGGGTCCGATACGATGTGAGTTACATCACACTGGCGTGTGTCTGGCAGCACAGCCAAGCGTTCCCGGCAGACGGAAACTGACCTCAGACGAGACCGGCTCAAATCGCTCATGGACTGCGCAAGATGCGTCCCAAACAAGCGAGTCCGGCTCGTATTTGTACAGGAGGCTCGTTCATGCTCTCGCCATACGGAATGGAGATTGTAGAAAGTTGCATAACCTGCAAGCTGCGCACCGATCGGATCTTCTGCGATCTGCCGGCGAACGCGCTGCAGGCTTTTGAAAACATCAAGTATGCAACCGCGTATCCCCAGGGGGCGGTGCTGTTTGTCGAAGGACAGCTGCCCCGCGGCATCTTTGTGCTCTGCAAAGGCAGCGTAAAGCTTTCTATTAACTCCCCCAGCGGCAGGACAATCATCGTGAAACTTGCCGAACCTGGAGAGGTCCTGGGGTTGAGCGCCACCATCTCCGGCAAGCCTTACGAGGTGACGGCGGAGACGATCGATCCCTGCCAGGTCAATTTCGTCAAGCGCGAGGATTTTCTCCGGTTCCTGAAGGATGATGTGGAGGCCTGCTTCAAAGTGGCCGAGCAGTTAAGCGAAAAGTACCACAACGCCTGTAAGGAAGCTGGTTCGCTCGGGCTGTCGCACTCCGCCGCCGAAAAGCTGGCGAAGTTGCTACTCGAATGGAGCTCCAAGAACGGAGAGGCCGCGAAAACCGAGCCCCGCTTGAAGCTTCGCCTGACGCACGAGGAAATCGCGCAGATGATCGGAACCTCGCGCGAAACGGTTACCCGTCTGTTTGCGGATATGCGGAAACGTCAGATCGTCCAGTCCAAAGGCTCGACCCTGGTCATTCGCAACACGGCAGCGCTGCGCGATCTGGCAAACCACAACTAGCGAGTTTCTGCACTGGAGAGCCGGGTAGCCCCGCCCGGCTGCCACCCTGACCGGAACGGCCAGACGCCCGCCGCTCCATTGCGTGATTCGCTCCAATGCATACATTCAAGACGCCTTAGGTCACGTGACGGAGATCACAATTTCCGGTGATGATAATCACCGCTGGGCGTTTGATTCTCGATTATCGTTGCACCCTAGGGTGGGGTTCGAGAACCCGGGTTCAAGTGAAGGGACACCGCACATGGCTTCTTCAAACGGCAATGGGCAACATACAAGTCATTCCAGTCAAGCGCCTCAAAACAAGCCTCGATTGATTTTCTGGGAGTTGACCAAAGGGTGCAACCTGCGCTGCATCCATTGTCGTGCCACAGCTACTGAACTCAGTTCCCCCTCCGATCTCTCGACCGAATCGGCCCGCGATATCATCGATCAGATTGCAGAGGTGTCCAGGCCGATCCTGGTGCTGAGTGGCGGCGAACCTCTGTTTCGGTCAGATATTTTTCAGTTGGCGCGATACGGCACGGACAAGGGTCTGCGAGTGGCGCTGGCCACCAATGGCACGCTGGTGACCAAGCACGTTGCCCGCATGATCGTCGATAGCGGCGTGCAGCGCGTGGCCATCAGCCTGGATGGCGCCGATGCCCTAACTCACGATACCTTCCGCGGCATTCCCGGCGCTTTCGATGCCGCCATCGCCGGCTTCCGCAATCTGAAGAATCTGGGCATGTCGGTGCAGATCAACACCACCATCGCCCGTCATAACGCCCATCAGCTTCCGCAGGTGCTCGAACTGGCAAAGTCGCTCGGAGCCGACGCGCTGCACACCTTCCTGCTGGTGCCGGTAGGTTGCGGCGTCGACATCGCTGCCGAACAGATGGTTCCCCCGGAAGAGTACGAGCGGATGCTCAACTGGTTCTACGATCGCTCGCTCGAAGGAGGCATCGAAATGAAGGCGACTTGCGCGCCCCACTACTTCCGTGTGGTTCGCCAACGGCGAGTTGCGGAGCACCGCTCCGAGGCAGCGGCTGCGGCGGTGCACGTGGCACCCCCCGAGGTTGAAGGCGCACAGAAACCTTCGAGCATCGGCCCCACCGAAATGGTGATGCCCGGTTCAACCGGCATGGAACTGAAGTCTCATGGGGCTGGTAAAGTCGGTCTGGGACAGCCCGTGGGCCACCCCGGATCTCATCCTTCCGACATGAACGCTATGACCAAGGGATGCCTGGCCGGAACCGCAGTGTGTTTCATCTCTCATCAAGGCGAGGTCTTTCCCTGCGGATACTTGCCCGCCCTCGCTGGGGACTTGAAAAAGCAGGCGTTCGCCGACATCTGGGAAAATTCGGTGGTATTCAATGAACTCCGCGACACCAACAACCTGCAGGGCAAGTGCGGCTGCTGCGAGTTCCGTAACATTTGCATGGGTTGCCGCGCACGCGCGTATGCCGCCACAGGCAACTATCTCGACGAGGAGCCGTTCTGCGTTTACCAGCCGCAGGCGAAGGGTTTAAAGGAGAAGGAAACCAAGCCGGCCGAGGTCTTACGGTAAGAGATTCGCTTCCCGTCGAAACGGCCGGTTGGCTTACAGACACAAACGCGGCAGCGAACGCACAATCCAATGTGCGTTTCAACCGGCGTTCCGCAGCTCCGCGGCACGGCCCCGGAGGGGGCCAAAAGACACGAACTCAGCGTGATATCCCACAATATAGGCTCATAACTCCCACTTCCCTGCCTGCCCTAACTACACTAACTCACTGAAACTAAATGTAGATCGTTGTCCGGGGGCGTTGGCACGCCGGGTGCTTTCTTACCATGTGGTGATCTAGGGAGAAGAATACGTGGAACCCGCCCTCATGGTCGTCGGCCTGAACTACCGCACCGCCCCGGTGGGAGTGCGGGAGCGCTTCTGGATCAGCGAGAACCGGCGCTACGAAGCTCTGGTGCAGTTGTCGCGGGCGGAAGGCATTGAAGAACTTATCGTAATGGCCACCTGTAACCGCACCGAGTTTTGGCTGTGGGCTACCGATGTCACCCTAGCCGCCAACTCCGTGATGCGACTGCTCGGCGCCGAATATGGCCTTAGGCTGTGCGAGTGGAAACACTTCTACCGCTTGCTCGATGAAGCGGCGCTACTGCATATCTTCCGTGTCGCGTCCCGCCTCGACTCCATGGTGGTGGGCGAGCCCCAGGTCGTTTCCCAGGTAAAGGAAGCCTGGAAGCAGGCGGAGAAGATTGGGACCACAGGCCGATTCCTGGACGCCGTGTTGCAGAAGGCGCTCGCTGTCTCGGAGCGCGTGCGCAGCGAGACGGCCATCGGTAACGCGGCAGTCTCGATTCCTTATGCCGCAGTGGAACTCGCGCGCCAGATTTTCGGCACGCTGGAAAACAAGAAAGTGCTGCTGCTGGGCGCGGGCCAGATGAGTGAACTCTCAGCCTGCGAGTTGCTCAAGCAGGGCGCCCATTCCGTCTGCGTGATCAATCGCACGCTGGAGCACGCCGTCGAACTGGCGCAGAAACTGGGTGGAGTTGCGATCGCGTTTGAAGAGCGCTGGCAGCACATGGCGGACGCCGACATCAT
>PMBA01000095.1:587-4427 GCA_003152795.1 Acidobacteriaceae bacterium | reverse complement strand
GACGACCTGGAAAACATCCCCGACGAAAATGCAGGCGAGCGCGACGCTGCCGCAGTCGAGGCGCAGAAGATTCTGCAGTCGGAAGCGCAAGGCTTCCGCCGCAAGCTGATGACGGAAACCGTGGTGCCGACCATCGTGGCGCTGCGCCTCCGGCTGGATGAGATCTGCCGCCAGGAAATGGATTCTTTCCGCCAAGAGAACGGGCCCTTCGCCAAGGATCAGGACGAAATGCTCAATGCCATGATGTCCCGGATGACGCAGAGAATCGCCGGCTCCCTCGCCCGCGAACTCAAAGGGCTTCCAGAGAAGGTGGATCAGGAGCAGATGACCACCGCGTTATGCCGCCTGTTCCACCTGCAAACCTCCGAACAAGCGATCGCCAGCACCAAATCGGCGTAGGGGAGCGCTCAACGTTCGAGATCTCCGGAGTCAGCAGTGGAAAAATTCCCAGAAGCCGACTTTGGCCCAGAATGATTTCCGGATTCCCTGTGATTCGACCAGGGTCCAGACCATGCCCTGCTCGCCGCGAGTGCTGACCTCTGTTAGCAAGAGTTGACTTCCCGTTTGTGCGGGAGCTGTCTGGAAAGTGCCGTTTCTGATCAAAAGGCCCCGGGGGACACAGACTGATCCCAGGAGATTTCCTGGTCCATTCGCTCAAGGTCATTAACACATGCCGGGTTTGCGCTGCATGACGAAGTAGGGTCCGGCACAGGTATGCTGGTACAGGCGATGGGGCGGACGGCTTAGGGCGGGAATCGGCTGGATGCAGAACGTGCCGTCAACCCTCGCGCCTCATGGAAAATGGAGGCCTCTCGTTGGGGTGCCGGACTTGAAGTCGCCTTAGCACTCATTGACTTTCAAAAAGGCGAAACAAAAGCGCAAGCTTGTGCGAACGCCTGCTTACGCCAATTATCCCCATTCACTCCCTGGGGCGAGCTGACTTCAATAGGGCTACCGCGGCCTGCGTGCGCGTCGAGATTTACCCGTTTTCATAGCCAAACTTGGCGACAATTCCGGCGACTTCAAATTGGTCGCCGCTTTTGAGCTCCTGTTGGCCTTGAGTTACTTCGGCATTGTTGATTTTAATCCGGATGTTCTTTGCTGCCCGCACTAGGAAATATCCGTCTTCCCACTGGTGAATCGAGGCGGCGACGCGGGGAGCAAACCATCGCTTCAGCCGAATGCTGGCCATCATGGATTTGCCAATCACGCTGAACTTGCTGGAGAGAAAGTACTGCTGCCGGTCGGTTCGGCCGGCGACGATGGTAACCATACCTATTTGTCGCCGTCTCACCGCCATCGATTCATAGGCCGGCACCAGTGCGATGCCCGACGGCCGGACAGGCGCAGCGCCGGAGGCCATTTTGGCCATCATTTCTTTGAGCTTGCCGGTATCCAGCACCATGGTAGCTTCCAGCTGCGGGGGAGCGGCTCTTTCTACTTGAGCCTGCCAGCCGCTGGTGCGATCTAGGGTCACAGACGAGGACGACGCATCGCGCTTTCCCGCCCCACCGTGAAATTCGATTCGGTGTTTGCCGATTACGATGACGTCCCCATCGCTGAGCGCCGCCCTCGAGACACTGCGATTGTTGAGGTAGGTGCCGTTGAAGCTCTCGTTGTCTTCTAAAACATAGTGATTGTTTTCCCAGAAGATCCTGGCATGGTGGCCGGAGACAATGGGGTTATCGATTCGGAGCAGGTTGTCCGGCTGGCGGCCGATCGTAACCACGCCCCCGCTCAAGGCCACTTCCCGTAAGACGTTATCGTAGAACTTGAGAGACAGCTTTGCCGTTTTGTCCTGCCAGTGCCAGGTTTCCTGCGCCAGGTTTTGTGTCACCGGGACTAGGTTTTGCGTCATCGGGGGCTCCAAAAAATGCGTTTCAGCGACCGTTCTTTCAGGAGCAATCCTGGTTCCAGGAGGAAACATTCTAAGTGACTGATTCTAGACACTGATGAGAACAATCCAGCGCGCAATTGGGACGAGTTGTCCCGTGCCTCGCGGCCAGAGGGCAAATTGTCGCGGATCGGGTCGTTGGCGTAACATCGCGTCTCTGACAATGTCGGCGGTGTCAATCACTTTTTGAGCGTGCTACTCCGTGCACTCCGGAGAGCGCGCCATTTCGCTCTCGTTGAAGCTTTTGCTGTTGCTTTTGCTTTTGCTCTACCAACCAAGGCCCGCTCGTAATCCGTTTCAGGTCTGGAATTCAGTCCGACCCATGCATCTCTTCGGTCACACCTTCGATCATGAAGAAATGGGGGCTTTAGCCCCTGAGGGAAGCGCTTTCTAAGCTGAACGCCATTTATGAAACACGCCCTAGAGACAGTCAAGGTTCCGGAATGAGCAGAAAGCCAGTGTCATCCTGGCCCCTGTAGTCTCCCCGGCCGACGATCTCGCCGCGATCATTAATGCTGCTTGCAGACTCCAGTTTCCAGCCTGAATCAGATGCAATGTAATCATTTAAGTCGCGGAAACCTCTCGATCGATCCCATACGAATGCGCGTTCGGCGTCCGCAAACGGGCCAAAAGACCCTACAATGACGTCGCAGTTGTTCAGCGCACGTGGCTGAACCGGGTATTTTGGAGACAGTTCCAAGTGAGTGAGGCTTTTCTCGGCATAGAGGAAAACCTCAGAAAACGCCTCCACCACCACGTGACCGCGATCATTGATTGCGATTGCGGAACTATAACGATCCGGCGGTCCAATCGGCTCGATGCCTTGCTTCTCTTTCCACAAGAATGCCTGGTAGCGTCCCTTGGCGTCATACACGTCGCCGATCGCCTCTCCGGCTTTATTGATACTCTTGGCAGCACCGCCGCAGCAGCCACCCAACGCTCGAATCGTGTTCCTGGTCCATGACACCGCATCCGTGGTTTTCTTTCCGGGGAGCAGGGACTCTCCCACAACTTCGTCAGAGTCGCTGAGATCGTAGGGTCGAGATTGCTCTCCCGTGAGCATCGTCAGGACGTCATCGGCAAAAATGAATGCCTGATGCTTGTTGAAGGTTCGATCATAGGCAACGCCAGCGATGTGGCCGGAATTGTTCACGACGACAGCTTCGGAATTGTAGAAGCCCGCGGGCAGAGGAATCTCGTGAAGCCCCGATGGCTTGCTCCACAGTGCGGCGCGATGACCTTGTGTTGTGCCCGCGACCTGCCCGGATTGATTAATGTGGGCCGGCCGCAGCGGCAACTGAATTACTTGGTAGTGCCCGGCAGCACAACTCGCGGCGTTGGTTTGTCCCGTTAGAATCGCACCTGGGGCCAGTAGCATGGCGATGGCAAAGCATGGCAGNNGCCCCGGAGCCTATTGCGGCGTCAGCTTAATGTAATCGAAGCACACGGTATATCCGCTGCTGCTCGGGTTGTGTCCGGTTACAG
The DNA here is from genome assembly GCA_003152795.1 of Acidobacteriaceae bacterium. Lineage (GTDB taxonomy): Bacteria > Acidobacteriota > Terriglobia > Terriglobales > Acidobacteriaceae > Acidiflorens. The sequence continues at coordinate 1,048 of PMBA01000095.1, read as the reverse complement.
TGAACTTAAAGGAGTAATTGCCCGCAGTGGACAACGTCACGTTGCCCAGATCGTATTCCTGGAACACGCCGTTCCCATTCGAGTTGTATTCGTCCTCCGTTGGTCCGGCATTGGTGCCGTTGATGGAAAGCTGGAAGATTCCGCGGGCAGGGAATGCTTTGGTCGCGGCCTTGATGTCATAGGTTCCGGGCGTTGCGACATTCAACGTGAAATTGAGATAGGCGCCAGGAGCGGTCCCGTCCGCAATCTCCCCAACCCCCTCGGGAAAACCACTCCAGGAAAAAGAGCGGGCGTTCGGCGAACCGGATACCGGAATCTGGGTGGCTTCGTATTGGATGACACCGGGCGCACCGGAGGTGAAGGTCCAGTTCAAGATGTCCTGGATAGCCGTGGCGCCGCCCGTGCCACCTGTGAATCCAGCATAGGCCGTATTTGCCCCCACTGTACTGGGAATATTCACA
>PMBA01000095.1:0-559 GCA_003152795.1 Acidobacteriaceae bacterium | reverse complement strand
GTGGCTGGAGTGGTCGGCGATGCTCCATTGATATACAGGCCGGTCGAATTCGTCCCCTCACCGTTGTTGTTGTAAAGATCGAACTTCACCGCCATGCTAGAGGGAATGCCTCCGGTTCCTCCCGGGTTGGCGGGGCCGTACCCTAAGCCGCCACCCGAGGGACCGAGCGCCGTAGTACCCGCATTCTGGATCACGAAAGCGAAGCCGTCCGCGTTGGGAGTTGTCAGTTGGAAGCTGAAATCTGTGGTAAACGATTGAATGTTAAGAGGAGTCGTNNGGAGTTGAACCCGCCGCCATAGGTGACATAGGGACTGCCCTTCGCCGTGATGGTGTACGTCCCGGAGGCAACGGCGCTGTTGTTATATCCGCTGGCGACCGCTATGGCCTCGATCGTGGTCGTCGTACTGACCGTCACTGTCGTGCAAGCCGGTGAACTTGCGGTTGGCGTGGTTCCGTTCGTGGTGCAGTGAACGACCGCCCCCGGCGTTGTATCGGATAACGTGACAGTCTGCGTTGCAGAGTACGTTCCCGGAGCGGGACTGAAGGTCGGAGTTGCCGC
>PMBA01000410.1 GCA_003152795.1 Acidobacteriaceae bacterium | reverse complement strand
GCGTCAATCACATCGCGCGCCGCGAAGTGCGACTTGATCTGTTCCTCCGTCAGCGTCGCTTCAAACTGCGCGATCAGGTCCGCCGCGCTGACAATGTTCTTGCCCAGCCCGCGGATCATGTCCGCCGTTCCCGCGTCCACCATCGAAATCGTGAACACAAAATTGTTGGGCGAATATTGCATCGCCACATCGCGATATGGCGCCAGCATCTGCTTCAACCCGTCAAACAGTTCCTGCCATCCCGCGTATTGCTTCTTCGTGCCGGGCAGAGTATCCAGGTGTCCCGACTCGATCTTGTGGACCAGTTTGACCGGTTCGCCTTTGGCGGGAATCAGGTAGTACCAGCGCCGCGTGACCATGAGCCCATTCGGCAACCCGAGAACGCGGTAAGCGATCGGGTCGCGATGGTGATGATCGTAGAAAAGCCAGGCGTCAATGTTGCGATCGCGCAAGGCTTGCTGGATGGCGGACAGATCCATATTCAAACGGTTATTCTACACGACCGCTGGCCAGGGCTGAGCGCTCGTAGTTCGGGGTATGGAATCAGGCTCGGGATCGGACGATGAGCTAGTTCTTAAATGGATTGAAGGTTCGGACGTCGAGTTGCCTGAAATCCCGTTCATTTCTGGTCGCAACAATCAACCCATGAACCCGTGCCGTAGCGGCGATCATGGCGTCCTCCAGCAAGTCAGGCTGCTTGTTATTCATAATTCGGCCCCATTCCCGAAAGCATGGCGTATCCATCGGGAGCACCTGATAAGACGCGGGCAACCCATCGACCCAACGTTCAAGTTCGCTTGCTTTCCCAGGATCTTGCCGCCGTGTCCGCTCCACCCCAGCCTGTATCTCACCCAGCGTCACGGCGGAAAGGAACAAGTTCGCTTCTTCCATGGCTCCAAACCATGCGGCCACCGCTCCGTGTGGGCGCACTTTTCGCAGTTCCGACACGACGTTAGTGTCGAGCAGATATCGGTTCACTCAAACTCCACCACAGGCCGACTGCGCAACTTCCCGCGTTTCGGGATAACAATGTCAAAACGGGGCTCGGGAGCCAGCAACCATTCCTTGAGACTAGGCGGGGCAGCCTTTTGCAGCCTCTCCCATTCTTCGATCGGCACCAGAACCGCGGTCTTAACCCCGCGGCGGGTAACAATCTGCGGGCCTTTCTTGATGGTTGCATTCAGAAACTCACTGAACCGCGCTTTCGCGTCTTGCACTTGCCACGAAGCCAAGCTCGACCTCCTGCTTACTCCTTCCATCNNCTGAAAACACGATCGCCGTGCACTGCACTCCGCCTCGCTTTGTGGTAGAAAATACTGTAATGCCAACGCACGCCTCTGGCAGTCCCAACCCGCGAAAATCCGATCTGGCGGAACAAGGTGCACCGTGCTGAGGGCAGTGTTCATTGCGCTGTCCGAGAGCCGCTGGCTGCGCGCGGTCGCCGAACGCTCCCGCTTCGGCCAGCGCACTTCCGCCCGCTTCGTCGCCGGCAAAGAGGTTGCGGACGCCATTCGCGCCGCCGCCGCCATGAATCAAGTCGGCGCCGGCGTCTCCATCGACAATCTCGGCGAGAACGTCACCAATGCCGACGAAGCCCGCGCCAGCGCCCAGCTCTATCACCACCTGCTCGACGAAATCGCCGCCCACAAACTCAACGCCAATATCAGCCTGAAGCTCACCCACATGGGCCTCGACGTGGACGAGAAAATGGCCTACGAAATCGTCCGCGGGCTGGTCGCCAAGGCAGCCAGCATGTCGCCCACAAATTTTGTCCGCGTCGATATGGAAGGCTCACCCTACACCCAACGCACGCTCGACTTCGTTCACGAGCTCCACCGCGTTCCGGGAAACGCCAACAACGTCGGGACGGTGATCCAGTCGTACATGCGGCGCGCCGAGAGCGACATCGAGAAGCTGCTTTCCGAGCGTATCCGCATCCGGCTCTGCAAGGGTGCCTACAAAGAGCCCGAGGATATCGCCTTCCAGAAAAAGTCCGAGGTCGACTCAAACTACGTGAAGCTCATGAAGATCCTGATGAAGAGCGGCGTCTTTCATGGGCTAGCCACCCATGACGAAGCCATTATCCAAGAAGCCAAGGCCTTTGCCACGCGTGAGAATATTCCGCGCAACGCCTTTGAATTCCAAATGCTCCACGGCATCCGGCGCGACCTGCAGCAAGACCTGGTGAAAGACGGCTGGGGCGTGCGCGTTTACATCCCCTTCGGCACCGAGTGGTATCCCTACTTCATGCGCCGNNCTGGCAGAACGCCCGGCCAATGTCTTGTTTATCGCGAAGAACATCTTTCGGCAGTAACCCTTTTAGCATCAATCGAATAGACGTGATTCAGGCAGGCGAACAGCGGCTTGCGGCAGGATAGAAGCAGATTTTTCTCCCCCGCGCGAAGGGGATTGGCCAGCATTGTCGTTTTATCAATTGGAAGCTAACTTGGGTTGGACTCAAAGCTTGCCCCCCTCGGCTATGTGCTGCGTCCAACTGGGTGCAAAGGGTCCGTGGCTCGCGACAACTTTCATCGAGACTCCGGCTTCCGATTTAACCTCCGCGTCGTCACGGGGAAGGATGACGCGGAGGTTTTTTTGTTGGCGTCGCCATATGCGCCCCACCGCGTTCTCACTTTCCTTACCCTTCCCACACAAAAGCGTCAAACACCCTTGTAGATTCAAATCCAATGCGCTTATAAAGCGCAATCGCCCGGTCATTCGCTTCCGTCACCGTCAGCGACATGAACCGGAATCCCCGGCCCCGGAGATTCCTGGTCGAGGCCGCCATCATCGCTTCGCCCAAGCCCGCCGAGCGGTATTCGGGGAGCACGCACACCTGCGTGATGTGGCCCACATCCGGGCGCACCTGCGAACACAGGATGAGGCCAATCAACGTGCGTGTACGGCGCTGGCAGACGACAAACGACGCCTGCGCATCGAAGTTCCCGCATCCCGGGAAGCGCACGATATTGTTCAGGAAGCGCAACGAGCCCGTGAGGGTCCGGTACTGATCGTTGATCTCGGAATCGACGTGGCCGCGGTAGGCGGCGGTGATAAGCGCCGCTGCCGACTGGTATTCCTGCTCCGACCACGGACGAATCTCGAACTGCGCCGGAAGCGGCGGCGCGCTTTGCGCATGCTGGCCAATTTCGAAATTCATGAACACCCGCGGATGGCGGCTGAAACCCTGTTGCAGAAAGGGCCGCGACACTTCTCCGCTGCGGTGCGCCAGCAACTGCGCCTCCACACGATGGATGCCGGGCGACTGCTGCAGCGTTTCAATGACGTGCGTGAGCAGTTGTTCTTCGACCTCGTGACGATCGGTATCGCGCCCTCCTTCGCGGACGAAAAGGTCTCCGATGACGCCCTTGTTCTGCTCGTAGACAAAAAAGGAGTAGCCATAAATGCTGCCGCGCTCGATAGCCGCATAGCCGGGGAGAATCTTGGCATCCATGTAGCGCAGGATCATTTCGGCGGAGGTGGTGTAGTCCCACGAAAGCAGGCGCCCCCACATCGCGATCTCATCTTCCAGCAGCGGACGAAGGTCGGCGGAAGAGAAATGTCGGAGATCGAGAATTTCCATTGAAGAACCCAGGGTTCAAAATTTCAGAGTTTCAGAGTAAAGCGTCAAGTCCTTGAAACTTTGCAACCTTGAAACCCTGCCTTTACTTTCCCACCCAGAACAGATCCACCTTCTGCGCGGCGATGCTGGTTAAGTATGATACTCGGCGTCCGGAAACGAGCTGCTCGATTTGGGATTGCGTTCCTTCTGCGGCAACCAGGACATGAGCACCCGCCGGGATATTTCCGCTTTCGTAGGGCTGCGCCGGACGATTGAGATAAAACTCCAGTCCGTACTCCTGCACGCGTTTGAGGTGATAGATCGCGACGGGAACCGGTTCGTGCGAAAAAGCCTGGATGCTATCGGCAATGGGGCGCGCCGACTGGGTAGCGTCGATGACAGGCGCCGCCAGACGAATGACGGCCGCGACGCTGACCACGACGGCGAACATCGTCACCCGGCTCAACAAGCGGAGTCCGGCGCGGGAGAGCAGGACNNGCCAGGACGAGCAGTCCGCAGAGAATTCCGTGAGCTGCGGCAAACGGGATCGACAACCTTTTCCCTTCGACCCGGCGCTCGCCAAGATATTCCGCAACCAGCAGCGCCGCCGCAGGGACGGCGGGCAGGATATAGCCCGGCAACTTGGATTGCGACGCGCTGAAAAACAGAACGGGCACGATCATCCAAATCAGAAGAAATAGCGGCCAGGAATCTTCCGGACGCCGNNTAAACGTCCTGCGAGAAGCGGGCAAGATTGTGTTCGAGGATAAAGACTCGGAAGAATTCCGGATTGCGCGCTTGGACGGCGATGTACCAGGGCAACATCGCGGCAAGGTAGAGCACGACGCCGGGAATCCACAGGGTGCGCGGGATGGCGCCCCAGTCACGCTTTACCGCGACGAAGAAAAAGATGATGACCGCGGACAGCGCGGGAGCAACCGGACCTTTCGCCAGGGTTCCAAGCGCCAGGGCAANNAGCGGCATGTCGGTCGCGGCCGCGCGGGCAAAGCCGATTACACCGGCGCAACTGGCCGTGATGATTGCGCCGTCCAGTTCATTGCCCGGCCGAAAACGGCGAAGGAACAGATAGACAACGACGATCAGCAACGCGGCATCAAAGGCGCCGGGCAGGCGCGCAGCCCAATCGGTGACCCCGGCGAAACGAAACGACAGCATCGCCTGCCAGTAATACAGCACCGGTTTTTCCAGCCACGGTTTGCCTTGCAGCGTAGGGGTAACCCAGTCGGAGCGATCCAGCATTTCGCGCGCGATCTGCGCGTAGCGCGGTTCGTCCGCCCCGAGCAGGCCGAACGCTCCCAGACCATAGAAGAAAAGGAATCCGCAGAACGCTGCCAGCAGCAGCACGTCGGTGCGGGTTTGCGGATTCGCTCTTTGCATGCTCATGAATTCAGGCAGGGCGCGGCCTGACCAGGGCCCACAGGCTGATGATGGTCCAGACTCCTTCGAGCACGACGAAACCAACCTGAAAGGGATGGATCGCGATCCACCATAGGATCAGGCTTCCGGCAGCGTTCAGGATGTTGTAGGCGGGACGGCGAGCGTTGATCCATCCCATCTGGTGCCCGGCATAGGCGACCAGGATGAGAAGCGCTCCGACGAAAGAAATGAGTTGGCGGGTCAGGTCCATAGTGATCTCGGCTTCGTTTGAACGGCTCACTGGCGTTCGTATCGCGTTGGTTAGCTGGTCGATGACTGTGCGTTCAAGACAACCGGTTCGGCGTGCAGGCGCTCGACAATCCGGGACACAGCGACGGCCAGCGGTCCATCGATCGAACAGCCGCTGGCGCACTTGTGCCCGCCGCCACCGAAATGCTCGGCCACGGAGGAGACATTCACTTCTCCCTTGCTGCGCAGGCTGATGCGATAACGCCGATCCGGGAGTTCCCGAAAAAAAATAGCAACCTGCACGTCGGCCATGGAGAGCGCATAGTTGACCAGCCCCTCACAATCTTCTTCCCGAGCACCCAGGCGCTGCATCTGTTCCTGCGTCACCCAGATCCAGGCCAGCGGCCCTTCGCGATGCATGTTGGACAGCGCCGCTCCCAGCAGGCGAAGCTTGGCTGTCGAATGTCCAAAATATATGGGCCGCGCACACAGCGCCGGAACAGCTCCGGCCAGCACCAGTTCGCGCGCCACCGTAAACGTGTGCTCGTTGGTCCCTTCGAACATAAAGGACCCCGTGTCCGTCATCAACGCGGTGTACAGGCAGGTGGCAATATCCCGATCGATGGGAACGCAAGCCAAACGCGCCAGCCGGTAAACCAGTTCGGCGGTGGCCATCACC
>PMBA01000320.1 GCA_003152795.1 Acidobacteriaceae bacterium | reverse complement strand
ACTCCTGGAGTCACAATGGCGAAGTCGTTGCCAAACTCCTCGCGCAGAGCAGCGGCTTCGTGGGCGGAGGCGACTACGCCCTGGCATCCGTTGGAAAGCGCCAGGGCGGCCAGTCTGCGGACTTGATCGAGCACTCCGCCGCGGAGGCCGATCATGCCTAAATCGGCGTCGTCGAGGCTGGTGAGAACGGTGACGGCGAGGACGAGCAAGTCGGGATTGGTAGCGCGAGCGGCTTCGACGGCGGCGCGGAGCATCTTGCCGCCACCGGCGGCGTGGACGGTCAGCATGCTGACGTCAAGCTGAGCCGCCTCGCGGACGGCTGCGCCAGTGGTGTTGGGGATGTCGTGATATTTGAGGTCGAGAAAAACGCGGCGTCCGGAGGCGATCAGTTCGCGGACAAAGGACGGACCTTCGGCAGTGTAGAGCTGCATGCCGACTTTGTAGGTGAGGGCAGAGTCGCCGACGGCCGCCACGATTTTCCGGGCGGCCGCCGCCGTCGATACATCCAAGGCAACGATGAGACGCTGGCGCGGGTCCATATTCTCAACTACCGCTGCCGAGTGTATCGGGTTTAGTTGAGGTTGGCTACGGGTTGCAGCAGTGCCACCGTCGCTGNNGTCGATGATCCGGCCGTCCACAACGGGACCCCGGTCATTGATACGAACCACCACTGCCTTGCCGTTCTTCAGGTTGGTGACCTTAACCAACGTGCCCAGCGGAAGCTTGGGGTGCGCGGCGGTAAAATCGCGCATGTCGAAGGGTTCTCCGCTGGCGGTCTGTCTGCCCTGGAACTGTTCTCCATACCAGGACGCGGTCCCTACTTGATAGCCCTTGACTTGATCGAGCTTGGACTTCGGGCTGTTGGATTTTGCAGTTTTGTGCCTTCCGGTCTCAAGGACCGGCGGCTGTGTGACCTTGGCGGCTTCCAGGCTGCTTGGCCCGGATGCGGCTCCGGCCCCCAGACTGGCGACAGATAAAATGACCGCCAGGCCTTCGGCTAAACGTCGTCGCATTCAGTTACCTCTCATCGTGGAAAGTCGGGTTCTTTAGGTCGCATGCTCCTTTAGTCAAACGATCTCAAAATGCTACCGGGGTCAGCGGGCGCGTGTCAACAGGAAAACCAGCGACGTAATTAACTAAATGGTAATTAATCAATGACTTAGCACGATGAAAAATATGGATTTGCAGGCGTATGTCGTTGAAAGCAGTCAGCAGCCACCGATAACTTAATGGTTACGAGGCGAATTCAGGGTCGGGAAGAATTCTTGCAACCTGCTATCGAATGTTCGACTTACAATGAAATGCTTATAAGCTATTTATAATCATAGTGTTAGAGTGACTGTTGAGTACTGATTAGTAATCACAAGAGGGCCCGAATTTACTGCCTTGGACGAATATTGCCGTTCACCCACGTCAGCGCGAGAAAACCCGGTACGGCAGTTCCCCTGTTTGAAGTTTCAGTTTAGAGTGACGGCATGGCTGTGACACCACCGGTGGTGCTGACGATCGCTGGCTTTGACCCGTCCTCGGGCGCCGGGATCACGGCTGATATCAAGACGATTGCGGCCCATGAGTGCTACGGCGTTGCCTGCATTACGGCCTTAACGGTGCAATCGACCCGGGGAGTGCGGCGGGTCGTGGGCGTGGATCCCCAGATTGTTGCGGAGACCCTGCAAGAGCTGGTTTCAGACCTGGTAGTGGAAGCCGTTCACATCGGCATGCTGGGCAATGCGCAGGTGGCGGCGGCGGTCGCGGATTTTCTGGGCGAATTTGCGCGAAATGCCCGGCTGCCGCACGTGGTGCTGGATCCGATTCTGAAGTCGAGTTCCGGGGCGGATTTGCTGGATGCGGCGGGAACCCGGCTGTTGATCGAGAGGCTGCTCCCGCTGGCGGAAGTGGTCACGCCGAACCTGGACGAGGCCAGCGTTTTGACCGGGATACCAGTCACGAATCTCGATCAGATGCGGGAGGCGGCGGGTCGTCTGCACTCTCTGGGAGCGGCGAATGTGGTGGTCACCGGAGGCCACCTGGAGAAGGCGATCGACCTTCTGAGCTTTACCAGTGCCCGAGGCATACAGCAGGAAGTTTTTAAGGCGGAACGTCAGCGGTCGAATTCCACCCACGGCACCGGATGTGCGTTCTCGACCGCACTGGCCTGCCATCTGGCGCACGGGCGCGGGCTGCCCGAGGCGGTTCTACTTTCGAAGGTGTATATTTCGGCCGCGATCGCGAATGCGCATCCGCTGGGGCACGGAGTGGGGCCGTTGCATCACCTCTATCGCAGGAGCCAGCCCCGGCGGCCCAATCCGATTGTCGCTGAAGGGGAACACCTCCATTCGCGAACCTAACCCCCTGGCACCGACCTTTGTACTACCATCTCCGATAACACGGTGGCGGACCTTGGGACTGGAATCGCGAGCGGCTGGGATTGGTATGGCGGTCAAACTGGATCACAAACACGGTGCTGGCAGCGGGAAAATGCCCAGGGGGGGCGCCAGGCGGTGAATTACTTCTTGAGCACAGAGCCCGCGATAAAGGCGGCGACCGCCGCAATCAGCCACTCGATGCGCCACAGTTGAATGGCCTGCCAGTCGAGGAGGGTGCGAGCGCTAAAGAACACGCTGACCGCCAGGGCACCCACTACACAGAGGACGCCGAGCAGAAAAGCGATCATGGCAGGCATGGTGAGCCCGAGACGCTCTCCCAGGGATGCCAATTCAGCCAGACCAGGGATTTCGAGGGCGCGGGCAGCATTCAGATCGGGACGGCTGGCGCCACAAGCGTGGCAGTAAAGCGAGCTGACGATGTACTCGGTACCGCAACGGCAGGTTGTGCTCCGATCGGGGCTGGCGACAGCGGTGGGCGGCATGGGCGGCCGCCAAAATTCGTGCCGAGTCTGATCGACTGCTTCTGCCATAAGGAACTCTTCCATCGACCCTTTAACCGGATCGCAAGCGAATCACCAAAGCAAGCTATTGCAAAGACGGCAAGTTACGAGCTAGCAAGGGGGGAGGGCGACGACTCAGCAGGGCAAGAATTACGCGATCCAACCCTGAATTTCCTAATTTTGCACAACCTGGCCCGGCTAGGGACGTACCTGGTTTGGTTCGGGGGGCGGTCAGCTACGAGAGGAGTTCTCAGTTCCCGGTTCTCAGTTCTCAGTCAAAACGAATCGGATTTCCACGAGAACAGGGAGCTGAGAACTGAGAACTGAGAACTGCTAAACTGAGTGAGCGTGGTCTTCTTCCTCTCCCGGCATCGCCCCGTTTTGAATGCCATCATGCTGCGGGTTGTTGCCGCGCTGGTGCTTGCCAACTTTTGCCTGGCGGCGGATCCGGCGGGTGCGGGCATAGTCCATCCTTCCGATCTGCGTCCAGCGGATTCGTTGAACCAGACTGCATTCGAGCACTACTACAACCTCGATTACGATGCGGCGATTCAGGACTTCGAGAAGATACTGGCGCGTCATCCGAACGATCCGTTCGCGGTGAATCACGTGCTCTCCGCGATTCAGGTGCGGGAGTTGTATCGCATGGGCGCGATGAATACGGGGGAATACGCGAACGACAGTTTTATCGGACAAGCGCACCGTCCCGCCGAAGCGGCGCAAATGCAACGCATCAAGCAACTGGTGGAGCAAGCGGAGAAGCTGGAAGACGCGGAACTGGCTGGCAATCCGAACAACGTGGACATGCTCTATGCGCGTGGCGTTACCCGGGGACAGTTCGCGCTTTATACGGCGCTGATCGAGCGCGCCTGGTTTTCTTCGCTGCGCAATGCGGTGGGAGCGCGCCGCGATCACGAACGGGTTCTGGAGTTGGCTCCGCAGTACACCGACGCCAAACTGGTGGTGGGAGCGCATAACTACGTGATGGGAAGCCTGTCATTCGCGGTAAAGATGGCGGTCGCGCTGGCGGGGTTGAGCGGCGACAAAGACAAGGGACTGCAGTATCTGAGCGATGCCTACCATGGCAATGGTGAAACCAGCGTGGACGCCGGGGTGGTGCTGATGGTGTTCCTGCGGCGCGAACACCGCTATGGCGAGGCTTTGCAGATTGCCCGCGCCATCGGCCCGCGGTTTCCGCGCAACTATCTGCTGCCGCTGGAAGAGGCGAACCTGCTGCGGGCGTCGGGCAAGAATGGCGAAGCCGAAGAACAATATCGCCGGGTGTGGCAGAACGGGCGTGAGGGGAAGTACGGCAGCCTGCATTACGAAATCGCGGCGCTCGGACTGGGCGACCTGCTGCGCAGCCAGAAGAAATATTCGGCGGCAGCGGCGGCCTACGAACAGGTGAATGAGGTTGCGGGCGCCGATCCGGAATTGCTGCAGAAAGCGAATCTGGGAGCGGGCGAGATGTATGACCAGCTCCAGAAGCGGGACCTGGCGGTGAAGAAATACGAGGCGGTGGTGGCCACAAATTCGGGCAATGCCGAAGCGGATAAGGCCCGGAAGAGGATGAAGGATGCATACCGGGAGTAGCATAGTCATTGAATCATTGAGGTATTGAGTCGTTAAGACATTGAGTTCAAAGATTCAAGCGCACTGCCGGTCCAATACGGAACATTTTGCTTGTACTCGTCGTATCCTAGAGCAGGAGACATGCCATGTACTGCAACGCTTGCGGCAAGGCCATCGCTGAGGACGGGCGCTTTTGCTCCCACTGTGGCAACGTGGTGGGGATACCGCCCGCGCCGAAGAGACTGATGCGCTCACGGGTGGACAGAAAAATCGGGGGCGTATGTGCCGGGCTGGCCCACTATCTCGATCTGGATGTATCGCTGGTGCGTATTCTCTGGTTCTTCATCACGTTTGCGTGCGGAATCTTCCCGGGCATCGTGGCCTACATACTGGGATGGATCATCATTCCGGAAGAGCCGCTTTTCCTGCCCGTGGCAGCGTCGCAACAGCCGGTGACAAGCTGATATCGCGGAGAGACGGGTGCGTCGCCGGTCCAGCAGTCCAGCGGCGGGGCGAGGACGGCCGGCGCTGCATCGGCTCGCTTCTTGTTTCGACAATATAATCTCCTCCCATGGAACACTTGCGCAGTGGCGACGCCGAGATCTTCTATGAAGTTCGAGGGGACGGCCCGCCGGTCGTTCTTCTCCATCCATTTCCTTGTGATCATGAATTCTGGAATCCAGTGACTGCGGCGCTGGAGTCGCGTTACCGGCTGATTCTTCCCGATCTGCGCGGGCACGGCGATTCGGAGGTTGGCGAAGGGCCGGCCCTCATGCAGAAGCACGCCAGCGACGTCGCCCGTGTGCTCGATGCGGTTGGCATTGGCAAGACTGCGTTTGTGGGATGTTCGATCGGCGGATACATTCTGTTCGAATTCTGGCGCCGCTTTCGCGTCCGGATGACCTCGCTCGTGCTGTGCAACACCCGGCCTCAGGCGGATGCGGCGGAAGCCCGCGCCAACCGGTTGAAGGCCGCGGCGACCGTCCTGGAGCAGGGAACCGAGCCATTTATCGAAAGCATGATTCCGAAGCTGATGGGGCGCACGACGGTGGCCACGCGTCCGGATTTAGTCGATGGAGCGCGCGCCATGATGCGCAAGATGTCCGCCGAAGATATCAGCCTGGTGCAGCGCGGCATGGCCGAGCGGCCCGACTCGATGGCGGATTTGAAGACCATTAACGTGCCGACGCTGATCGTGATCGGGGAGGAAGATGCGTTCTCGACTGTCGCCGATGGCGAACTGATGCGGCAGAACATTGCGGGCAGCCAGTTGATGGTGTTCCCGAAAGCGGGCCACTACGCGCCGTGGGAACAACCGGATGCGGTGGGAACAGTGCTGCGGCAGTTTCTGGACGAAGTGACTTCGAAATAGACTGCGTGGGGACGGACGCCCTCGTCAGTCCTGCGGGGCGAAGCCCCAACGTGCCCACTCCCAGAAGCCCGTTTCTGGCCAACTTCCGAGTAGCCGACAATCTACCCTGGGTCGTGGATGATTCTCCGAGGTGCTGCGCGACTATAATTGCGCGCAAACATGCCCACTCCCTCTGGCGCGACACCGGGACGTTATGGAGATTCAGTTGACAGATGAAAAAGGTTGGATCGCCAAGATCTTGCATGTCCTCGTGATAGTTCTTCTTTGGGGTACGCAGCTAGCCGGTCAACAGCAGAAGCCGTTCCAGGTGAGTTCGGTTGTGGATGCGCCCACCATCGCGGGTCATCCCGTGCAGTTGGATGCGCAGGGCAAACTGCTGCCGTGGCCGATGCCCCACGACATCGGCTATTCGTATTCATCGCACTTCCTCACGCAGTGGACAATCCTGTGGGACCAGCACAATCGGCAGCGGCTACATTATTTTTATTGCTGTTTCGATTTTGACCGCACCACCTTCGAACTGGTACCTGACCCGCACTGGGCCAACTCGACTGGCTATCTGCGAGCCATGATGCAGGGCTTTATGGAACGCCTTTATCCCTACACCGGAGACCCGCAGACCATTACCTTCCTGCAGAGCTTCGTAGACTACGAACTGGAAAACGGAACCACGCCGGAAGACTATGCCTGGTCGCAGGTGCCGTACGCATCCGCGAATCCGGGCGCGAAACGTTACACCGGATGGAGCCAGCTCGGGGAAGACTACATCGAGCCGCATGTTGTAGGGGAGGATGGATACGGCTATCTGCGGTTCTACGAGATGACCGGCAACACGAAGTACTTGCGGGCAGCCCTGCACTGTGCCGACGCTCTCGTCGAGAATTACAAAGCTGGCGATCAGGATCATTCGCCCTGGCCAGTGCGAGTGTCGGCACGCGATGGAAAAACCGTAGGCGCCGCCATGGGTCCATATTCGGCCAATGTTATTGAGCCAATCATGCTGTTCGATGAACTCATTCGCCTGGGGCAGGGAGATGTCGCAGGATACACGCGAGTGCGGGCCGCTGCCTGGGACTGGTTTCAGAAATATCCCTTAGCCAATAACGTATGGGTTGGCTATTTCGAGGATGTCACTCCCAGCATGGACAACATGAACCAGGTGATTCCCCTGGAGTTTGTCCGCTACATCCTCCTCCATCCGGAGAAGGATCCGCAGTGGCGCGAGCATGCCAGGCGGCTAATCGAGTGGGTCAAGAGCACCCCCAAGTGGCCCAAGTACATCGTGCACGGGGCTACGGTCACAACCGAGCAGGGCAATGGCATCAACTTCTGCTGCAATGAGCCGAATCAATGCTGCGACAGCCATACGTCCCGGCTCGCGGCAGCGGAGGCGCTCTACTTCTCAAAGACCGGTGATGTTGCCTATCGAGATGCCGCGTTTCGTTCCTACAACTGGGTCACCTATTTCCAGGGACTTTCGCGCAATGCTCATTCCCCGTTCTCGACGCAGTGGTGGTTTACCGACGAATATGCGGACGGTCCGCGAAGGATGATGGATGCTTTCTGGGCCGTGCCGGAATGGGCGCCGGCGGATGAATCCCATTTGCTTGGCTCGAGTTCAGTGATTACCAAGATCAGTTACGGCAAGGGCTCCGTCACCTATTCCACCTTTGATCCCCAGTCCTCGGATGTCCTTCGTCTCGATTTCGTGCCGGAAATCATCACGGCAAATGGGAAGTCGCTGAGCCGGCGCACAGATCTCGATCAGGCCGGGTTCATCTTCGACGATTCGACCCGCGTGTTGCTGATTCGGCACGACAAAGGGCGTGACATTGACGTTCAAGGCAAGGGCGGAAACGCTCCTCCACACTATATTTCCTTCGACGACCCCCATCTCCCTGGGGGGACAGTGTTGCCGGGCCAGTATCCTACGGGTGTGATCGATTGGGGCGCCGGCGCGTGGCGGATCAACGTGCCAGAAGGCGCCTTCGGAACTTTCAATCTCGCACTCGTAGACTCCCAAGCATCCAGCGCGCAATTCCGCTTCTGTTGGCCGCGCGTGTTTGTGGGCCTGGATATCTACAATGGGGGGCCATCGGATGCAAAGGTTACGATCCATTCTGCGGAGTTACGCGAGGTCTCAGTTACGATTAAGGCAGGGCAATTGCAGCGCCTGCGAACGGGGTGGCGCGACGTCAGTTCGAGCGTCATCTTCGAGCTGAAAGATGGAGAAGGCCTCCGGTTCGACAATGTGGCGTATGTACAGGAGTGAGGTCCTGGGAACCTGAGCGAGTGCGTCGCGACGACCCCAACTGATCCATCGATAGGAGAGATGGAGCGCGCAGCGCAAACGTGCAGAATTACTGTAGCCATCGCCAATTACGAAGACAATCAACACGCCGTCGATGAAAGCCTTCGAGTGTTGCAACTGCAACATACAAAACGCAAGCCGGCGCTTGGTCTATACTGCGGTACTCAGAAGACGATTCCGGGCCCGAAGTCTTAGTGCTG
>PMBA01000125.1 GCA_003152795.1 Acidobacteriaceae bacterium | reverse complement strand
TCGATTCACCGCTGCCCTGATGTTCCGGGGCATCCCAGAGTGCCGGCGGGGCCGCGCGTTTGCACCCTCTTTACAGGCGTGGACAATCCAAACCGGCCGTTCCGTAGTACGGCCTCTTCACTTCGCCGGCGCAGCGCTCGGCGAAGCGTCGGTGGTGGTTGCCGGCGCCTTCGGTTTCGTCACTTTCTTTTTCGCCGGTTTTTTCGGAGGCTCGGTGTCATCCACCACGATTTTCTTCGGTGGCGGAGGCGGCGCCGCCGAAAGCGTCTTGACCTGCGCCCGCAATCGCGTCAATTCATCTTCCTTGCTGGCGGCCAGCTTTTGCATGCGCTCGCCAAACCCGCGACGCGCGCTCTCCAGCCCAGTCATATCGTTGCTCAGGCTCTGAAACTCTTCCTTGGTTCCGAAGGCTCCCGCCGATTCCACCACCGAACCAAACACGTCATACAGGGCATCGAGGTTGCGGTAGAGCTTGAAGCTCGCTCCCAGATCCTCCGGTGAGCTGTTCAGTTGCGCGATGGTTTCCGGCAGCGCCGATTGCAGGTTGCGCTGGATGGACTCCACGTTCGCCAGCGTCTGTTGCTTGGTGGTCGCGCCCGTCTTCCACTTCTCGATCCGCGTCTTTCCCAGATCCGTTTGCAGGCTCTGCGCTGTCTGCTTCAATTGCGCAAGGATGCCGTTGAGTTCGCTGACCGAAGCATAAGCCACCGGCGCCTGCGTTACGCCCGCGTCTTGCGCGCCCGCCGCAGCCGCCACCAGCACAACCATGAAGCATAAGAGTGACCGAATCAGGATGTTCCAAATGTTCAACATGGGGCTCCGATTGTGTCCTTGTATTTTGCCAACCATATCCTAGTTGAGTTCGACTCCCCGAGTCGAGTTTGACGCCGCGCCCAACCTAAGCGAGAATTGAAACACACAGTGGGCCTGTGGCGCAGCTGGGANNGCGGCCACGGATTCGGCTCGGACTCCCGTACGTCCCTTCCCGGCGCGACCGAAACATATTACCCTCAACGGTGTTTAACATAGCCGTGCAATTTCTTTCGAATGGAGGCTACCGACAATGAACCGCCAAAAGGCTTGGATATGGCCGTTCTGCGCAGTTCTGATCTCGTGCACTTTCCTCTCGCCGGCGCTGAGTTGGGCGCAGGACGACAACTGGAACCAGGATAATGACCCCCCGGCCCGCGTTGCCCGGATGAACTTGACCCAAGGTTCCGTCTCTTTTCAGCCCGGCGGCGAGGGTGACTGGGTCGATGCCGTGCCCAATCGTCCGCTTACCACCGGCGATAATCTGTGGACCGATCGCGATTCCCGCGCGGAATTGCATGTCGGCTCGACCGCCATCCGCCTGGGCAGCGAAACCAGCCTGACCTTCCTTGAACTCGATGACCACGTTCTGCAATTGCGGTTGGCCCAGGGCTCGGCTGTGGTGCGCGTGCATCACTTCGACGATGACGACAGCATCGAGATCGACACTCCCAATCTTGCTTTCATGGTGCAGCGCAGCGGCGAATATCGCGTCGATGTGCAGCCTGACGGTCAGACCACGATCGTGGATGTATACCAGGGCCGCGGCGAGGCGGTCGGCGGCGGCAACAACTACACCGTGGTGGCGAACCAGCAGGCTAGTTTTAGCGGAGACCCGGACCAGGGGCTGAATTACGAGATCGACAGGATCTCCCCGCCCGACTGGTTTGCCCGCTGGGCCTTCGATCGCGATCGTCGTGAAGATCAATCGCAATCGGCAAATTACGTATCGCCCGAGATGACGGGCTACGAAGATCTGGATGACAATGGGCGCTGGTCGTATGCCGGCAACTATGGTCCCGTGTGGTATCCAACAAACATTCCCGCGGGCTGGGCGCCTTATCGCTATGGTCATTGGGTATGGGTCGCTCCCTGGGGATGGACCTGGGTTGATGACGCGTCCTGGGGATTTGCTCCCTTTCACTACGGACGCTGGGTGATGATCGGCGGAGGCTGGGCGTGGGTGCCCGGGCCGGCTGCGGTGCGTCCAGTGTATGCTCCCGCGCTCGTCGCATTTGTCGGCGGTGGCGGCGGGTTCCATTTGTCTGCCTCATTCGGCGGAGGCGCGGGCGTGGCGTGGTTTCCGCTCGGACCCGGTGAAGTGTTTGTTCCCGCATATCACGTGAGCCGTGGTTATGTGAATCAGGTGAATGTTACTAACACGGTGGTGAATGTCACCAAGGTCACCAACGTCTACAACACTTACACCACCACTAATGTCACCAATGTGAACGTGAACCGCGTCGCTTATGTCAACCAAACGAATGTGACAGCGGTATCGCGCGAAACTTTTGTCAATGCGCGTCCGGTGGGGCGCAACGTGGTAGCTGTGCAGGCGCGTGAAGTCGCCGAGGCGCCGATCGGCCACATCAGTGGCGCAGAGCCCATCCGCGGCAGTGTGATGGGAGCAGGGAAGCCGACCTTGGTCGCACCCCCGCGGGCCGTGATTAACCGTCAAGTGGTGGCGCAGCGGGCGCCAGCGCCGCCGCCCGTACCCTTCGCCCAGCGCCAGGACAAACTCGTCGCCCGTCCCGCAATGCCGGTGAACCAGCCCGCCGTTCGTGGGGTCGGTGAGCGTCCGATGAACCCGCCGGTTGGCGCCAGACCCGAACCGATGAACCGCCCGGAACCGGCGATGAACAAACCGGAGCCCGCGATGAACCGGCAGCCGCCAGTTCCAGCGGAGCGTCCCGTTCAGCCCGCGCCCCGGCCGGAAGGGCAGGCTCCGCGGCCCGTTGCGCCGGCTCAACCGCAGCCCCAGTCGCGTCCTGAACCGGCACAACCGGAGGCAGTGAGACCGCAGCCGTTGCGCCCCCCTGCGCCCTATAACAACAACGGGGTCCGTCCGCAGCCGGGCGTGCCACCGAGTCCGCAACCAAGTCCACAGCCAGGTCCGCAACAAGGATGGTCGCATCCGCAGGTTAAGCCAGCGCCTCCCGTACAACCCAAGAGCGACAGTCAGGCGCGCGACGAGGAAAACAAGTATCGCAACTGGCAGGCGAAGCCAGAACCGGCAAAGCCGCAACCAGAAAAAGGCGCTCCACCGAAAGATAAAGACAAGAACAAGAACAAAGACAAAAAGCCTCCGCAACAATAAGGAGAGCTTTTTCATAATCGGTTCTGGGAAGGGCACGGCCTCGGCCGTGCCTCCCAGAGCCACAACAATGTATGTTCTGCGTTTGAAATGCTAGCCTGAAACCGCGATGCGCGAGCGCGTTTGTCATTCCGCTGCACTCATTGTTTTCGTGCTGGTTGCAATGACCTCGAAATTATCGGCTGTTGCTGTCGCCCATCCGACAGCCGGCGCTTGGACGGTCGTCAACCAACCCACCCGCCTGGTCAACGGTACGCCGGTTCTTTTCCGCGTCACCACACCGGTGCCGGTCCGTAAACTTTCTGGCAACTGGCTGGGACACCAGATCGAGTTCAGCTTCGACGCGAGCCACAAATCATGGTTCGCGCTCGCTGGAGTTGGCCAGGAAACGAAGCCGGGACCATATCCCCTCGAGCTTCACGCCGAGACTCCGCCCGGGCAACCCGCCGGACCATCCGCCGGGCAGGCCATCTCATTCGAAAAGAAGATTCGCGTGGAGCGCCAGCGCTATCCTCGCGTGCTGCTGAAAGTTCCCGGGCGTTACACCGCACCCAGTCCAGAAGACCAGCGCCAGATCGCGCAAGACAAGGAAACAAAAACTGAGGCATTTAAAACTGTCAGTGCTCTCCGCGAATGGAAAGGGTCGTTTGCCGCTCCCGTTAACGCCGAGATTTCCGACGTGTTCGGAGTCGAGCGCGTGTTTAACGGTTCCGTCCAGAGCACCCATCAGGGGCTCGATTTCCGCGTGCCCAGCGGGACTTCGGTTGCAGCCGTCAACAGCGGCCACGTCATTCTGGCGCGGCCTTTATTCTTTGAAGGAAATTGCGTCGTGATCGACCACGGCCAGGGGTTACTGACTCTCTATTTGCATCTGTCAAAGTTTCTAATTAAGGAAGGCGACGATGTGGATAAAGGGCAGGCGATTGCGCTGAGCGGAGGCACTGGGCGCGCCACAGGACCGCATCTGCATCTGGCCGTGCGCTGGCAGGGAGTGTATTTGAACCCGCAGGTGCTGCTTCAGTTGAAGTTGCCGTGAGTTTGACAAACCGTGGTCGCTAGCAGCCTAGTACCCCGCAGCCAGCAGCGCATCTTCCGCATCCAACACGCCGTCGCGAAACGTAACGCTTCTCCCCGAGATTGCGGGAATGCGCTCGCCCGGAACAATGATTCCTACGAGGTTCAACGGATCGGCGGCAGCGATGGTGATCCGCTCGGCGTTCGTGTTCGGTGGCAGCTTGCGATGGGCGCGTAAACTTTCAACCGCGACCGGGAGCGCGAACTGTTCCCCTTGGAATCCATCGACGAATCGCCCGCCGCGCACTTCGCCNNGCCAGCAGGTCGCGGAAAACCACGCCATAGCGTCGCAACAACATCCAGCAGCACGACTCGACGCTGCGGTCGCGATCCGCGCCTTCGCTGTGCAGCAGCGACCAGCGTCCCGGAGCATGACGCGGGCGGCGGACTTTTCCCAGCACTTTTTCCAACCCGCTGCCCGACGAACTCTTCGGCGTCACCAGCGCGCGCAGGTTTTCGAATCCGTCGGCGGTAACCAGGCCGGCAGCGACGAGTTCCCACAGTCCGGTTTCGATTTCCGCTTTGAGACGGCCTGTGGCGCGCACCATGTCGGGAAAAAACAGCGCACCCCGTTGCTTCAAAAGCTCAAGCACAGCCTGCGCCACCGGGCTCAAGAACGAGGTGGAAGAATCCTCCGCTCCGGGGTGATGAGATCGCATCCAATCCGCATCTTCGCGCACGAAGAACGCAATCGGAGCGACCCGCGTCGGAATCACACGCCGCCGGTTTTCGCGGCCGTTCGCATCGTTTCCCGTCGCTTCCAGAGTCGCGGGATGCGGCGACAGCCGCCCCCATCCCACCGCGCCCGTCAGGCACAACTGATCCAGATTTGCGGGATCGTAGTCCGAAATTCTGCGCGCCAGCACAAACCGTTCCCACGCGCTCGCCGGAATTTCAAAACCCTGCAGTTGCCGGATCACTTCCAGCGTCCCATGCTCGCCGCGCACCTGCGTACCCGGAGCAAGGTGCTGCCAGCGCAAAAGCCAGTTCATGAACTGCGACGCGGTTACCGGGGCGATCTGCTTGCGCAACGTTGCGACGGTCAGGCGATGNNGGGCGGAACTTGCCGCGCAGAATGGCTCCGCTCGCCTCGATGCGGAGTAATGCTTTTTCGATCTCAGGCGCCGGCAGTCCCAGCAACTCGCCGATCTCCGACGCGGTGGTTGGACCGAGATGTGCGATCCATCCCTGCACCGCGGTCAAAACGGCATCATCCGCAGTGACGCGCTCGCCCGCCCGTGTGGTGGCGGGGCTCTGCCCCGCCGGGATGGGCCAAGACCCCGCTGGAACGGGGCAAAGACCGATCTCTACAGGATGCATGGCCTGGAACCATTCAATCCGCTCCGCGGCTACCCAGTAGCGTTTGCCCGCAGCCTCCGCCATGAGCGTGCGATTCTCCATCTGCAATCGATCGAAGTAGTTTTTCCAGCTGGCTGTCGACGGCTGTTGCTGAGAACTGACCCCTGACAACTGAGAACTGTTCTCCGGCATCATCACCAGCGTATGCAGAACATCGTGGAGTTCATCGGCGTCGCGCACATCCGGCCACGCCTCCTGCTGCACCTGCGCGATGGCTGCGGGATCGAGCGCGCCGACTTCCTCGAGCACCGACGCAGGTAACACGCGCCGCATCTCGACGGCCCGCGCCCGGCGCTCTTCGAGCGGCGCATCATCGAGGTATGCGTACGGGTTCGCGTTGAGAATCTCGTGCGAGAATTGCGACGGCACCGGCGTATCCACCGCCAGGCAACGAATGCGTCCCTGCTCGATTCCACGCAACACTTCGCCGAGGCCGTCGATATCCAGCGCTTCGGTGAGTACGTCCTTCATTACCTCGCTCACCAGCGGATGGTCGGGAATCTTGATGTCGCCTTCTATGTTCTCGAAACACGCCGCTACATCCGGAAAAACCGAGGCCAGCAAATCGTCGGAGCGCATGCGCTGAATCTGCGGCGGCACTTTCTTGCCGCCCTGAAAACGCAACAGAGCGAGCGCCCGCGTCGCATCCCAACGCCAGCGCGTCTGAAAAATCGGCGATGCCAGCGCCGCCTGTTCCAGGATCGGCGGCATGCTCTCTGCGGCCAGGAATTGAAAAACGTCGGCCAGCGGAAAACTGTGTTGCTCGGCGAGCGCGATATTCAATCCGTTGTCGGTGGCCGCCGCCTGCAATTCGAAATTGAAGCCGCGGCAAAAGCGCTTGCGCAGAGCCAGTCCCCAGGCTTTGTTGATGCGGCCGCCAAAGGGCGCGTGGATGATCAACTGCATCCCGCCACCCTCGTCAAAAAATCTCTCGGCTATGATCGTCTGCTGCGTCGGCACATCGCCCAGCACGGCGCGCCCTTCGAGGATGTACTGAATCAGTTGTTCGGCGCCCGACAGATCGAGCCCGCATTCTTGGCGCAGCCACTTCACGGCCTCAGCCACCACGGGAAGATTGCGCCATCCTTCCACCGGAACCACGCTGGGCAGGCGGTCGCTGATTTCCTTGCGCAATTCGCCCAGTTGCTGCGAAAGTTCGCTGGTGCGGGCCGGGGCTTCTCCACGCCAGAAAGGTATTCCGGGCGGCGCGCCCTGCGCGTTTTCCACCAGAATGCGCGACGACTTGCCTTCGATCCGGCGAATTCTCCAAGATGTGTTCCCCAGCAGCATGACCTCTCCCGCCATGCTCTCGACGGCGAAGTCCTCATCGACGGTTCCCACGATGCCGCCGTCGGGTTCGGCAACCACCGTGAACAAAGCATTGTCCGGAATCGCGCCGCCGCTGGTGATCGCGGCCAAACGTGCGCCCCGCCGCGCCCGCAACTTGCGGTTGATGCGGTCGTGATGCAGATAGGCGCCGTAGCGGCCGCGTTGCGAAGCGATGCCTTCGGATAGCATCACCAGTACTTCATCGAAGGTCTGGCGCGAGAGATTGCGATAGGGATAGGCACGCTTCACCAGCGCAAACAACTCATCCTCATCCCATCCGTCATTCGATTGATCGCCCGATTTGTTCGCCGTCGCGGCGCTTCCGGAAGCCGCGCAGCAGGCGACAATCTGCTGCGCCAGCACATCAAGCGAGGCTTCCGGAAAAATCAGCCGGTCGAGTTCGCCCAATCGAATCGCACGCACCAGCACCGCGCATTCCGCCAGATCGTCGCGCGTGGTGACAAAAAATCGCCCTTTGGGAACCGCGCCGCGCCAGTGGCCCGACCGCCCCACGCGTTGCAAAGCAACCGCAATCGAACGCGGCGAACTCATGTGGCACACCAGGTCCACCGTCCCCACGTCAATGCCGAGTTCGAGCGAAGCGGTCGCTACCAGAACTTTCACCTGGCCTTCTTTCAGCTTCCGCTCCGCCTCCAGGCGCAGCTTGCGCGACAAACTTCCGTGATGCGCCGCCACGTTTTCCTCACCCAGTCGCTCTCCCAGTTGATGGGAAATGCGTTCGGCCAACCGCCGCGTGTTCACGAAAACCAGCGTCGAGCGGTGCGCGTTCACCAGTTGCACGATGCGCTCGTAAATCTCGTCCCACATCTCGTTGGAGGCGACCGGGCCCAGTTCGGAGGATGGAATCTCGACTCCGAGATCGAGCGTGCGCTTGTGTCCAACATTCACGATCACCGGATCGGGACGCCCATTCCCCGCCAGGAAATGCGCAACCTCTTCGATCGGCTTCTGGGTCGCGGAAAGCCCGATGCGCACCGGCGGTCGGTGAGTCAGCGCCTCCAACCGCTCCAGCGAAAGCGCCAGATGCACGCCCCGTTTGTCGTCGGCCACGGCGTGAATTTCATCCACAATCACGGTCTCCACATCGCGCAGGATGGCGCGGCTCTTCTCCGCCGTCAGCAGAATGTAGAACGACTCCGGCGTCGTAACCAGAATGTGCGGCGGGCGCTTCAGCATGAGCCGCCGGTCTTTCATCAAAGTGTCGCCCGTGCGCACGGCCGTCCGGATCTCCGGCATCAGCAGCCCGCGATCTCCCGCCATCTGCAGAATTTCTCCCAGCGGGACTTCAAGATTCTTCTGAATGTCGTTGCCGAGGGCTTTGAGCGGGGAAATATAGAGAACGTCGGTGCGGTCGCGCAGTTCCCCGGCGAGGGCTTTGCAGACGAGGCGATCAATGCATGCCAGAAAAGCGGCCAGCGTCTTGCCCGATCCCGTCGGAGCCGAGATAAGAGTAGTGTGGCCGGCAAGAATGTGCGGCCAGCCCTGCTCCTGCGGTTCCGTCGGCGTAGAGAAGCGCGCCGTGAACCATTCCTGAACCAGCGGATGAGCCCAGGCAAGCGAAGGCGAGACGGCGGAGGGCATGGAAAAGATTGTAGCGAGAATTGGTGGTTTCGTAAAATATTCGCC
>PMBA01000063.1:6193-6524 GCA_003152795.1 Acidobacteriaceae bacterium | reverse complement strand
AGAAGATCGAGGCGGGTTTCGAGCGGGGACGTGCGGTCGTGAACGGCTAAGCAGGGCAACCGTGAACTGAACGCCTGCTTGGAGACGCACGGAACTCAACCATCTGCACTCTGGGAAGTCGTTCTTGGAAGTTGGCGGAGAGTGTTCTCTCTCCCGCCCCTCTCCGCCAAAAAGCTACACGAAAGCTACAAGAAGGCTACGGACAGGCGTATATTTATTTCGCCATCAACGATGGCAAAATCTATAGGTGCTCTGAGCAAGTCGTTTGAAATCAGTGATAAGTAGCTTTCGATTCAACACAAGAATCGAATCCCTCCCTCTCCGCCACACA
>PMBA01000063.1:0-6182 GCA_003152795.1 Acidobacteriaceae bacterium | reverse complement strand
CCGACACGCTTTGCCGCCTTTTTCTCTGGAGGTCATTCGAGCAGTCCGGTTTCAACGACTCCGTGAGGCGAATGCAATGCGATCACCATACGATGATAAGGCGAAGGGCGACTTGACTGTAGCGATTTGGTTCCGACAGAAATATCGCAGTCGGGCGTTTTGATTTTAGACTGACTTTCCCCGCCATGAAGGAGGGGTTGTTCTGATGTCACGTATGGCGTTTGGGAAGATTGGCGTGGCCTGGCGGGGAATCCTGCCGGAACTCAGCCTTCCAGTTTGAAACGCGTTGATGCGAGGGCGTAAAGCGGTCTCCAGACGAGGCGGTTGATCGTAACTACCATGATCGCCATTACCGCGGTGGCGGCCAGGAGCAGACGAAAATTGCCACTGTCGGTCGCCTGGCTAATTATCGCGCCCAGACCGGTAGTCGAGATGGTTTGGCCGCGGAAGCGGAAGTACTCAGCCACGATGCTCGCATTCCATGCCCCGCCCGAGGCGGTGACGAAACCTGTGATCAAGTAAGGAAATATTGCAGGCAGGAATAGTCTTCGCCAGCGCTGGGCTACGCTCAGATGGTACGTATTGCAGACTTCCTTCAAATCCGCCGGTATCGCCGTCGCACCCGCAATCACGTTGAACAAGATGTACCACTGCGTGCCCAGGAGCAGCAAGACAATCGAGCCAATTCCGAGACCGCCGCCGGCGCGAATCAGCACGAGAAGAATGATCGGGAACAACGCCGTCGCCGGCACCGATGCGGCAATCTGCGCGATCGGCTGCGCGATGGCAGAGAGTCTGGGCCGTAACCCGATCACGACTCCTACGGGAACAGTCCACAGAGCAGCGAGCAGCAGAACAGCCTCTACCCTCAAGAATGTGGCCCCTGCACCCCAAACGAGATGCCGCAATTCCGCGGCCGACATCGTGGCCAGGATTGCGAACACCTTTGCTACTGCGTACGAGATCGCAGCCAGTACAACAACCGCCACTGTGCGGAGAACCCAGTGCGGTACCCGGTTCTTGTCTTTTGTTAGGGACCTTGTCTCGTGCTCTTTCGCGAAGTGCAAATCCAACCTTTCGCGAAGCGGCAAGACAAGGGAGCGCGTCACGAACGGAAGGAGTTTCGAACTACGCAGCAGAGTCAATATCGGCGAACGAGGAATCTCGGCTGAGCCGACCTGTTCGAGCTTGAACTTTTCTGCCCAGGCGATCACCGGGCGCCAAACCACTTGATCGATGAGAATGATGACACCGATCATAGTCATCAAACCCCAAAAGACCGCTCGCGTGTCTCCCGCGTTGGCGGCTGTCTGAAGATAGGAGCCGAGGCCGGGCAGACGAAAATCGCGGTTGCCCAGAACAAACATTTCGCACGCCATCAAGAAGAACCAGCCGCCGGCAACTGACATCATCGAATTCCAAATGAGTCCAATGGCCGCCTGCGGCAACTCGAGTTGCCAGAACCGCTGCCACCAGCTCAACCGATAGGCCAGCGCTGCTTCGCGCATTTCGGTGGGAATATTCTTTAGTGACGAATAGAAACTGAACGTCATGTTCCACACCTGGCCGGTGAAAATCAACAGGACCGATCCAAGTTCGACCCCCAACTGTCTGCTGGGGAAAAGCGCCACCATTGAGATCATCACGGGGGGAAGGAAACTGAGGACAGGGATTGATTGCAACGTGTCGAGCAGCGGAATCATGAGGCGCTCGGCCCTACGGTTGTAGGCCGCCACGTATCCGTACACCAGCGTGAAGAGGAAACTAAATGTGTACGCTATGGCAATCCGCAGAACGGAGAACAACGCATATTTCGGCAACGCCGCAGGATGAAGGCTGATTTCCGCCTGAGAGCTAACTGGGCCATACCAATAGCGGGCAAACGCAATGACGCTGTAAAAGAGGCCGATTCCGCCCAGCACGATCGGCAACTCTCTGGCCAGAGAAGTAGCGCCCACCGGCACGATACCCCATCGTGCCGGCCGGGAAGAGGCGTTATGAATGGATTGCCGCATCGGCATCAATGAAGAGAAACAGCTTCGCTGGAATTGGCGGTACCTGAGGTTTCGTCCAGCCGCAATCGATCCGTCTCCGAGTCGTAGGTGAAAATCTCAGCATATCGTCCCCAATTCAAGGCGGTGTCGATCTGGCGTTGAACATCTTCCTGGGAGAGGTGCTCGTCCAGAACGTCCCGGAAAAACTCTAGGGGAACCGCACGGTCTGACTTCCGCTCAAGAGCATTCCGAATCTGTTGAATCAGTGTGACATGACAGAGGAGAGATTCGCGGAAGAGTTTCTTTCGCGTGGCGATATCTGCTTCTGCAAATTCTTTTCCCGCTGGAGTAATCCGCACGTCTCCTTGCGTTGAATCTGCGAAGCCCAGCATGACCGCCTCGTCCACGATGGGAAAGAGATCATCCACTTCCATCAGCAACTCTTCGGCGAGGTGGTACAAGTCCTCCTTGCCCCCGCGATCGTTCAGGAACTCGAGCAGTCCAGCCATCCCGCCGGCCGTTGCATGGGGCAAGACCTGGAACGCAGGCTTGCGCAGGGAGGGCAACTGTGTGACCGGGCTGACCTCGAGTTCGGGTTGTGTCATCACCTTGTAAATGTAATCCACGTATACCAGAAATTCAGCTGACTTCCGATCGCGCGGATGAGGCAGTGAAATGCGGAAGTCAGCGCGGATCTTGGCGGGATGCGTTCCCAGAACCACGATTCGATCCGCTAGCAGAACCGATTCTTCTATATTGTGCGTGACCAGGAAGATGCTTTTTGTGGGGATCTGATCCTTGATCCACAACTCCATCAGTTCGCCGCGGAGGTTTTCCGCAGTCAGCACATCCAACGCGGAGAATGGCTCGTCCATGAACAGCACTTCAGGATTTACTGCGAGGGCACGCGCAAATCCGACTCGCTGTTTCATGCCTCCAGAAAGTTCCTTGGGGTAGGCGTTTTCAAAACCTTTGAGTCCCACCATGGCAAGCGCTTGTAACGCCTCGCGATGTCGTTCCGGGTGCGCTAGCCCTCGTGCAACCAGCGGAACCTCAACGTTCTCCAGCACCGTCAACCAGGGGAATAACGCAAAACTCTGGAAGACAATGCCAATATTGGGAGCGCAGCCGTCCACCGGTTGGCCGTGCACCAGTACCTTGCCGCGGGAGGGTGTGGCCAATCCCGATAGAATTCTCAGCAAGGTCGACTTCCCGGATCCCGAGGGACCAAGCAGGGCAAAGATGGTATCGGACTCGACGGACAGGTCCATCGGAGCGATGATCTGAATCTCCCTTCCGTCCGGTTGTACAAAACCCTTCTCAATCTGAAATGCCTCGATGATTGGCTCCCCCGGCTGTGGAGGGTGCTCTTCGGGCACAGCCGCCGTTTCTGGCTCAAGCTGGCCCAAGGTCTCAACCGTCCGGGCACCCGAGAGTTCGTCCATGAGCCGCTGCCAAGCCTCTTCCGGGAGTTCGTCGAAGAAGCGCATGCGTTCGTCGGGGTTGAGTTTGTCAACTAAAGCCCGCATTTTCCCTGCGGGCAGCGAGTGCAGCAGGACGTATTCGTGATAGTAGGGAAACTGAGCGACGACGGCGGCCGCAAGATCCCGAGGCAAGCGGCGGAAGAGGGATTGTTGCTGTTCGAAAGGCAGGTTCCCCAGCGCCGCAGCCGCCTGGACCGCGTCGCTGGTCTGCAGCAATGCCACCGCCTCGTTCCAGCGGGCTTGCGAAACCGCGTCCTGAAGCTTCTCAGCAATTGATGAATTCATCGAAACTTGGAACTCCAGAGTCATGAACTGTCTTCGGCTCGGTCGCCGGACTCGACGCTTTGACCGGACCCCGACTCTGTCACACGATAATGGCTTATTGCGCCTCTTTTATACAGGTTTTATTTCGTAAAGGGATCCGCTGATCTATACGTCTTTTTTATGCGCTGTTTAGTACTTCTTCATCTCTTCTGAAATACGCTAGCTGCGGAGATGTCCGGATTCTGCCGAAGACTAACATTCCACTTGGTTCAGAAATACCGGCGCCGATCACGTAAACATTTGGGGAAACACATGGATGCGACCACGCAACTTACGGACGACGTGCATTGCAGAACAGTGTCACGCCATTGCTACTCGGAAGCCTGCTGATCGTGTACATCACTCCGAGCATATCCACCACTGTTTCCGCCCGTTGTGACGGTCATCACCTGCCAGTTACCTTCGTGTTAAAGAAGAGAAAGACAAGAGGCGTACCTTTGAAACAGCATGTGCCGATTGATTAAGGTTGTGAAGAAGGGCGTTTTGGAGGCACCGACGATATGGAAAAATCCGACGATATTTTTTCTCTGCTTTATCTGAGTGAGGGTACCGTGCCCTTCTCGCAAGAAGATTTGCGAGCACTCCTGACGCAATCACGAGAGAACAATTCCAAGCTCGGAATTACAGGGATGTTGCTGTTCAAAGGTGGAAACTTCCTACAAGTCCTCGAAGGAAACAAAGAAGCGGTACTCACTCTTTATGAGAAAATCGCTCAAGATTCGCGGCACGCTCGAATCACCACTCTGTTTCAAGGATTCTCGTCCCATCGGGACTTTCCCGATTGGTCCATGGGTTTTCACGACTTGAGTGCTCCTGATACCATTGGCATCCCCGGCTTCAGCCATTTCCTTCGCACATCGCTCACGACTGCTGATTTTGTGGATGCGAAGCAAGCCAAGAGATTGCTCCTTCTCTTTAAGGAAGAAAAATTGCTGGGATCATCGCACTGCGCGGTCCAGGGACGTAAATGAAGGACTCGACTTCCGTCCTTCGCTTTAGATGCTCGCCCAGTGATTGCCACATGAACATATTGAAATGCCGCGAATAATACATCTCATTTACGCAAGCGTTGCCACACAAGACGTCGGGACTGCGGAACTTACCGCACTTCTGCAGAAGTCTCGTGAGACGAATGAACGTCTGGGTCTAACTGGTATGCTCTTATTTTCAGAGGGCAATTTCTTCCAGGTGCTCGAAGGCGAAGGCACTGCGGTTAATCAGCTATACGAGAAGATTATCCGGGATAAGCGCCATGCTCAGTGCACCTTGATCATCAGGGAGCCCATTGCCAAACGGTCGTTTGGAAACTGGAGTATGGGTTTTTCCCGAATCTCTCCGGGAGAGCTCAGAAACATCGTTGGATTGAACGACTTCTTCCATGATGGCTCATGTTTTACTAAGCTCGATGCCGGTCGAGCGAAGAAGCTCTTAGGCGCGTTCGCACGGGGCTCGTGGCGAGCTAAGAGCGCAAAGACTGGCGGAGCTTGACCGTGGAGCAGCAGAGCAAATCCGACCCGAGCTTTACGTTCGCGTTCCAGCCGATTGTTGATGCTATTTCTCGCGAGGTCTTTTCTTACGAGGCACTGATTCGCGGTCCCGGAAATGAGCCTGCCTATCAAATACTGGAGCAGGTACAAGCTGACCGATTGAATGCGTTCGCCCAAAGAGCCCGCTCCGAGGCGATTTGTCTCGCCACGCGGCTGGGGATCGGCTGTCACCTCAACCTCAATCTTCTTCCGCACAGTCTCTACTCCTCGGAAGAATCGGTTGGTGCGACCCTGGAGACCGCCAACCGAATGCATCTGCCGATTGACCGCATCATCCTTGAGGTGACGGAGGGGGAGGTCATTCTGGACCAGCCTCGCTTCGCCGAGCTTATTAACGAGTATCGGGGTCTTGGTGTGAAGGTGGCCATCGATGACTTCGGCGCTGGATACTCCGGACTAAACCTGCTCTCTAATTTCCAACCAGACCTGATCAAACTCGACATGACGCTCATGCGCGGCATTGAACGCCACGGGCCTCGTCAGGCTATTGTTCGCGCCATTGGACAGGTCTGCCTCGAACTCGGGATTGACGTGATTGCTGAAGGAGTGGAAACCGAGGAGGAGTATGGGTGGCTCTCGAATGCAGGTGTGCGGCTGTTTCAGGGTTATCTGTTCGCAAAACCTGCTTTCGAGGCCTTCCCTCAAATACATTACCCTCAGGATAATGGAATCGCTCGTCTNNACGCGCCACCATATGATGGAAAAGGAATAAGCTAGCATTTGCTAACGAACAGGATCAACTGGTCCAAGTCCTGAAGTTCGTTGTAGAACCCCGCACCCTCCTGCGTATGTCTCGAATTACCCTCGGGTTCCCTTTGTCCAATCCTGATTTC
>PMBA01000339.1 GCA_003152795.1 Acidobacteriaceae bacterium | reverse complement strand
GGCTGTTGCTGCAACTGGTTCATGGCGGCTGGTGAAACCCGGGTGATGCGTTTGTTCATGGCGAGAGAGAACTTGCGGATGAAGTGTTCCACAAGCACGGGGATATCGTCGCGGCGCTCGCGCAGGGGGGGCAGTTCGATGCGGAAGACGTTGAGCCGATAAAAAAGATCGGGGCGGAACTTGCCCTCTTCGATCAATTTTTCCAGATCCTTGTTGGTGGCCGCGATGCAGCGGAAGTCCACCTTGATAATCTGATTGCCGCCGACTCGGGTAATTTCGCGCTCCTGCAATACCCGCAGCAGATCGGTCTGGGTTTTTAGAGAAATGTCGCCGATCTCGTCGAGGAAAACCGTCCCACCCTCGGCGATTTCGAATTTGCCTTTCTTGCGATACTGAGCGCCGGTGAACGCGCCTTTCTCATGTCCGAAGAGTTCGCTTTCCAGAAGAGTTTCGGTGAGGGCGCCGCAGTGAATGATAACGAGAGGATGGAATCTCCGCGGGCTGGCCTGATGGATGGCGCGCGCCACCAGTTCCTTTCCGGTTCCGCTCTCGCCGGTGACCAGCACTGTAGCGTCGGTTGGGCCAACCGTCTCGATGGCATCGAAGATCTTGCGCATGGGGCCACTCTGGCCGACAATGTCCCCCGGACGCGCGACTTCGGCAACGGTCTCGCGCAGGAGTACGTTCTCCTCGGTGGTGCGTTTGTGGGCCAGTGCGTTCTTTACCAGGTGCGCGATCTCGTCCGGGTCGAGCGGCTTGGTCACGTAATCGTAGGCGCCGTTCTTCAGAGCAGCGACGGCGGTCTCGACCGAGGCATAGCCGGTCATGATGATCACGATAAGGTCGGGGTCGATTTCGTGCATGCGGCGCTGCAGTTCGATGCCATCGGTGCCGTGCATCTTGATATCCACCAGAGCGGCATCCCAGCGCTGGGTCGCGAGTTGGGTTAGCGCGTCGTTGGCATTTTCCAGCGTGGTTACCTCGTAGCCCTCTTCGCGGAACCATTTACCGAGCGAGTCGCGCACGCTCAATTCATCGTCCACAATCAGCAGTTTTCCCTGTGTGCTCACTTCAATCACCTCGTTTTCATCGCGCTTTTCCCGTCGCCGACGGCGGCCAGCGAAGCATCAGGACCGTGGCTGGGCAGAGTTATGTTGAAAGTTGTGCCCCGGCCCAGTTCGGATTGGACTTCGATGCGGCCGCTATGCCGCTCCACGATGCCGCGGGCGATGGCCAGGCCCAACCCGACGCCGTGTCCACTTTCTTTTGTCGTGAGAAAGGGTTCGAAGATGTGCGGCAGCACGTCGGGAGCGATGCCCGCCCCGTCGTCGCGCACCTGGATCTCGATTTCCGACTCATCGTTGCTGAGGCGGCCCTCGATCCACAGATTGCCGCCTCGTGGCATGGCATCGATGGCGTTCATGCTTAACGCCAGCAGGACCTGTTCAATCTGCGCCGGATCGCAAGGCACGAGCGGCAGATCCTGGGCAATCTTCAGTTGCAGTTCGACTCCGACCAACTCCAGTTGGTGGCGCACCAGCATGAGGCAACGATCGACCACCGCATGGAGGTCGGTGGACTGCACGTTCATGGGCGCAGTTCGCGAAAGCGACAGCAGGTTTTTGATCAGGTCGCCGCAGCGCCGGCTTTCGGCGGCGATCAGTTCCAGACACTGCATCGCCTCCTCGCGTTTTTCATGCTCGGNNGCGGGTTGTTCACCTCGTGCGCCACCACTGCGGCCATCTTCCCGATGGAAGCCATCTTTTCAACGTGCAGCACGTGGTCGTGGGCGCGATTAAGTTCCTTCGTCTTCTGCTCGACGCGATCCTCGAGGGTCTTGGCCCAGGTAACGATTTCTTCGTTGGCGGCGCGCAACTGCAGGCTCATGCCGTTGAAGGAACGAGCCAGGTCGCCCACTTCGTCCTCGGATCGCACCTCAATCTGGTAACCCAGTTCGC
Organism: Acidobacteriaceae bacterium; assembly: GCA_003152795.1. Taxonomy (GTDB): domain Bacteria; phylum Acidobacteriota; class Terriglobia; order Terriglobales; family Acidobacteriaceae; genus Acidiflorens. The sequence goes on along the minus strand of PMBA01000339.1, from coordinate 4,077 downwards.
CATGGGAAAGATGTTCGGTGCCGTTCTGGAGCGCCTTGATGGGGCGGTCGACCACTCGCCAGACGAATAACCAGCTCAATACCGCGACGATCAGCAACGCCCCGGCAGTGTAGTACTTCATGCGTGCGCTACTGACCGCCAGTTGGGCGTCCGTCGTCGCCAGCGAGAGGTTGGTATCGAGCACGCCGAGAACCTGCTGGTCCGCAGGGTGCGCATGGCACTCGGCGTTGGAGCAGTTCGGTTGATTCTCGATGGGAGTGATAATCCCCAGAACGCGGTTCCCGCCCCCATTGCGGTAGATGCGAAAGCGGTCGGGGCGATTCAGGCGCGCCAGCGGTTCCGATTGATTGTGACATCCGTAGCAGGCCTCGGCCGACTTGTCCAGGACGTGATTGACCTCGGCGGAGTCCGTGGAGTAGCTGATCCGGCCTTCCTGGTCGAAGATGCGGACCTTGACCATGCCGGGTCCCTCCGCCATGGTTTGGATCGCGTGGTAGAGTCCCTCGCGGTCATTGTGCAGCATGTAGTAAGTCGTGCTGCGCTTGATAACATCGCTGACCCGCTCGGCGCTCGCCAGCGTGGCTGCTTCGAGGTGCTGGCGGTGCAATCGGATAATCAGGTATCCGAGAAGCGCGAAGATCACGACCATTAATACCAGCAGGGAACCGATCAACTTCGCGCTGATGCTCTGAGTCAGGCGCTTCCAGCCCAGATCGCCGCGATTTGGCTCAATCTCCCGCATGGCCTAACACCGGAGTAGCAACCACGGGCCCGGTTTCGGTTTGCAGACGCGGTTGCACTGCATGTTCTTCTTCGGGAAAGATTGGCAGGTACTTCACCGCGACACCGAAGAGGGCAAAGCCCATCGCGATAATCATCAGGGTCACTGAGAACTCCGTCCACTTGGGGAGGTAGTGATGCCCAACGTAAGTCTCAAAGCCTGTGAGAGCAATATTGAGGCGGTTGGTGATGAATCCGAGCACCGTGAAGATGGAGGCCAGATACAAGCCTTGTGGCGACAGCCTGACCTTCTTGAAGCTGAGCATGGTGATCGGAATCACGAAGGCCAGGGCCAGTTCCAGCCATAGGAAATAGGCTTCGTAGCTGGGTTTGACGATTTGTCCCAACATGCCGCGGTGGAAGTAATCCTCGAAGCGCAGCAGGGCATTCACCCAGAGAGCGACCAGCAAAGCGCCGCCCAGTTCGACCAGAACCGGGAGTTCGAGGTGACGGCCGAAGGCTTTCGCGCTCTGGGTAGATTCGAAGATGGTCATCGCCAAACCGACCGCAATCGCCGAGCCGAAAAAGAGGAAGGGCAGTGCGGGCGTGTACCAGAACGGATGCAGCTTGCTGGGCATGATCAGATACAGTGATCCGAGCGAACTCTGGTGCAGGGTAGAGAGCAGGATGCCCAGGATGATCAGCACCGGGTAGATCTTCTTGATCCACTTGATGGGCGTTGTCAGATTGAATTTTTCGAGCACATTGGGAAGGAACTCGAAGAAGAGGACCGTGGTGTAGGCCATCACGCACATTCCCACCTCGAACATGACCGAGTGCGGGTTCATATAGATGAGCTGATGCCAGATGTACCAGGGCCGGCCGAGGTCGAACAGGAGTCCAACGATGAACAGTAAATAGCCCAGGAACGCCGTCAACACCGCCGGGCGGACAACACTGTGCAGGCGCTCGACGTTGAACAGGTAGACCGCGCCCACAATACAGAAGCCGCCCGCCGCGAGCATGACTCCACAGAGGCAGTCGAAGCCGATCCAGAGTCCCCAGGGGAACTGGTCGGTCATGTTTGAGATCGCGCCCAAGCCGTAGAAATAGCGAACAAATGTCGAGTACAACCCGAGGCCCATGATGACAAGGAATACAATTTTCCAGAAGGTCAGTTTGATCTTCATCGCGCACTCCCGTTTTTCTGTTCCGCTTCCGCCGCGGCGACTTCATCGCGGCGATGCGAAACCCAATAAATGCCACCCAGAACCAACGACCAAACCGGGATAAAGTCGGGGATTTTCTCCATCACGCGCCCGGTGTATTCCGGCATCGGGGTCTCGCCGATTCTTGCCGAAGCTGGGTACCCGTAGTCTTCAACATTCACGCCGGAGAGAATCAGGACCGATGTTCCGCCCACTTCGTGAAGGCCGTAGATACGAGGCAGGTAGGTGGATGGGTTTTGACTGATGCGATCCTGCGCTTCCTTAATAAGATCGTCGCGCTCGCCAAACTTGGTGGCGCCCGTCGGACAGATCTCGGCACAGGCCGTGGGTTTGCCGGCGGCGATGCGGTCCGGGCACATAATGCACTTGCGGACCCGCGGATTCAGCGACTGCCATTCGTACTTCGGCTGGTTAAACGCGCAGGCAACCATGCAGTAGCGACAGCCAATACACTTCCAGACGTCGTACACGACTGGCCCCGCCGCGGTCTTATGGAAGGCGCCCACGGGACAGACCGACGCGCACGCGGGATGCTCACAATGCATGCAGAGCCGGCGCATGAATTTGTCGTCTTTGGTCATGACGACGGTGTATTTGTGAGCGGATTGCACCGACTCGGCCGCCACCTTATCGTCATAGGGCAGCTTGTTCTGTTGTGCGCAGGCGCCTTCGCACTGTTTGCAGCCGATGCACATCGTCGCGTCATACAGCAGGGCCTTACTCATGGAAGTTGCTCCTCATGGTTCCCAGAAATATTCCCAAGCGGGACTTCCGTTCCGATGGAATGAAGTAAGAAGAGGCAAAAATGCGGTTTGATGGAACAGACTTGGGAACGGTACAGAAAACATTTGGCGGATCGAACGTAAAAAAAGAACCGAGTCCGGAGAGGTATACACCCGGACCCGGGGGGACTGTTCTCCGGGGGAAGGCGATCGAGAGAGAATCTTTCGGGCTGGCTGCGGAGCGGCCAGGATTCCGTTCCGTCCGCCGAATTGAGCCGGAGATCCCCATCTCACCCTTACGTCTTCCTCAGCCGCTGTTCGAGAAACCGTGACCGCGGCGAAGCGCAAATTGCGCAAAGAGGAACAGCCACTACTTGAAACGGACCACTACTTCTGCAGGCTGCGAACGTACGTCACAATTGCTTTCGCATCGTCAGCCGACAGGCTCTTTACCGGGCCCGGGTGCTTCGCCGTTTCCGCGACGGCCTTGGTGAGGTCGGCATCGGACTTCTTCTTGGCTTCATCCGAAATCAGGCTCGGAATCTTCGCTGCGGGCTTGCCAGCTCCATCCGGCCCGTGGCACATTGCGCATTTTGCTTTGTAGAGAGCGGCTCCGTCCTCTGCCCAAGAGAGACTGGGGATCAGGATGAATAGGGCCACTGCGATTGTCATTACCAGCACCACCAGCTTTGTCGTCTTCATGATTACGTTTCTTCTCCTTAGTGAAGTTTTGCAACTCGATCAAATTAGTGGTTGTTCTCGCCGTCTTGCGTGTGTTGCGAAAGTAACCACCGATAAACCCTTTTAGGAACCGGACGTAGCAGAATTCAGCAGCTTCAACGCTGCCTATTGAGAGTTTCAACGTTTTGGACGAAACGCCGCAGTGATCCGTGTCACCCTAGAGCGTGACTTCCGTCGAGAAGTGGATCCTACGGAGGGAGCGGAGTGGACTCCAAGGGTCACCTGCACGGGTGACTGCGGTCACAGCGTGGCAAGCGATCGGGAGAGACAATCCATGGCAGCAAGCGAGGTGTAGCTATGCCGATACTAATGATGGCTCTGCTCGCGTTGGTGGTATTTGGCCTGATTGGAATTCTGCTGACCGTCGCGGTCATCCTGGAGCAGTCCAAGCTCAAACGTAAAGCCAAGGGCGATGCCGCACGCTCTGTGGCCTCCGAAGGTACCCCGTCTCTTAATCCCAAACTTAGATAGAGCGCGTAGCGACGGACGCGCCGGCACAGAATCCGTCCGCAAAGGAGAATGTTCATGAGCACGCTTGTCCTGGATAAGAAAGCCGACCTGGCTGGGCCGGGAATCGGCGATTACAAGGAGCTGGAAAAAATTCTGCCGCAGGGTTATCGCTCCCTGCTGACCCCGAAAGAGACGCAGCAGGCCCTGCACCAGGT
>PMBA01000409.1:10914-12433 GCA_003152795.1 Acidobacteriaceae bacterium | reverse complement strand
GCGCTGCTGGGCGCCATCGCCGGCCCCGACATTGGATCGCTGTTTCCGCCTTCGGATCCGCAATGGGAAAACGCCGACTCGGCTTTGTTTCTGCGCGAGGCGCTGAAGCGAGTCAAAAGCGCGGGCTACGAACTCGTGAACCTGGATTCCACGCTGATTCTGTCCACTCCAAGAATCGGCCCGCATGCGGACGCGATTCGCAAACACGTCGCCGGATTGTGCGGAATTCCCGCGAACTGTGTCGGGATCAAAGCAAAAACGCCGGAAGGCATGGGCACAGAGAACGCCGCGATTGCGAATGTGGCGGTGTTACTGAAGCGCCGCTAACTGTCGGCCGACTCCGCGTGCTTGGTTCGAGCCGCCTCGATGAACGCGCGGAAAATTGCGTGCGCCGACTCGGCCACCTCCGGCCCATCGTTCACACTGCGCTCCGGATGCCACTGCACGGCCAACACAAAGTGTCCGGGGGCGGTTCCTTCCAGGGCTTCGATGATTCCGTCTTCGGTGCAATGCGCCACCACTCGCAACCCGTCGCCGGCTGCGTCGGCCGACTGATGATGCGAGGAATTCACGGCCACCGTCCTGGTCGCGCCCACGATCTTTGCCAGTCGCGACTCCGGTTCGATCATGACCGTGTGNNCAGCGATCCGGACCGGAAGACGTTCAACGATTGCAGTCCGTAGCAGATGCCGAGCACGGGCTTACGCAGGTTGTAGGCATCCTGCAGCAACAGCGTGTCGACCCTGTCTCGCTTGCTGTCAGCGGGCGCGGTCTTTTCGTGACGCTCGGTGGTGTATTTTTGGGGATCAAGGTCGGCGCGGCTGCCGGGCAGCAGAACGGCGTCGCAGCGCTCGATCTGCTTCATCACCTGCGCCGGTGTCTGGTCCAATTCGATACGGACGGATTCTCCGCCCGCCCCGCGCACGGCTTTTTCATACTGCGGCAGGGCGCGCTCCGCGTAGTCGCGATCGCCGGAATGCGGCACGGGAATTGCAATACGGGGCGCGATTGTCATTAACTCATCCATTTAAACTTGTCCAAACTTTCCGGTTCGGCTGCGATAAATAACGAACGGGCGAGGGCGCCCATTGCTCCATTGCATATTTCAACTCGCGCGCTCGATCCCTGCCAGCGTCTTCCGCTGCCGGTAATTGCGAACTTCCATCAGCAACGACAACACCAGCACAATGGCGCCCACGGTGATGGCAAACGGAAACGCGATGTGCCGGTAGGCGAAGGTCAGGTTGGGCGCGACGTGCTTCACCTGCGAATACACCACGGTCCCCATGATGCTGAGCAAGAGCGCGACCGCGAACGAGAGCAAGGTCAACAGAAACGTCATCGCGAATACGCGCACCGGAATTCCAACCCAACGCGGCCCGTCCGAATTTGTTTTCCCCATGTTCCTAAGCTACACCATCGGCAGAGGCCATTGCGATTGGTGAAGCAGGTGGTGAGCAAAGCCCGCACCACGACCGAATTAGGGGTCGGCGCAGTTGATCGCGACTGGCCTGGCGTA
>PMBA01000409.1:0-10797 GCA_003152795.1 Acidobacteriaceae bacterium | reverse complement strand
GTTGTGCACTACGAGATCGACGCCCGGTACGATCCCAAGACCCATGGGCTCGACGCCGAAGAAACTCTCACCTACCACAACCTCACCGGGCAGGCATTGGACACATTTCCGTTCCACCTTTATCTCAATGCCTTTCAGCCAACGTCCACGTGGATCAAGGAGAGCAAGAGAGACGGCACGCGAGACGTTACATTTGAAAAGTGGGAGAGCAAGAACCGTGGATCCGAGGATATCAAGCGTTTCGAGGTTGTAGGACAAGGCGATCTGACATCGCAGCTTAAGTTCATTCAGCCGGATGACGGGAACAAAGACGACAAGAGTGTCATGCAGGTGCATCTGCCGAAGCCGATTCCGCCGGACGGCTACGTGCAGTTCAAGATCAGGTTCCACGATAACTTCCCCGAGACCCTGGAGCGTACGGGATGGAAGCGCGATTTTCTGCTGGCTGGACAATGGTTCCCCAAAGTTGGGGTGTGGTGGCACGGCGCCTGGAACTGTCATCAGTTTCACGGCACCACGGAATTTTTTGCCGACTTCGGCGTGTATGACGTGAAGGTGACGGTCCCTCAGTTTGAGATTGTGGGAGCGACCGGGGTTGAAGTGGGCAATGTGAACAATCCGGATGGCAGTAAGAGCGTCAGTTACCACGCCGATGACGTGCACGATTTCGCGTGGACCGCGAGCCCGCACTACAAAGTATATGAGGACAACTTTCAGGGAAGTATGGGGCCGGTGAAGCTGAACATCATGATGCAACCCGCGCACCTGGATCAGGAAGAACGTCATGCGCGAATCCTCAAGCAGACTCTGGATCACTTTGAGCGCTGGTACGGGCCTTATCCGTACAAGACCCTGACCTTGGTGGATCCGGAGGCTGGGTCGGCGGCGGAAGGCATGGAGTATCCAACCTTTATCACGGGCGGCACGAACTGGTGGATGCCGAAGGGCATCTATTTGCCGGAACTGGTGGTCGAACATGAATTTGGGCACCAGTACTGGTATGGCATGGTCGCGACCAACGAGTTTGAAGACGCCTGGATGGACGAGGGCATCAACAGCTATACGGAAGTGAAGATCATGGATGACATTCTGGGGCCTCGTACTTCGATCATCAAGCAGTGGGGAATAACCCTGGGCGAACGAGAGCTGCAAAGAATGAGTTACATCGGGGTGGCCGAGCTCGATCCGATGGCGCGCAACGGGTGGCAGTATGCGACCTCCGGTTCGTACGCTGGAATCACTTATGGGAAGACTGCGGTTGTGTTGCTTACGCTGGAGGGCGTTATCGGCGAAGATACGATGCGGCGGGCGATGCATACGTACTTTATGCGCTACCGGTTCACGCATCCGACGAAAGAAGACTTTCTCAAGACGATTGAGGAAGTTTCCGGGAGAGACCTTCGCTGGTATTTCAACCAGGCGGTGTATGGGACGCAAGTGCTCGACTACGAAGTGCTGAAGGTGGATTCCGCACCGGTGGACTGGTACAAGGAGAAGTTCAAGGAGAAAAAAGGAGAGACGGAGTACGAGTCGGAAGTGGTGATCCACCGCAAAGGTGATTTCATATTTCCCGTCGATATCGCAATTGCGTTCGAGAACGGGGACCAGGTTCGCGAACACTGGGACGGCGGAACCGGGCAGGACCGGTGGATACGATATACGTATCAGAAGAAGGCCAAGGTGGCGACGGTGGAAATCGATCCCGACCACAAGATCCAGATCGACCGCAACAACTTCAACAACAGCAATCGGGCTGAGCCAAGCGAAAAACCGGCGCGCAAACTGGCGAACTATTGGACCTTCGCGACCCAGTTGCTTGCGCAATGTCTGGCGTGGTGGATGGTATAGGAGCGAAATTCCATGAATGATAAACCAGGGCTGCTTTCGAGCGGAGCCGCGATCGCCGGCCGGAATAAGCGATACGTGATGTGGTTTTTTGTGCTGAACTTCGCTTTGGCGTCGATGGGCGCAGCGGCGTTTCGTCTGCAGGCGGCCAGCCGGCTCGACCTCAGCCTCTATGCGGATGGAGTGCTGCATGGATTCGACCTGGGCGTCTTTTCGGAAATGCTCAGCCGCCGGGAGTTCGGTCCGATTCAGGCGGCGACGGTTCCAGGGATGACCATGGCGGTTTTGTTCTTTGCGCTGACGTTGATGTTTTTGCCGGGCGTTTTTCTTGGATACGCATCCAATTACCGGATCCCGCGGGAGGAGTTCTTTCGCGCCTGCGGGAAGAACTTATGGCGTTTCGTCCGCCTGGCGATTCTGTTTGCGATTCTGGCGGGGATCGTGGGCGGAGTTCTGGGGGGAATCCAAAGCGCGCTGGTCAAGGTTGCGGATGGAAGTTCCTACGAGAAGCTTCCCTTCTATGTTCAGTTGACTGGGATTATTGTGATTTTCGTGGTGCTGACGGCGATCCGGATCTGGTTCGACCTGGCGGAAGCAGACGTGGTGATTGCGGATCAGAAGGCGGTTCGCAAGTCGGTGGGCAAAGCTTATCGGCAAACCCGGACGAATCTGGGGCGGTTGCTTGGTGCCTATCTTGTAATCTCGGTTGTCGCAGTGCTGGTGCTGGGGATTGGACTGGTGACTTGGAATGTGATGGTTCCTCCGGCCAGCGTATTTGGAGCGTTTCTAATCGGTCAGCTGATACTTTTGCTGCTGCTAGCCACCCGCTTCTGGCAGCGCGCGGTGGCGGTGGGTTTCTACTCGGCAGCGATGGTCGAAGTTCCCGTGGAAATTCCACCTGCGCCGGTCATCTTCGCAGTAGAAGCAACACCGCAGGGTGACGGGATCTGAGAAATAGGCTGCGGCAGCGTTTCTGCACGCCCGTCTGGTGAGCCTGGCGGTTCAATGTTCAGCTGCGCGTGGGATGGCACAGTCCGTCGTCCCGGCGCGCCCGTGCGCTACAATACCGTCATGTCGCAAACCGTCTCCGCGATCACCCGCAGCCCGTCGGAGATCGTGCAAAGCAGCCCGGTTTCACAGGCGCCGAATGGCATCTGCTATGCGCGTTCGGGCGAGGTCACGATAGCCGACAACGATCTTGACCGCATGATTGCCGTGGTGCCGGTGCCGGTGGCGGCCGCGCTCAGCCGCAAGGCTTACTACTTTGTTCCGCTCACCGTCACCCAAGGCGATGAGACCGTGATTGCCGACCGCTACGACGTTGCGCTTAGCGATAACGCGGTTTGCCATCGCAATCTGAATCTCGGCGACGCGCAGTGTGTTTTCATCTCAACCCGCTTGATGGACGACAAATTTTCGGTGGCGTTCGAGTTCTACATCAACGTGGGGCACGCGCTGGTCGAACGAGCGGGGGTGTCGCAGAATTTTGCCGACCTAGCATGGCAGCAAGTGGAGTCCGGGGTACGCGGCGAGACTTCGCTCGACGCGTGGGAAGCGCGCAAGTTCGCCACGGTTCCCACTCCTGACGCTGAAAAATTCAAGAACGAGTATCTGGCGGCCAGTTTCGCGGATGCGATTTCAATCTACCTGCTCTCGCTCTACCTCGATGTCGATTATTACGATCTACGCGAGCGCGACTATCCGCTGCTGGCGCCAGCGCCGATGGCGGAACGGCTGCGCAAGATCGCGGAGATTTTTCCTCCCAATCCCGGATTCGAGTTCAATATTTACTATCGGCGGCGGCCGTAGACCGAATCTTCTTTGGGTTCTGAGTGTAATGGCTGATTTCAACAACTACGGCCTACAGGGTCAAGATTAACAAGTGCTTCGCTACGCAATTCGCCTCGGCGTGATAGCCATCATTCTCAGTACGGCTGCGGGCTTCGTTATTGCTGCCGGTTACGCTCAGGAACAAGCGTTCGCAGTCAATGGAGTGGTCGTCGATCCGTCGGGAGCTGTTATTTCGCAGGCTGAGGTTGTGTTTAAGGGCAAGTCTGGCACCATCGTTGCCCATACCGGCATGGACGGCTCTGTGAGTGTGAGTTTAGAGGCCGGTCAGTATGTCGTAACCGTAAGTGCGTGGGGACCGCGAAACTGGTCGATTTTTCTGTTTCGGGCCCGACTGCGGATGCCTTTCGCGTCAGTCTCAAAATCGATCAACGCCAGGGGGATTTTGGTTCGGGTTCGGACAATGGCCACTACGGTATTCTCGCTGTGCCGACGGTGCCGTCTGCATTGCCAGACCTCGTCAAAGATGAACCGGCTCGCACTTCCTTGCCTGCCGTGCAACCAGCAATCACTAAGCGCCGCTCCGTGCGCTGTCTATACCTGTGGAGATGCTCTGCCGGGCAGCCGTAACGTCCAATTGGCGAGCAACCGCCAATTGCGCCAGCACCCCGGCGATTTTGGGCAATCTTGCAGGCGGAGTGTTCGGCGGCTTGCGGAGCTTCTCTCCGCTGAGCGGACGAGGGCGTCCGCCCCTACGCAGGCATAAAACACCCATCGCTCCCTTCACCCGCAACTCGTCCTCAGCCGCAGGTATATGCTTGCGCACCTCGGTGCCCTTGGCGGTCTGCGAGGTTAGAGCTTATGCTGAAAGCAGACAGCGAGGCTCAGGTTTGGCTTGGAAATGATTTCGTTTCGTCTCTATACACTTGTGGTGGGCGCGATTGGCATTGTCTTTGCCGCCTATGTCCTGCTGCGCCGAAAACCCAGAAGCGCGGACGAGGTCGAGCACGAACGCCGCACCTGGCTGAATACGGTTGGGCGCATCACCGATGGCACGGTGATTGATGTGCAGGAAATCACGATGGCCACGAACCGTCCCGCGACCATGCTGATTTATCAGTATGACGTTGCGGGCGTTTCTTATGAAGCGTCGCAGGACGTCACCTATCTCCGGCAGTGGATCAATCTGCATTCCTGCCGGCTGGGTTTGCCGACCTCGGTGAAGTATGACGCTCGCAACCCGGGAAACTCGATGGTGATTGCCGAAGGTTGGATGGGGCTGCGGCAATGAGAAGCAGGCACGGAGTAAAGGTCAGAGGTTAGAGGTCAGATTGCAGAGGGTAAATCTGTTCACTTCTGTAATCTGACCTCTGACCTTCATTTAGAGTTTGCCAGCCGCAGCCAGGACCATGTAGAGAATCTGGGCGGTCGCCAGCCCGATCCAGATGCGCTGCCGAATGCGCGAGCGGCGTATGTCGCGCAGCAGGTCGGCGGCGGTAGGTTCCCTCACCAGGGCTTCGACCAGAGCTTGCCGCTTTTCCGCCGGCAGCGCCGCCGGTTGCAGATTGACCGGCCTCGCAGGATCGGCCGTTTTCGGTTTGTCGGGATAGAACACTTTGGGCGTGTCCACGACTTCCGACCACAACGGCAGCAAAATCCAGGATTTCGGAATGATGTCCAGAATCGGCTTGGAAGTCAGATTGAGAGTGGGCAGTGATTCCGGCGCGACGCGATCGGCCAGATTCCGCAGCAGCGATCCCCACCAGAAGTGGCTCAGCTGATCGGTGATGAGTTCACCGACGTCGACAGGCCTTGACTCAAGTTCAAGGGGTGGCAGTGTTTCGGGAGAGATCACGTCTCCGATGTTGGTAAACACGGTGCGAAACCAGGGCAGGCGCAGACGCTCCCCAAGCGCGAGACCGACATTTACCGGCCGTGAAGTCAGTTCGAGCGGCGGTAGCTTCTCCGGCGCGAGGGTATCGCGCAGATTGCCGGCTAGCGACCTCCAAAGCGGTTGCGTCAGGCTGGACGGCGGGAGCAGGTCCAGAGGAATCTCGGTTTGTCCAGCGTCGGGCTGCGGGTCGGGAAGCCAGGCTTCGGCGGCATTTGAGCGGTAAGGCATAAGAATTCAGATTACCCAGCGCGGCCCCGTCAGCGCGATCTCCAACCAAGCCCACTCTTGATGTTAGACGCGCCCCGAGGGTCTGTCACGTGTCTTTACGCAGCTTTACAGGCTGCTGGGTTTGGGTGGAAGGAAATCGGGGTGCCGGGCAACTGAAAAAAGATGCGCAATCGTTGCCGACCGGCGGTCAATTCCAATCAACATGGGGCTCACCTCGTTGGTACATGGACTTTGATGCCGTTGAGCGCAGGCCTTGCGCTGACGCACAATCGAAGACGAGGCAAAGGAGATCTGAATTGGAGAAGCTGGATTGAGCGGCCCCGCACAAGCGCCAGCCAAAGCTCAACCGAGGCTGCGGCGTTTTTTCCGGCATCGTTTCGACGCGCGCATTCAGGTGTCGGTATTTCGCGAAGGCGTGACGACCTCATTCTGGGGACGAACCAGCGAACTTGGCCTTGATGGTCTTGGGGCGACTCTCAGCGGTGAATTGCAGGTGGGGGAAGTGGTTTCGCTGGAGTTTCCCGTCCCGCTCCCCCCTCACGTTATGAAGGTGCGGGCGGTGGTGCGTTATAGCCAAGGTTTGCGGTGCGGATTCGAATTTCTGGTCGTGACAAGCGAGCAGAAGTCGACTTTGCACCAGGTCGGCGTGGTGTTGGCCAATGCCTGCTGAAGGTCCAGTTTTTTGGCCTTGAAAGTTCCATTACCGCCGTAACTATCAGCGGACAACGCAGCCCGCTTACCATCGAACTATCGCCAGTGCACACTGGGAAAGGACTGTATGGGTGAGAAAATCGCCCCGGCAGCAAGCTCGACCGCGCTGCCGCGGGTGGCGTCGCCGCCGCAGGCTCTCGAGCACGGTGCGGCGCCGATTTCTGCCCACGTTTCTGTTCCAGTCCCGCGCAACTCGCCCGCGAACGGCCATGCCGCCGAAGGCCCGCTCGAAGTGGAGAAGGCCTACTTTGAACAGATCATCGAGAACGCGCCCGAAGCAATCAGTATTGTCAACGAAGAAATATGCATTTTACGCATCAACGCTGAATTCACCCGGCTGTTCGGGTTTACCGCATCTGAGGCGGTAGGAAAGCGGATCGACCAGCTCATCGTGCCGCCCGATCGCTACGCGGAAACGGCGTGGATTGCGGAGTGCATCAAGACGGAAGACAGGCTTTCGCTGGAGACGCGGCGCCAGCGAAAAGATGGCTCGCTGGTCGAAGTGCTGCTGGCAACCTCGCCCGTGGTGCTGAACGGCAAAAGAGTTGGAGCGTATGCCTCCTATCGCGACATCACCGAGCAGAGGCGCGCCGAGGAGTTGAACGCAGCCTTGTACGCCATCGCGGCGCACAGCCAGTCGGCTGGAGATCTGCAACAGTTCTTCGCGGGCATTCACAACATCGTCGGCCAGTTGATGAATGCGCGGAACTTCTACATCGCCCTCTACGATCCTCAGTCTCAGGTATTGAGCTTTCCGTACTTTGTCGATGAAGAGGACTCAGCCCCCGCTCCCAAGCCTCTGGGGCGCGGCCTTACGGAATACATCCTGCGCTCGGGCGAGCCGCTGCTGGCCACCCCGGCAGTGTTTGAAGACCTGGTGCGGCGCGGGGAAGTGGAATTGATCGGCGCTCCGTCGGTGGACTGGCTGGGCATTCCCCTGAAGAGCGGAACGGTCTGCATTGGGGCCCTGGTAGTGCAGAGTTACGACGAAAAGGCGCGCTTCGGAGAGCGCGACCGCGAGATTCTGAAATTTGTTTCGCAGCAACTGGCGGCGGCGATCGAGCACAAGCGTTATGAAGAGGCGCTGCGCCGCTCCGAAGCCCGCTCGCGCTCCCTGATATTGAGCGCAGCCTTCGGTATTTGCCGGTGCACGCTTGGCGGAAGATTTCTGGACGTGAATCCGGCGCTCATCACCATGCTCGGGCTGGGATCGGGCGAAGACCTGATGAAGCTGGATGCCAGACGCGATGTCTTCGTCAATCCCCAGGAACTGGACCGGCTGGCCGAGGACTGCCGCCGGACGGGAAATCTGAATGGCGTGGAAGTTCAGTGGAAACGCAAAGACGGCCGCGTCATCATCGTGCGGCTCAGTGGCTGCGCCGCCAGTAACACCGATGAACCGGAAGAAGTATTAGAGCTGATCGCGGAAGACATCACGGACCGGCGACAGCTTGAAGAGCAGCTTCGCCAGGCGCAAAAAATGGATGCCGTCGGCCGCCTCGCCGGCGGCGTCGCCCACGACTTCAACAACCTGCTGATGGTGATTAACGGATACACCGAAGTGTTGCTGGAGCAGTTGGAACCAGGCAGCGCCATGCACCATAAGGTGCAGTCCATTCAGCAGGCAGCCGACCGCGCCGCTACCCTCACCCGGCAATTGCTGGCGTTCAGCCGCAAGCAACTCCTCGAACTCAAGGTGGTCGATGTCAACACCGTCGTAGGCGACATGGAGCGGTTGCTGCGACCCCTGATCGGCGAAAATATCGAGCTGGTCACGCGGCTCTCTACTGAGACCGGACATACCCGGGCCGATGCCAGCCAACTCGAGCAGGTGATCATGAACCTGGTCGTCAATGCCAAAGATGCCATGCCGGAAGGCGGCAAGCTCACCTTGCAAAGTTCCGACGTCACGGTACGTCCGGACCTCAATGAACCGCGCTTTATCCAGCCCGGCCGTTATGCCGTGATCTCGGTTTCCGATACCGGCCACGGCATGGACAAGGAAACCCAGTCCCGCATTTTCGAGCCCTTCTTTACCACCAAGGAAAAAGGAAAAGGTACTGGGCTCGGCCTCTCCACCGTCTATGGCATCGTCAAGCAGAGCAATGGGTATGTGTTCGCCCAAAGCGAGCCCGGAGTGGGGACGACGTTCCACGTTTATTTGCCGCGCGTCGAAGATTCCGCCGAAGAGTTGTGCCCGGTCAAGTCTCAACCGAACGAAGCGGGGGGCTGCGAAACCGTGTTGCTGGTGGAAGACGAGGAATCGGTGCGCGAACTGGTGCGTGTAACCCTCGCTTCTCGCGGCTACCACGTGATCGAAGCCGAAAATGGCGACTGCGGTCTGCGGGTTGCCCAGGCGTTCAAGGAACACATCGATATCCTGATCACCGACGTGGTCATGCCGGGCATTGGCGGCCGCGAATTGGCGAAGAAACTGGTTTCGCTGCGTCCCGACATCAGCGTGCTTTATCTTTCGGGCTATACGGAAGATGCGGTCGTCGCGCCGGGCGCGCTCGGCCCCGCCACTGCATTTCTGCAAAAGCCCTTCACCCTGCAAAACCTTGCCAAGAAGGTCCGGGAGGTGCTGCGCGCCCGGTCCGCGCCAGCGCCCGCCACCAAGTCAATGGTGAAATCGGCTTCGCACTGACCGATCGACCTGCGACCGCGGCAACATCCCTGGTTTGTAGTCCCAAACGCCTGCAACTTTTTTCGGATCTCCGCGTCCTATAATTGAGGTGGGGTCTTGGGCATGGGATACATCCGTGTCTGCCTGCCCTGCGTACTTCAATTGGGGTGAGCGATTACTATGCTGATCGGAAAACCGGCTGCGATTCCATCGTCTGAAATTACTCCCAAAGCAACCTATCTGAACCGGCGGAAATTCCTGACCGGCGCAGCGATTGCGGGCGCGGCCGCCGCCACCGGTATTGCTTTCCGCGATCTGGCTGCGCCCCCGCTTACTGCCCACGCTAACACCAAAATTGAGGGACTCCAGAAAAGCCCCTTCAGCACGGCTGAAAAGGAAACCCCCTATAAGGATGTTACCAACTACAACAATTTCTATGAATTCTCCACCGACAAATACGAGCCTGCCGATGTCGCGAAGAATTTCAAGACACGTCCGTGGACGGTGACCATCGACGGCGACGTCAAGAAGAAACAGGTACTCGACGTGGACGCGATCATAAAAATGGCTGCCCCGGAAGAGCGCATCTACCGTCATCGCTGCGTGGAAGGATGGTCGATCGTTGTGCCCTGGGTCGGATTTTCGCTGAGTGAGCTGATCAAGCGGGCCGATCCTCTGCCCAAAGCGAAGTACGTGGAGTTCACCACTTTGTACGATCCCAAACAAATGCCGGGCCAGCGCACGAGCGTGTTGCGATGGCCTTATGTCGAGGGGCTTCGGATGGACGAAGCCATGCATCCGCTCGCTCTGCTCTGTTTCGGTTTATACGGGGAGGTGCTCCCGAATCAAAACGGCGCTCCACTTCGCGTCGTGATTCCATGGAAGTACGGATTCAAGAGCGCCAAGTCGATTGTGCGCATCCGCTTCACCGGCGGCGAGCCTCTGAATACCTGGCAAGAGTCCGCGCCGAGGGAATATGGGTTCTATTCGAACGTGAATCCGAACGTGGACCATCCGCGCTGGAGCCAAGCGAAGGAACGAAGATTGGGTGAATTCCTCAAACGGCCGACGCTGATGTTCAACGGTTACGACCAGGTGGCGAGCCTGTATTCCGGCATGGACCTGAAAAAGAACTTTTGAAAGGCATTGTAGAAGTCAGAACAGATTGCAGAAGTTAAATCTGACGGTCGAAAGGGTTTTACTTCTACAATCCGACTTTTGACTTCCGCATTCCAATGAACCGCCTACGGCTCACGAAAACGATCGTCTTCCTCGCCGCGCTCATTCCGCTGGAGCGTCTGGCGTGGAAAGCGTTGCATGACGGCCTGGGCGCCAACCCCATCGAGTTCATCACACACTCGACCGGCGACTGGACTCTGATTTTTGTTCTCAGCACGCTCACCGTTACGCCGCTCCGCCGGATCACGCGTCAATACTGGCTGATCGGTGTCCGCCGCATGATCGGACTGTTCGCGTTCTTCTACGGGACGCTGCATTTTCTGACCTACATCTGGCTCGACAAGTTCTTCGACATCCACGAAATGTTGAAAGACATCGCCAAACGCCCCTTCATCACCATAGGGTTTTCCGCCTTCGTGCTGATGATTCCCCTGGCCCTGACCTCGACCGCGTGGTCGATTCGCCGCCTGGGGGGCAAGAACTGGCAGCGTCTGCACCGCCTGATTTATTTGACGGGAATCCTGGG
>PMBA01000279.1:3764-8844 GCA_003152795.1 Acidobacteriaceae bacterium | reverse complement strand
TTACTCCCACTCCAATTCAATCTTTTTTCCCGCCACATCGAGCTTCGCGATCCGGAACTTGCGGATCTGCCCTGCCCGCGAGGCTTCCGGCTTCGCCTCGTCCGCAGCGCCACCGCTTTTCCAGCGCGCCTGCAGCATTGAGCCCAGAGACGACAGATCGGGCTTCGATGCGGCCGAAGACGACGGCTCATCGCGCTTCTCTTCCTTCGCCGGACGCTCCTCGGGAATCCGGCACGTCGCCACCACCCCTTCACCCAGTTCCACCCGCGCCCGTCCTTCGACAACTTCAACCATGCGGCCCGTCACCATATCCCCTTCCTTATGTTCGGCGAGATATTCGTCCAGCCCCGTTGGCACCAGCTGTTTCATGCTCAGGCGTATATTCCGCTTTTCCGTGTCCAGCCCCACCACCTGCGCCTTCACCACTTGCCCCACCCGCAGCACTTCCTGCGGGTGATTGATCCGCTTCTCCGCGCTGATTTCGCTGACGTGAATCATGCCCTCCACGCCTTCGGCCAGTTGCACGAACGCCCCAAACTTCATGATGTTGGTTACCGGGCCTTCGACCACTGTCCCCGGCGCATATTTTTGCGCCGCCCCTACCCACGGATCGCCCAGCGCCTGCTTCAGTCCTAGCGACATCCGGCGTTCTCCCGCGTTCACTCCCAGAATCACCGCCTCCACCGTCTCGCCCGCCTTCACCACGTCACTCGCCGTTCGCACTCTCTTAGCCCATGACATTTCCGAAATATGAATCAGCCCTTCGATGCCCGGTTCGATTTCCACAAACGCGCCATATTCCGTCAGCCGCGTAACCGTGCCGTGTACCCTCTCGCCCGCCCTATATTTTTCTGCCACCGCGTCCCACGGGTGCGGCTGCAGTTGCTTCATGCTGATCGCGATACGCCGCTTGTCCGAATCGATCTTGATGATCCTGGCTTCGATCCGCTGCCCCACCGAAAGCGCGTCCGACGGCTTGTTCACTCGCCGCCATGAAATCTCTCCCACATGCAGCAGCGCGTCCGCTCCTCCGATGTCCACGAACGCCCCATAGTCGGTCAGGCTGCGAACTTCCCCCTCCACCGTCTCCCCTTCTTTGAGTTCCGAGTAGCGGCGCTCCTTCCCGGCGCGTTCTTCGTCTTCCGCAATAGCCCGCCGATCCACCACCACGTCTTCCTCTTCCACATCGAGCTTGATGATGCGGCAGCGGATTTCCTGCTCCACCAGCTTTTCCAGTTCAGCTGCGTCGTGAGTCCCGCTGCGCGATGCCGGCATGAAGGCTCGCACTCCGATATCCACGCTCAATCCACCCTTGACCACCCCGGTCACCGTGCCCACAATCGTCGACTTCTCGGCGAATGCCTTCTCCAGCGACGCCCAGTCCGTCGGACGCTCGACTTTGCCCCGCGTCAGTTCGTAATACCCTTCCGGATCGCGCCCCTTGATCGTCACCTGCACTTTGTCGCCGGGCTTCGGCGCTTTGTCCGCGGGAAACGCCGTCAGCGGCAGAACCCCTTCCGTCTTAAAGCCAATATCCAGAACGATGGAGTCCGCGGTTACCGCAATCACCGTCCCTTCGCGCCCCTGAGCCCCTGCTTCCTTCTTGCGCGCATGACTCTGCTCGTACTCCGTAAACATGTCCTTGAACGATTCAGACGGTAACGTTTCCGGCAACGGTTCCCCCGCGACATCGGCGGCCGTGGTTCCCGGAGCGCCCGTTTTTGAAGCGTTCGGTTCGGACATATTTGCTTCCGGCATGCTTGAATTGGACGTCTCTGGATTGGACATGAAGAGGTTAAAGCCCCTGCGGTGTAATCCTGTTTAGCATAACACCGCTCAGGCCCGTTCCGAAGCCGCGGACGCCTCGAAGCTCCACCTGGAGAGCGATTTCAAGCCGCGGGTGTAAACTGTTTTTCGTTTCCAAAGTCCAAGAAAATAGACGAGTCCGGCCTCTGCCTGAAGCCTCGTCAAAGCGCGCCTCTTTCCTGGAAATTGGCTCGGAGATTTCAGAATGCGAATCGAGTTTGCGGCGTTATTCCTTGTGCTTGCCCTTATCACCGGCGGTTCCGCTCAGATGAAAACAAGAGAGAAAGAGATTGATATTCCCTACGAGAGCTTCGTGCTCGACAACGGCCTCACCGTCATCGTCCATGAGGACCACAAGGCCCCCATCGTCGCCATCAACATCTGGTACCACGTCGGGTCGAAGAATGAGAAGCCGGGAAAGACCGGGTTCGCCCATCTCTTCGAGCACCTGATGTTTGGCGGCAGCGAACACGCGCCCGGCTCCTTCATCGAAGCAATCGACCGGGTGGGCGCTACGGATCGCAACGGCACCACCAATCCGGACCGCACCAACTACTTCGAGAATGTTCCCACCTCCGCCGTCGATTTTACCCTCTGGATGGAGTCCGATCGCATGGGCCACCTGCTCGGCGCGCTCGACCAGAAAACGCTCGACTTGCAGCGTGGCGTGGTCCAGAACGAGAAACGCCAGGGCGAGAACCAGCCCTATGGCGTCACCCGCCAACTCCTCACCCAAAATACCTATCCGGCAGGCCATCCGTATTCCTGGACAACCATCGGAGACATGGCTGACCTCGATGCGGCCTCGATGAAGGACGTGCAGGATTGGTTCAAAACCTATTACGGGCCGTCCAATGTCGTGCTGGTTTTAGCCGGTGACATCGACGCAATGTCGGCGAAAGAAAAGGTCGCGAAGTATTTCGGCGACATCCCGTCCGGACCGCCCGTCGCCCATCACCAGGCGTGGATTGCAAAGATGACCGGCACCCACCGCCAGGTGGTGCAGGACCGCGTCCCCCAAGCGCGAATCTACAAGGTCTGGAACATCCCGGAGTATGGGAGCGCCGAAGCCGACTATCTCGACCTGGTAAGCGACTGTCTGAGTAATGGGAAATCGTCGCGCTTCTACAAGCGCTTGGTGTATGAAGACCAGATCGCAACGGATGCCGCGGCCTTCACCGACTCCCGCGAAATTGGCGGCCAGTTCTATGTGCGCGCAACCGCGCGGCCGGGCCAGAGCATCGCGCTGGTGGAAAAGGAACTGGATGAAGAACTCGCCCGCTTCCTGAAAAACGGTCCTACGCCCGAGGAGATGCAGCGCGTCAAGACGCAGTACCAGGCGGATCTCATCCGCGGCATCGAGCGCATCGGAGGCTTTGGCGGAAAATCCGATCGCCTGGCCCAAAGCCAGGTATTTCGCGGATCCCCTGACGCCTACAAGATCACGCTTAAACGCGTGCAAGAGGCAACGCCGGAGGATCTCAGGGCGGCGGCCCAGCGCTGGCTCTCCGACGGCGTCTACATCCTCGAAGTGCATCCTTTCCCCGACTACAAGACAGCGTCAACGGGCGCCGATCGCAGCCAGCCGCCCGATACCGGCACGCCGCCCGAACTGAAGCTGCCCGCCCTCCAGCGCGCAACCCTCTCCAATGGTCTGAAAATAATCCTCGCGGAGCGTCACCAGGTTCCGCTGGTGAATTTCACCCTGGCCTCCGACGCCGGATCCGCCTCCGACGCATCCACCACGCCCGGAACCGCCAACCTCGCGATGCAGGTGCTCACCGACGGCACCCGCACCCGCAACACCCTCCAGATCAGCGACGAACTGGAATCGCTCGGCGCCACCTTGCGCGGATCTTCAAACCTCGACCTGTCGTTCGTTTCCCTTTCCACCTTGTCCTCGAAACTCGACCCCTCCCTCGACCTCTTCGCCGACGTGGTTTTGCATCCCTCGTTTCCAGAAACCGAGGTCAAGCGCGAGCAGAAGCTGGTCATCGCTGCCATCGAGCGCGAACAGAACGCCCCCGCCACCCTCGCTTTACGAGTGTTGCCGGAGCTCCTCTATGGCGCCGGCCATCCCTACGGAAATCCCCTGACTGGCTCTGGAACAAAAGACAGCGTCGCCAAACTCACGCGAGACGATCTCGTCAAGTTCCATGACGCCTGGCTCCGTCCCAACAACTCCACTCTGATTGTGGTCGGCGACACGACCCTGCAGGAAGTGACGCCGAAGCTCGAAAAACTCTTCGCCGGCTGGAAGACCGCCAATCCTCCCGCCAAGGATGTGAAAACCGTTCCCGTTACCGCCAAGTCCGCCGTTTACCTGATCGATAAGCCTGGTGCGTTGCAGTCCGTGATCGTTGCGGCCGTAGTCGCGCCACCGCGCGCGAATCCCCGGGAAATCGCGATTGAAGCCATGAACGACAGTCTGGGTGGCACGTTCGGCGCGCGCCTGAACATGAACCTGCGCGAAGACAAGCACTGGTCCTACGGCGTCCGCTCCACTCTTCGCGACGCTCGGTCGCAGCGCCCGTTCTACGCGGTCGCTCCCGTGCAAACCGATAAAACGAAGGAAGCGCTGGTGGAGATGAACAGGGAATTCCGCGGAATCGTTGGCGACCACCCGGTCGGCGCCGCAGAGCTCGCCAAAATTCAGGCCAACGAAACGCTCAAACTCCCAGGCTCGCGCGAGACCCTCGACGCCCTCGGTCAGTCCATCGTCGACTTGGTGCAATTCGGCCTTCCCGATGATTATTACGACACCTACGCCTCCAAAGTCCGCGCCCTCAAAGCCAGCGATGTGAACGAGGCCGCCCAAGAGGTCGTCCGTCCCGATAACCTCATTTGGATCGTGGTCGGCGATCGCGCGAAGATCGAAGCCGGTGTGCGCGAGTTGAACCTCGGCGACTTCCGTCTGATGGACACCGACGGAAAAGTGCAATAGCGCTTCGCCACCGTACTGCGCTGCAGAAAGGTTCCGCAACATGGCTGAAATCCTGCCCGCGATATTCTTCGGACACGGCAATCCCATGAATGCCCTGTCGCACAATCGCTACACTGCGGGCTGGCGGCGAATTGGCCAGCAACTGCCCCGCCCCAAAGCCATTCTCTCCATCTCTGCCCATTGGTTTGTGCCTGGAACCAGCGTCACCATCGCCACCTCCCCCAGGACGATTCACGATTTCGGCGGCTTTCCCCCCGAGCTCTACCAGGTCGACTACCCCGCTCCCGGAGATCCGCAACTTGCCCGCAGAGTGCAGGAAATGCTGAAGCC
>PMBA01000279.1:1287-3732 GCA_003152795.1 Acidobacteriaceae bacterium | reverse complement strand
AATCTCGTCCACAATCTCCACGCCTACGCCTGGGGACAACACATGCCCGATCCCTACGATTGGGCGATCCGCTTCGAGCAGGAAGCCCGCGGGATGATGGTCGCCGCCGACTACCAGCCCCTCATCGCCTACGAAAGCCTTGGCTCGGATGCCATGCTCTCCATTCCAACTCCCGATCACTATCTCCCCATGCTTTACGTGATTGCCACCAGACAACTAAGCGAAGCCATCTCTTTCCCGGTCGAAGGCGTCGACGGAGGATCCATTTCGATGCTGACTGTGCAAGTCGGATAAAAACGGTCTCCAAAAATCTCCCGGCGGTGCGCACCGTCGATCACCACTCCGATCATTCCTCAGTGCTGTGGTTGCCCCTCGTGGGGCCCAATCCAGGCCAGCTCTCGAGCCCAACCTCTGGCCCACAGTTGAAAACAACTTTACAAAAGTGTGAAATGCTCGCTAGCCTATCCTTATGCCTCAGTCCGTCAAAGAGCGCGTTGGCAAATTGCGGGAAGAAATCGCCGAGATCAGCGAAGCAAACCGCCAGTACCTTCAAGGTGGCAAGAAAATGATTGGGGCTTCCGATCAGGAACGGCGACTGCAGAGATTGCAGGAAATCATGGACGAACTAATGTCTTTGACAGACTGGAAGAAAACCTGAACGCTACGCTTGTCGCCTGCGCGTCGTCGGCTTTGTACCGGGACATCGCTTGAGTCCCGCCGCCGAACCGTTCATGGAAGACCCCTTCAGGGGCCGCCAGCCAGATCCTCAGTCCGACGCCTGCACTTGCATGGATTCCGTTATCCAGAGCTGTGCCGGAGCTCCCTTCGTCGTGCGCGTCGCAGTCGCCCGAAAGCCCCCAGAAATAAGTTCCACCCCGTAGATGTACGGCGGCCGCTCGCTCTTCATGCTGAGGTAGTTGCCTGAAACCAGCTCGTCCAGCGAGGCATATTTCCCTTCCGATGCCAGGTACCCGCGCTCCGCATTCGCAATGCCGATCAGATCGCTTTTCACCCCCGCGATCGTCGCAAAGTCTGCCGCATTCCCGCTCCCCGCTCCCGGCGTCAACGTCTTCACCTGCTGCGAGTAAAGGTACACGCCGATCGCCATGGTGATGACCGTGCCCAGAAATCCAAAAACACGCCACATAATTCGCTCCGCCAGTGCTATTGCACCGCGAAATTCACCCACCGGCAAGTAACCAGAGTGCACCTGCCGCGCGGGATCTGGAGCTTTTTTACAGGAAATTCCTGAGGAATGGTCGCCGTTTCCCAATGGCGACCCCGGAGGGAGTCGAACCCCCAACCCTCNNCTATCCAGTTGAGCTACGGGGCCGTCTGCCGCAATCTACTTCCCGGAAACCGGCGCTGTTGATTCTACACCGCCGCCTGCCCCCGAATCATCATCGCAACGGGAATCTGCCCTGCGTTGTAACATAAAAACGCAGCCTCAACACGCATGCCGTTCGTCCCCAATCCCGTGACCCACACCAGCTCGCGCCTGCTCGAGTTCGAGACCTTGCGCGACTTGCTCGCCGGCTACGCCTCTTCCCCTCTCGGCCAACGCCGCATCGCGGAACTCTTGCCTTCGCTCGATCGCCCTTGGATCGAAAACCAACAGCAGCTCACCTCCGAAATCCGCGAGTATCGCCGCGTCGGCGGACGTTTCGAATTCATGGGCCTGCCCGAAGTCAACCAGCTCATCGAGAAATCCCGCATTGCCGGTGCCGCCCTCGAAACCACCGAGATCCGCGACATTGTCCTCGTTGCCGACCGCGCTTCCGAGTGGCGCGAAATCGTCCGTCAGCCTCCCGCCGCCATGCGCTCCGATTGGGCCGCCGTTGCCGCCCTCTCCGCCGCCCTTCAGGATTTCACCGCTTTCCTCCGCGCCTTCCGCAACAAGATCCTGCCCGACGGCACCCTCGACGATCGTGCTTCCCCCGAACTCAGCCGCGTTCGCCGCGAAATCGAAAAACAGAAACGCCAGATCCAGGAATCGCTCCGCGGCTACCTCCGCAAACTGGCCGAAGGCGGCACCGTCCAGGACGAGCTCATCACCATCCGCGGCGAGCGCTTCGTCATTCCGGTCAAAGTCGAACAGAAGCGCCGCGTCCAGGGCGTCGTCCACGGAGCCAGTTCCAGCGGACAAACCGTCTTCGTGGAACCGCTCGAAACCATCGAGCAGAACAACGACCTCGTCCGCCTGCTCGATGATGAACAAGCCGAAGTCCATCGCGTCCTCCTCGAAATGACGCGCCAAATCGGCGAAAACGCGGAAGCCATCCTCACCGCCGCCAGCGTCCTCGCCGAACTCGAACTCCAGTTCGCCAAGTCCCGCTTCGCCGAAGACTACAACTGCGTACCCGTCACCTTATCGCAAGCTTCCCATGAGCAAGATTCACCTGGGGACGGCCGCCTTCGTCCGTCCATGGCGAGCGCAGCTCGCCT
>PMBA01000279.1:0-1268 GCA_003152795.1 Acidobacteriaceae bacterium | reverse complement strand
GGAGGTAAAACCGTCTCCCTCAAAACACTCGGCCTCCTCGCTCTGATGGCTCAATCCGGCATCCCCGTCCCAGCCGACCGCGCCGATATGCCCGTCTTCGACGCCATCCTCGCCGACATCGGCGACTATCAATCCATCGAGCAAAATCTCTCCACCTTCTCCGCCCACGTCACCAACATCGATTTCATCTCCCGCACTGCCACTGCAGACTCGCTGGTCCTGCTCGACGAACTCGGTTCCGCAACCGATCCCGAAGAAGGCGCCGCCCTCGCTGTCGCCATCGCCGAGCACTTTCGCCAGCTCGGTTGCATGAGCGTCATCTCCACCCACCACACCTCGCTGAAAGTTTACGGCGCCAACACCCCTGGCGTGATCAACGCCTCGGTAGGCTTCGACGAAATTACCCTGCAGCCAACTTTCGAACTGAAGATCGGCGTCCCCGGAGCCTCCGCCGGAATCAACATCGCGCAGCGCCTCGGCCTCAATCCCGTCATCATCCACTCCGCCCGCTCCAGGTTGGGCTCGCAAACCCAGGACGTGGCAAGATTCCTCGACCGCCTCCACGCCGACCTTCGCGACCTCGAAACCGAACGCAACCGCATGAAAGCTCGCGAGGAAGAACTGAATCGCGAGAAGTCCCATCTCGCCACCGACGGCCGCAAAGAACAGCAAGCCAAAATCCGCGAGATGGAAACCAAGCTCGAATCTCTCTTCCGCGACTTCGAATACCACGCCCGCGAAACCGTGAACGCCCTGCAGGACCGCGCCGCCGCCCAGAAATTATCCAAAGACGCCGAACGCCGCATCGCCAAGATGCGCCGCGAATTTCGCGAGCAGTTCGATGCCACCGTCGTAGCCCACGCGACCGGCGCCGATCGCGGAGATCCCAACGCCCAGCCCAGTTTCGTCAAGCACGTCACCGAAGGCGACACCGTCAAACTGAAATCAATGGGCCGCGCCGCTGTAGTCAAAAAGAAAATCGGCGACCACCACTTCGACGTGGAAATCGGCTCGATGAAGATGCGCATCCACCGCGAAG
Organism: Acidobacteriaceae bacterium; assembly: GCA_003152795.1. Classification (GTDB taxonomy): domain Bacteria; phylum Acidobacteriota; class Terriglobia; order Terriglobales; family Acidobacteriaceae; genus Acidiflorens. Next base: position 229 of record PMBA01000279.1, on the reverse strand, counting down.
ATATCGCCGAGGTGCTGGCCTCGGCCCAGGGAAAATCCCTGCCCCAGCCATCCCCCGTTGAAGCCGCCCGCTCCCGCGGAATCACTGTCAAGCTCCAGAACGAATCCAGCCAACTCAACACCCCCACCGAAATCAACGTAATCGGCCGCACCGTCGACGAAGCCACCAGCGAAGTGGAGAAATTCGTGGATCGCGCCTTTCTCGCCGGAATGCCCCGCGTCCGCATTGT
>PMBA01000189.1:11977-13284 GCA_003152795.1 Acidobacteriaceae bacterium | reverse complement strand
CAAGCTGCTGGCTGGCGGAATGGCGGATGTGGTGACGTCGGTCCGCAGCCAGCTTGATTCCGATGAGGCTCGTCAGAAAGAAGTGCTGCATTGCGGGACGGCGCAGGCTGCTCCGGGATGCGAGGTGACGATCCGCTATTTGTACCAGGTGCTGCGGGGGTTGCCGCGAGAACAAGTTTTCGCGCAGATCCTGCTGGGCTTCGAGTTGACCAAGGCCGATCCGCGGTTTGTCGGCTTCAACCTGGTGATGCCGGAAGATTATTACGTGCCCATGCACGACTTCGATCTGCATATGCGGATCATCGAGGCCTTGCACAAGTTCTATCCGGCGGCGCACGTGTCGTTGCACGCCGACGAACTGGCGATGGGGCTGGTTCCTCCCGAGGGCTTGCGCTTTCACATTCGCGAATCGATTGAGCGCGGCGGCGCGGAGCGGATCGGGCATGGGGTGGCCATAATGAGCGAAAACGATCCGATCGGGTTGCTGCGGGAGATGGCGAAGAAGAATGTGCTGGTCGAGATTTGCCTGACGTCGAATGATGTGATTCTGGGCGTGAGCGGCGATCGGCATCCGCTGCCGGTGTACATGAAATACGGAGTGCCGGTGGCGCTGGCGACCGACGATGAGGGCGTCTCGCGCAGCGATATGACGCACGAATACCTGCGGGCGGTCGAGACGTATGGCTTGTCGTATGCCGATCTGAAGCGCATGGCGCGCGCGAGCCTGGAACACAGTTTCCTCCCGGGTAAGGGCATTTCGTTTGGCGCCAACAGTCGAGGAAGAATTTTCCCCTGTCCTGTGCGACTCCATAGCGGAATGGCAGAGTCGGCCTGCACGCAAACGCAGGATGCCAGCGAGCGAACCCGAGTACAGTGGCAACTGGAGAAGGCATTCGCCGACTTCGAGAAAAAGTTCTAAAGTTTCAAAGTAGAGCTGTCATGTTGAGCGAAACGAAACACCTGTGCACTCTCGTGCTGCTGCGAAAATGCATAGGTCCTTCGCTGCGCTCAGGATGACAACTTGTATTTATGGCAATGTTCGTATGACGATGGGTGCTTATGACACCAGACCTTTACACTCGCGCTGAATCCGCCGCGGCATTTGTGCTTTCGCAGACCGCGCTGCGCCCGCAGATCGGGCTTGTGCTGGGCTCGGGCCTGGGATCTTTTGCCGACGACCTCACCGACGCCGTCCGGATTCCCTATGCCCAGATCCCGACGTTTCCGCGATCGACGGCGGTTGGTCATGCCGGACAACTCGTGCTGGGCAAGTGCGGCGACGTTCCGGTTGCGGTGATGCAGGGACG
>PMBA01000189.1:625-11970 GCA_003152795.1 Acidobacteriaceae bacterium | reverse complement strand
GACGAGCGCTTTGGGCCGCGCTTCCCCGACATGAGTTACACCTACGCCAGGCGCTATCGCGAGATGGCGCTGGAGGAAGCGAAGAAGCTTTCGATTGCGCCGCGCGATGGCGTGTACGCGGCGCTGGCGGGGCCGAGTTACGAAACTCCGGCGGAGATTCGTTACCTGCGCACCATCGGCGCCGACCTGGTGGGCATGTCAACCGTGCCGGAAGCGATCGCGGCGCGGCATATGGGGATGAACGTTCTGGCAATCTCGTGCGTAACCAATATGGCGGCGGGGATTCTCGACCAGGCGCTGGTTCACGAAGAGGTGCTCGAAGTGGGACGGCGGGTGATGGGACAGTTCATCGCACTGCTGCGGGCGGTGCTGCCGCGGATCGCAGCGGAGTTGCAGCAGGCGGGGTAGAGCGTGTTGTATAAGTGGTTTTGCGGGGGAACAGGCTGTTCCCGCAGGGGCTAAAGCCCCTAATTCATTTGGCTTGAAACGGCGCGGCTGAAGCCGCGCCCCTTCAAACCTGGGCTTCTTTAGAAGATCACCTTCAAACCCGGGCGTCTTTAGAAGTTCACCTTAGAAGATCACCTTCAAAGCAAGCTGAACCACGCGCGGGCCGCCGCCTCCGAGGCCGGGGTTGGTCTGGGCTTGATCCGGAGTCTGGGTGATGAGGCCTTGTTGGGGAGATCCCGGGTCCACGAAGAAGTTCGGCAATGCGAAATTCGGGTGATTGAAGATGTTGAAGAATTCCGCTCTTACCTGGACTGTCGTTTTCTCGAAGATGCGGGTGCTTTTAGCCAGTGAAAAGTCCACGTTCCAGAATTTCGGGCCATAGATTGCATTCCGCCCCAGGTTTCCGAAGCTACCGACGAGATTGTCGGGAGCTGCGTAATCGGGCTGAGCGAAAGCCGCACCATTCAGATATCCAATTGAATCGGGCGCGGATCGCCAGTTGGAGTTGATCGGATTGACTCCGGGGACAAGGTTGGGCCGCTGGTGATAGTTGGAAGGAGTCGGGTATACGTCGCCATTCTGCGCGCTGGTATCGTTGGCGCTCACAATTGGAACGGGTCGTCCGCTCTGCGCGGTCACGATGGTGTTGAGTTGCCATCCCTGCGCGATCCAGTTGGGACCGGCCAGTTTGGGCAGGTCGTAGGTGAAGGCGGCGGTGAAACGATGGCGGGTATCGAAGTTCGAGGGGCCGTGCTCCGCGTGCAGGTTGAGCGAATTCTGCGGGAACGCCACCGTGGCGAAGTTGAAATCGATGCCATCCGACGCGTCATCCAGAGACTTCGACCAGGTATAGCCGGCAAATCCGGAGACGCCGTGCCAGTTACGGGCGCGGATTGTGGTTTGCAGAGCGTGGTAGGTGGAGGCGCTGACGGTGGACAGGGAATCGATGGCGCCGTAGTTTTCGTTGGGCCGGTTGCCATTGGTGTCAGCCTGATTCAAGTCCAGCAGGCGAACCAGTTTTGTGCCTTTGCTGCCGACATAGCCGACCTGCAGGGCCAAGGCATTCGACAGTTCCTGCTCGATGTTCAGGTTCCAATTCTGGGTGTAGGGAGTAACAAAGTTCCGGGGCGTGACGAAAATATCACACGGGTAGGAGCAAGGCGGGTCGGAAAGAGTAAACACGGGCCCGGGCGCGCTTCCATTGAAGGCGCCGGAATTGAACTGGAACGGGTAGATAGGGGAAGGACCGATGGGATTCTGGGTGAGGCCCGCGGAAGTCGTGAAGTTGGCGATCAGCAAGTCCTGCGGGACATAGTCGTAGTAAAAGCCATAGCCACCGCGAACGACCGTGCGGCGGAGCACATTCCAGGCAAAGCCGATCCTGGGGCCGAAATTGTTCAGATCTTTTGCGTAGGCTCCATTCACGCCGTCGGTGCCCAGCATGGCCAGGTTGCCATCGCTGCCCAGGTTTGAAAGCAGATTGTGCGCCTCACTGATTGGCCCGAAGTACTCCCACCTCAAACCAAGATTGACGGTGAAGGTGGGAGCGAAGCGGAAGTCGTCCTGCGCAAAAAAGCTGAGGCCGTTGTTGTAAGTTGTGCGTTGCGTATTGCCGGAATTCGCCGGCGAGTAGTAAGGGAGCCCGAGGTAGAGATTCGCCAGGGTTGTGACCGCCTCATCGCTGCAGTAGGCGGCATCGCTGCCGGTGAAGGGGCAAACGGTTCCGGTATCGGGGCCAAACGTCGAGGACCCGAATTCCAGTTGACCGCGGGCCAGATTGTTGTTGAAGCTGTCCACGCTGATCCGGCGATATTCGCCGCCGAACTTCACGGTGTGACGGCCCCGCACCCAGGTGAAGTTGTCGAGAATCTGAAAACTCTGGCTGGTTCGCCCGCGCGGAATGCTGTAGGCGGTGGCTCCCAAGTTGTCATACACGCCGCCAAAGTCGATCTCCGGCAGGCTCAACTGGCCAGTTCCAAAGTTGAAGCCGAGCGTATTCGGATCGAACTGAGCGTCTTTGGTGCTGAACGATGTGCGATAGCGGCTGTAGCCGAAGCGGATTTCGTTAATCCGGTTTGCGCTCGCGGTCGACAGAAGGCTGGCGGATACGACTTGCACCCGGGCGGGAGAAGTCTGCGCGAATTGGGGCAGGCGGGATGCCGCTCCGCCGCCCAGGCCACCGAGCGGGAAGACCTGGTTGCTCTGCGCGAATGCGTAGCGCCCGGTGATTTGATTGGTGGAGCTGAGCTGGTGATCAATTTTGGCAATCAGGCTGTTGACGTCGTTCTTGTCGGCCACTGTGCCGGGAACCGTGCCGGCGGACCCGTTAAAGCCGGTCGGCTGCGGAAAGAGGTTCAAGAGGTTCGTAACCGCCTGGCTCGGAGTGAATCCTCCGCTGGGAGGATTCGCGGCCGCAATTTCCTGTGCGAGTTCGACCTGGTTGGGCACAGATTGTCCGCCCACGGTATCCGTGTTGGTCGGCACCAGGAAGGTGAAATCGGACCCGACGCGCTCGCGCTGGCCTTCATATGCACCGAAGAAGAAAGTCTTGTCCTTTATGATTGGTCCGCCCAATGATGCCCCGAACTGATTGTTGCGAAACGCCGACTTCAAGGCTGGCTCGCGGTTGAAATAGTTCCTCGCGTCCATGGCGTCGTTCCGCAGAAATTCGAAGGCCGAGCCGTGTAGCCGGTTGGTTCCCGACTTCGTGATGATGTTCACCACAGAGCCGCTATTGCGTCCGTATTCAGCGGGGAACTGGGACTGCAGGTTGAATTCCTGGATGGCGTCAATCGGGAGCAGAGAGGCCGGCGCGCCGCCAATGCCGGTCTGGTTCAGCGCCGAATTGTTGAAGAACGGGTCGTTGTTGTCGGTACCGTCCAGCGTGTAGTTGTTCGAACGATCGCGATTGCCGTTGATGGCGAACTGTCCGAAGCCGCTCTGAATGGCGGCGACACCCGAGGGCTCGACCGTCGCACCGGGGACGAGCGCGACGAGTTTGCCGAAGTCCCGCCCGTTGAGGGGTAAATCGACTACGAGTTCGCGGTCCACGACTTCACCGAGCACGTCACGGCTCGCCTCCACCAGGGGCGCTTCTTCGGTTATGGTTATCTGCTCCTTCTGCTGCTGCAACCTGGTCAGATCGAAGTCTGCGGTCGTGTCTCGCCCGACGTTGACCTGCACATTCTGCGCGGTGGGAGAGAGTCCGGCTGACTCTGCCCTCACGGTATATTCGCCGGCGGGCAGTTCGGCCAGCACGTAGGCTCCGTCGGGGCCGGTGGTGGCTTCGCGTTGCAGGCCGGTGGCGATGTTTTTTGCGGTGACTTTGGCTCCGGCGATGACGGCGCCGCTCGGGTCGGTCACGGCGCCGCGGATGGATCCGCGAAAGCTCTGCGCCCATGCGGACGCGGCGATCAGCAATAGCGCCGCTGCGAAGATGGTCAGGATCAGGTTTCGGTGTGACGGTTGATTTTTTCCGCTTCCATGCATGATTGCATCCTTGGATGAAGTCATTTTTCTTCTTTCTTTTTTCTTTGAACCTAAGGCGAACCTAATGCCCCTTGCGGGGGATGAACACCGGCTGCGGCGGATCGATGCCGTAGGCCGCCGCGAAGCTGGCCTGGTTGAGCGCGAAGCTGGCTCGTCCGCGCGAATCGATAAACAGCAATGGCTGTTTGAGCGGCACATCGCTGAACGTCCGGACGAAGGGCATCTCGACCTCGTGTCCGGCGATGGTGACCTTCAACTTGTCACCGCGAGAATAGCCGAGCTTGAGAAAATCGTCGGCGCCGATGTTCGTGATCAGGTTGCCGAACGGGCCATCAAGGGCGATGACTTCGCCGGTCAGGCCCTTGTCGTCGACGGTTGCAGGTTTCAGGTCGAGGCGGACGAGTTCGTTGACCGTGGGGCCGACCTGGGTCCAGTCGTCGCCGCGCGCGATGTGGGCGCCGACGGGGGAGAAAATATCACGGCCATGGAAGGTGGAGGAAATCCTGGCGCCGACCATCCAATCGGGGTTGGTGATCTGATGAATGGCTTCGATGCCATCGCGGTCCTCGACCATGGTCATCAGTCCGTTGTCGGGCAGGACAAAGAACTGTCCGCGCTTCGATTTCACGACCACGGGCTTGCGCGAACTGCCCACGCCGGGATCGACGACCACCACAAAGACGGTTCCGGCGGGGAAGTAGGGAGTGGCGCCGAACAGGAAGCGAGCGCCGTCTCGAATCGAGAAGGCGTTGACCTGATGAGTGAGATCGACAATGCGGAGGTTGGGCGCGATGCCGTACATAACGCCCTTGCAGAGAGCCACCGAGTCGTCGACGACGCCGAAATCGGTCATGAAGACGACGGTGGGCGGAGGCTGGAGGGCGGACTGCTGCTGTGCCCGAAGAGGACTGGCGGCGAGTGGCAGAAAGACGGTCGCCGCCACCAACCAGAGGCAGAATATTCGGGCCGATTGCTGGGATGAGGGTGATGGCATCCGCATAAGGTCGAACTCTCCGAAAAGACTACTAGTTTACTAGGGATTGTGAAAAACGCAACCAGTGAAATGGGCAACCATATCCACGACGAGCCGCTAAACACGGTGTCGCCCTTTCAGTGGCGCCTGTCATTGTACCGCTCGAGGTACCGGCTCGGCAGGCGGGAAGCAAACGATGCGCCTAAGCGGGGAGTCCTTTCATGACCCGGCGACAGAATACGAGGAGCGATCATCGACGCCCCGGCATCTATAATCGGGGCGGCAATCATTTAGCCAAAACCAATCAAAAGGAGAGAGCCAGCGATGTCCAACGTCATTCCTGAAAAATACGCCGATCTTTTCCAGAAGCGCGCTTTCGCCAGTCTGGGTACGCTGATGCCGGACGGACGGCCGCAGGTCACACCCGTGTGGTGCGACTTTGACGGTCAACATGTGATCTTCAACTCGGCGCGCGGACGCCAAAAGGATCGCAACGTGCGTCGCGATCCGCGGGTGGCGCTGGCCATCGTCGATCCCGACAACCCCTATCGCTATCTGGAAATCCGCGGCACCGTGGTTGAGATCACGGAAGAGGGCGCGGCCGAGCACATCAACAAGATGGCGAAGAAGTACATGGGAGTCGACAAGTATCCGTACTCGCAGCCGGGAGAGGTTCGCGTACTCTACAAAATCCGGCCGGAGCACACCACCGTGATGGGCTAGACGCCGCACGGAATGGTGACCTTTCTCCGGCGAACGAGTCCAACTGCTTAACGGAACTTCGGTGGGTCGTTTTCCGTATTAGCGGAGGAGGCGTTTATGGAGACAGAAAAAACGAACAGCGATGGCTTGCACGGGATTGAGGTGCAAGCCAGTAGCATCTCGGCGCAGCAGGTGGTGAAGGCGGCGCACGAAGAACTCCTTCAGCTCATGCGGCAGCGGGCCGAGGTTATGAAACGCATCGGCACGGTGAAGCAGACCATTGCCGGATTGGCGAATCTTTTCGGCGAGCAGGTGCTGGGCAACGACTTGCTGGAACTGATCGACCGCAAGCCCAACGGGCGCCAGCCCGGCTTCACCAAAGCTTGCCGGAGGGTGCTGATGGAAGTCCGGCGTCCGCTCGGAGCGCGCGAGGTTTGCCTGGAACTGGAACGATACGCTCCGGCAGTGCTGGCGCGGCACAAAGACCCGCTGGCCTCGGTCACCACGGTTTTGAATCGTCTGGTGGATTATGGGGAAGCACGCAGCCTGAGCAATGACCGCGGGCGGCGGGTCTGGGAGTGGATCAGCGAAGTGGAAGAGCCGGGGGCTGGCTTCGCGACGCGACGGACGGCCTGAGAGGCGCGGGGCTCGGGCCTGGTAGGGGTCCTTCGACTTCCCATGGACTTCACTTCGTGAAGTCCATGTTCCACTCAGGATGACAAGAATTTAAAACTCTATGCGGGCAGCAGCCGTCCTTTTTCCAGATGGCGGGTTACGTGCGCGTACTGGGCCGCGTGCGGATCGTGGGTCACCATCACGATCGTCTTGTTGAAGCTTTCATTCAGCCGCTTCAAAATCTCCAGGATGTCGGTGGCGGAATTACTATCGAGGTCGCCGGTGGGTTCGTCGGCGAGAATCAGGGTAGGATCGCTGACGATGGCGCGAGCGATGGCCACGCGCTGCTCCTGGCCGCCGGATAGCTGCTTGGGCAGGTGATTGACGCGATCCTCAAGTCCGACGAGTTTGAGCGCGGTCATTACGTGATCGCGGCGCTGTTGCGGGGTCATCTTGGTGAGCAGCAGGGGCAACTCCACATTCTCAAATGCGGTCAGGACCGGGATCAGGTTGAAGGTCTGGAAAACGTAGCCGACGTGAGTATTACGCCAGGTGGCGGATTGGCCATCGTTCAGGCGAAAAATATTTTCGCCCATCACCAGGAGTTCGCCGGAAGTGGGGCGGTCGATGGCTGCGATCATGTTCAGCAGGGTCGTCTTGCCCGATCCGGAAGGTCCCATCAGCGCGAGGAATTCGCCGGCGGCGATGTCGATGGAGACGTTGTCGAGCGCGGTCACCTGGAAAGCGTCGCGCTTGAAAATCTTGCTCACGCTGCGGGCCTGGACGACCTTGCTGCCCACGGCAGGCTGGGTTGGTGTTTGCGTAGTAGTTGCGCTCATGATTGCCCCTTGATACGGATTTTTTGCCCGTCCTGCAAATCGGCGGGTGCGGCTGTAATTACGTTTTCGCCGCCGACGAGGGAGTCCACCAGATAGCCTCCGGAACGCTGGCCCTGAACATGAACATCGCGGCGGAGCGCCTTGCCGTTGAACGCAAGCAGCACAAATTTTTTGCCGTCTTTGTCGCGCAGGGCGGCGGTGGGCACGAATACGTAAGCCTGTCTGGAGGCCGCGCCTTTGTCGTCATTGGCTTTGGCCTTGAACTGAACGGTCGCGTTCATTTCCGGGCGCAGGTAGGAATCGGGTTTGAGAATCTGAACCTTGACCTGGACGGTGGCTTTCTGCCGGTTCGCTTCCGGCGACATCTCGGCGATCTCTCCTTTGTAGGAGCGGTCTTTGAAGGCATCGAGGGTGACGATGCCTTCCTGCTTGGGCGACAGTTTAGCAAAGTCGTCCTGGGCGATATCGAGTTCGACCTGAATGTCGTCGAGATCGGCGAGGGCGACGACCGATCCGCGGGGGCCGCCTTCGGCGCCGCTGGCGAATTGAGCGGTGACCAGTTCGCCTTTCTCCGCCGTGCGTTCCAGGATTGTGCCGCTGACGGGCGCGCGGATCACGGTGGCGTCGAGTTGCGACTTGGCATAGGCCATCTGGCCCTCGGCCTGGAGCAGGTCGCCCTTGGCGCGCTGAATCTCTTCGGAGCGCGGGCCGAGTTGTATCAACCGGGAAGCGCGCTCGAGCGAATTCATGCGTTGCTGGGAAGCCTCATACCTGGCGCTGGCATCGTCCAGGTTCTGCCTGGACATGACTCCCTGGGCAAAGAGATCGCGGGTGCGGTCGAGGGTGATCTTGTCGTTCATGGCGGTCGCGCGCGCCTCGGAGAGGTTGTGATCCGCCTGCTGAATTTCTTCCGGGCGCGAGCCGTTCTGCTGTTCAAGCAGCCGCGCTTTGGCGCTGTCGGCGGCGCCACGGGCCTGTTCATACTGGGCACGAAATTCCTGGTCCTCGAGGCGCACCAGGACCTGGCCTTCCTTTACCTTGTCGCCTTTTTCGACGCCAATCCATGCGACGCGGCCGGTGACTTTGGAATTCACGCTGATTTTGTGATGAGCGACAATGTACCCGCTGGCGGAAAGCACGGTGCTGCCGGCGACGTCGCTGCCTTCGGCGGCGGCGCGGGCGACTTCCACTTCGGGGGCGTCGGAGGCGAGTGCGCGGTAGGCGAGTACGGCGATTCCGAGCAGGACGACGACAGCGATGCCGCCGAGGATGAAGCGGCGCGACCATGCGGGCGGTTCTCCTCCTCCTTCGCGGAGGGAATGATCGATGCGCAGGCTCCGCAGGTCGTCGTGCTTGCTATCGGTGGGCTCGGTGTCGGTGGGCATTGGTGAAAAGTACGCTCTCCATCGTGGACTGGTTCAAAATGAATGGCAGGAACAATTGTACGAATTATGGATGAACAATGTGCAAATCAGGCTCGCAAGGAAGTCAGAATATCCTGCCGGGCGGCGTGCCAGGCGGGAGCGAAGCCTCCGAGCAAACCCATGATCATGGCAAAGACAACCGCGGCGAGCGCGACTCCCCAGGTCAGGTGCAGACTGAAGACAGTCTCGCTGAAGGTGAGGGAGTTGCCGATTCCGGTGCTCATGCCGTTGAAGGGCAAGATCAGGGCAATCCCGACAATGGCGCCCAGTAAGGAAAGCAGCAGCGCTTCGATCACGAACGAGGTGAGAATACTGGGGCGGGAAAATCCTATGATCCGCAGGGTTGCGATTTCGCGGGAGCGATAGGCGACGGCGGCGTACATGGTATTCATGGCGGCGAAACTGGAGCCGATGGCCATGATGACGGCGACAAAAGTGCCGATGAACTTGATGGCTCCGCCGGAACTGGTCTGCTTCTCGTAGTATTCGGTTTCGAGCGTGCCTTCCAACTTCAGGCGCTGATCGTCGCTGACGCGGTGTTTGAGGGCGTCGGCGGCGATCGCGTCGGTGGCGCGCAGGTAGGCGGAAGCATAGCCTCCCTGGCGGTCGAAGTCGGCGGCGATCTGGTTGACGTCGCCCCAGATTTCGGAATCATAGGCGGTGCCGCCGGAGTCGAAGACGCCGACGACCTTCCACTGGCCCTTGGCGAAGTCCATGGAGTCGCCGACGTTGGCTCCAGAGAAGCGGTCGTGGATCGACCTGCCGACGACGACTTCGCGCTGACCGGGTGTAAACCAGCGGCCCTCGACGAGTTTGGCGCCGGGACGCAGGGTGAGGCCGGCGGGCATCAAGCCGCGAACCGAAACGTTGACTTCACCCGTTCCATCCTTGCGGGGAAGCACGACCACCACCACCCATTCACCGGAGGCGATCGGTTGTCCTTCTTTATCGGTGGCGATCCCGGGCAGGGTTTTCAAGGTGGGGAAAAGGTTGGCGTCGAAGCCTCCCGAGAGTTCGGCGGTAGAGCCCTTGCGCATGACGAGGACGTTGACGGGATCGCCGCTGGCCATGAATGCCTTCTTCAGACCGGCCAGCAGGGCCATGAGGAAAACGGCGGTGGTCACGGTGAGCGCAATGCCCAGAGCGGTCATGATGGTGAGGCCCTTGCGCAGCTTAAGATTGCGGATGTTATAGCTGATCGGAATCGCCATAGTGTTCCTTTGCGAGCAGTGCTGTGGTGAAACTCCAGCGCTTAAAGCGAGCGCCTGAAGGCGCGTCCAGCTACTAGCCGATGTAGCGCAAGCCCTCCACAATATCCAATTTCGCCGAGTGGTAGGCGGGAATAATCGCGCTCAGTAAACCGACCATGCCGGCGACGAAGATGGCGAGCAGCAAGGTGGGGAACGTGACCTTTACGCCGGCAAGAAAAAGGCCCATTCCGGGAGCGTGCGACATAGCGGAGACCAGTCCGAGCGCCAGCAGGCAGCCGAGAGCGCCGCCGGTCAAAGCCACCAGTACCCCTTCGCCAATATAGAGCTTCAAGATCGATTGCCGGGTGAATCCGAGTGTTTTCAGAACCGCGACTTCGCGGGTGCGTTCGCGAATGGACATGGCCATGGTGGTGGCGGACACCAGCAGCGTGGCAAACACCACCGCGAAGCAGATGCTGAGAATGAACGCTTTGACGTTGCCAATGCTGTTGATGAAGCTCAACTGGAAAGCCTTTTCACTCTCGGTTTTTGTGGGCTCCGGAGAATTGCGGAACATGTTGTCGACGGCGGCGGCGACCTTGGAGACGTTCTCCGGAGTATCCGTAAGGATATAAAAGGTGCCGGCGGTTCCTTTGGCCCAGGAGACGGCTTCTTCGACGTATTTCTCATTGAAGTAAAGGGAATTGGTGGGTTGCGGCGCGGTGTACATGCCGCGAATCGTGAGCTCGAGGTCGACTGGGTAGATAGCGCCTTTGAGCACGATGCGATCGCCCAGCTTCCAGCCAAATTTCCCGGCGAGTTGGGTGTCGACGATCGCGCCGGCCTGGTCGCGCTGCCACGCCAGGAGTTGATCGGCGGGCAACTTGAAGTCGGTGAAAATGTTCATGATTTCTTCGGGGTCGGTGCCAAACTGGGCGAAGAAATTCTCGGGCTTGGCGTCTTTGTAGATGCCGCCGAACCAGTTCACCGGAGCGACGGCTACGACGCCGGGAACGGCACGGATTTTCTGCCGGTAAAACGCCGGCATCGCTTGCGTCAGCGAGACACGGTGGCGGGTAATCAATCGCTGAGCGGACTCGGCGCTGCCCTTGTCGATATAGAAAGCGTGCCAGATGGTCATCATCAGAGTCAGTAGCAGCAGCGAGAAAGCGATGCTCAACACGGTCAGGATGCTGCGGCGCTTGTTGCGAAATGCGCTCTTGGTCACGAAGCGGGTTAATGTCATGCGACTCCGGAAGACGCAGCAGTTGATGAAAGTGGCAGAAAAGAACAGCCTACCCAATTTACGCTAGCCCTGAGGATAAAGCAGGGGTTGCGGTATGGACAACTGGAGTTTGCAACTTCTATTCGAGAGCATCGCTGATCCGTTCCTCCACAAGTGAGTCAGCAGCAGCGCAAGGAAAACGATCATGTTTCAGAAGTGCCACCGCCGGAGTGGCGCCGATTACCGGCTTGTATCGGTTTCGGCCGGTGAACGATTTCACTCACTGAGAACCGCGTCCGGTTGTTGGTGGAAGGGGGACGTTGCACTGGCGACCTGCCGAATCGCTCGAGACTCGCCGTGCTGGGGCGGGGTAGTGTCTCAGTTTAACGAAGCCTTAACCACGAAGGGCACGAAGGTACACGAAGGAGAACCTTGAAACTA
>PMBA01000189.1:0-595 GCA_003152795.1 Acidobacteriaceae bacterium | reverse complement strand
GGGGAAATGCCGACTAAGACGCTTGACCCGACGTTCCAGGAATTCCTGCGAGGACGCTACATCGCAACCCTCGGGACCGAGAATGGAGATGGGACCATCCATTTGACTGCGGTCTGGTATCTGTTCCAGGATGGCTGCCTGTTCGTGGCGACATCTTCCAGGACCCACAAAGCTCGTAACGTCATGGNNGCGGCCGCAAGCTTCGCTGATGGTGGACGCGCGAAAACCCGGGAAAGAGCGTGGTGTCACTGCCGCAGGGCGAGTGGAACTGATATCAGGCGAGCAGTCGCAACAAATCAATCGGAGCATNNCACAGCCGCTACCTGAGCGCAGCGGCAATCTCCGATCCCCACGTCGGTCCCGTGTTTGCATCGTTTGACGATGTCACGATCCGACTGACGCCCGATTCGTGGATTGCGTGGGACATGGCAACGCTGGACGCCCAAGCCTTTGGGGGACGATTGGGAAGGACGCCCGGATACATGCTGCCGCTGGATTGAAGGAGCGAGCCGAATTCCCCGGGAGACACGACGATGGCGCACCTCCGAGGGTGTCCCGCGCGCGGTCCTGAAATCACTTGGCTGGAGCCGCCGGT
>PMBA01000397.1:183-4837 GCA_003152795.1 Acidobacteriaceae bacterium | reverse complement strand
CTGATGTAAACCTGCGAGCGATCGTCGAATTGGCTGAGCGTCTTGGTGCCGCTCTTGCGGGTGTCGTACTGTGCATACACTTCGTAATCGGTGGTGGGTTGAAGCGCTGGAAAACGGAAGGCGCCGTCGGGGCCAACGATATAGGTTTTCACCGAGCGGGTGTGAGTGTTGGTCAGATAGACGACCGCGTTGGGCAAGGGGTTGTCGCCGCCGTCCAGTACCTTGCCCGTGAGGAGGCGAGTTTTATCTTTTTTGGAAGAGCCGCCAAACTGCGGCGCAGGAGCAGCCAGGGCCGACGTTGAGAGAGCCGCCGCCGACAACACAACAGCCAGGGAAGCCGCGACGATTACTTTCTTCATGAATTTCTCAGGACCGCCGATTTCCAACCACGACCGTCACTACCAGTCTAAATGAAGACCGACGTCGGNNCTACTCCCAGTCTAAATGAAGACCGACGTCGGAGCGCTCGTCATCGTCGATATGAACGGCTATCTCGGGACTGGGCTTTAACTTCTTGCCCGAGGGCAGCTTGTAGTCCTTCACATCCGCCCAGACGATGTAGTCGGCCTTGCCGACGGGCAAGCGCTGGGCGAACTCGCCGGTGTGGTTGGAATAGAGCTCCCAGCGGGCTCTTTTCTCGTTGGCGCGCCGGATCTTGACTCTGACGCCGAAGAGCGGGTGGCCGCCGGGGTCCCAAACCGTTCCGAAGATTAGAGCGTAAGGTTTGGGTTTGTCGCGGTCGCTACCTCGCGCGCTCGCAGGGGCAAGCAGACATGCCAGGAACAACGCGGACGAAGCCATGGCGAGCAGGCACAGGAACAGGCGGGAATGGGGAGAAGTTTTCAGGAGTCGTCGTCCTCATCCTCATCATCTTCATCGGCGTCTTCGTCGTCGTCGTCTTCTTCAACTTCGTCTTCGCCGACTTTTTTCAGCTCAACCGGATTTACGGTGATCACCTCGAAGTCGGCGCCACACTCCGGGCAGGAGACGACCGCGCCTTCATCGACCTCATCTTCGTCGATGTCGAGATCCGTCTCGCATTCGGGACAGTTCACCATGATTTCCTCCACACTCGGGGTACCCTGTTATATTTAGTTTCTTCGAGAGGAAAAGGTCAAGTGTCTAGCCAAGAAAATTCTGCATTGGTTAAGTTTGCCGGTTCCGGCTGGCGCCGGGCGAGTCTTGAGGCGGTAGTGTTGGGGGCGGCCCTGGCGCTGGCGGCATGCGCGCCCGTGTGCCTGGGGCAGGAAATGGCGAAGGGTCCGGCGCCGCGCCTGGCCGCCGATCCGCACAATGATGCGCATGTCGCCGAGCTGATTCAGCGAGTTTCGGCGGAACACATCCGGCAGACAATCGAGAAACTCGTCAGCTTCCAGAACCGGTCGACGATTTCCGCGCAGGACGAGGAATCGATCAAAGCGGGCAAGGGGGTTGGCGCGGCGCGGGAGTGGATCAAGGCGGAGTTTGAGCGGTACTCGAAAGACTGCGGCGGCTGCCTGGAAGTGAAGACCGATGCTTTCACGGAGCCGCCCGGCGAGCGCATCCCGAAGCCGACGGAAATCACCAATGTTTATGCGGTGCTGCGCGGAAGCGATCCGGCGCAGGCGAATCGTATTGTGCTGGTAACGGGCCATTACGACTCGCGGAACAGCGACACTTTTAACGGGACCGACCCCGCGCCGGGCGCGAATGACGATGGCAGCGGGACGGCGGTGAGCCTGGAATGCGCGCGGGTTTTGAGCCAGGCTGTTTCGAACAAAGTTAAATTTCCAGCGACGATCATTTTCTTGACGGTCGCCGGTGAAGAGCAGGGTCTGAACGGAAGCAAGCACTTTGCCGAGATGGCCAAGCAGCAGGGGTGGAAGCTGGAAGCCGTCTTGAACAATGACATTGTGGGAGGCAACCTCGGTGCGGGACAGGATGCGAGCGTGGTGCGGGTGTTTTCCGAAGGGTTACCGGCGGTGGCGAGCGAGGCCGAAATCAAGCGGATTCGAAGCCTCGGCGGAGAGAGCGATTCGACTTCGCGCGAACTTGCCCGCTACATCGCCGACGTCGGGCGCTCGTACGATGCCGGAGTGAAACCGCTCTTGATCTTCCGACTGGACCGCTTTCTGCGCGGGGGCGACCATTCTTCATTTAATCAGCAGGGCTTCGCGGCCGTGCGGTTCACGGAATTTCGCGAAGACTATAACCATCAGCATCAGAACGTTCGGAGCGAGAACGGCATCGAATATGGAGACTTGCCGAAGTTTGTGGACTTCGATTATGTGGGGCACGTCGCGCGGCTGAACGCGGCAGCATTGGCCTCGCTGGCGTTGGGTCCAGCGGCGCCGGGAAGCGTGAAGATACTGACCAAGAACCTCGAAAACGACACGACTCTGACTTGGGAAACGTCGGTTGGCGCGGCATCTTACGAAGTGGTGTGGCGCTCGACGAGCGCGGCCGATTGGGAGTACGCCCAATTGGTGAGCGGCGGTGCGCGTGCAACCCTGAGCGTTTCGAAGGATAATGTGATATTCGGGGTGCGGGCGGTCGATGCGGCGGGACATCGCAGTTTGCCGGTTGTGCCCGCGCCGGAAAGATGAGGACAAGGTTCCAGGTTTCAGAGTTTCAAAGTTTCAAGGTTTCAGAGTTAAGACCTGATCGGCATTCGGTTTTGTCTTTGANNACTTGGCACTTAGATGAGTCGTGGACAAACCATCTCGTTCAGTTTCCCGCCATTTGAAGGATGGGTGAGGCGCATCATTCTGGCCTGCACCGGGATCTACGTGTTTCAGGTGGTGGTGGGGAGGTTCGCACCGGACGTTGTCATTCTGATGCGGGAGTGGCTGGCGCTGATTCCGGTGGCCGTGATGCACGGCAAAGTGTGGCAGGTGGTTACGTATTCTTTGCTCCATGCGAACTTCAGCCACGTGTTTTTTAATATGCTCACGCTGTGGTTTATCGGCGCGTACCTGGAGCGCGACTGGGGACCGCGACGATTTATTGAGTGCTACACCTTCTGTGTGGTAGGCGCGGCACTGGTAGTGATTGCAATATCCTATACCCACTTTCTGGGGATGAAGCCGGAAGGCGGAACGGTGGGCGCGTCGGGCGGGATTTTCGGGCTGCTGATGGCTTTTGGGATCGTTTACGCCGATCAGGAAATGTTCTTGTTTCCGCTGCCGTTCAGGATCAAGGCGAAGTACCTGGTGGGCATTTGGGTGATCGTCGCGATCGTGGCAGTGTTTGAACCATCGCAAGGCGGAGTCGCAGTTTTTGCGCATCTGGGCGGATTGTTTTTCGGCTTCCTCTGGGTGAAGTTCCTGCCCGCTCGCGGGCTCGGTTATGCGGCATCCGAGCGTTATTTCAGCGNNCGAATGGCGGATCGAAATCGGGCTGGGTGAATTAGCCGTCAGCCGTCAGCCGTCAGCATTCAGCCGTCAGTGAGACCTACCTCCGGCGATCCATGCACGTTCCCACGCCCCAATGCATAGGTCCTTCGCTTCGCTCAGGATGACGGCGTTGGTTTATGCGGTGAATTTCCGAACAGAAAATCAGTCACGCCTTATCCGAATACCGCTTCAAATCTGGCCACGATGTTTGCCGGAAGTTCTATCGCGCTTGCCCTCCCTTTAAATCCTAAATCGTGGCCCGCGCCTTCCACCTTCATTAACTCGTTTTTGGCGGGGAGTAGCTGCAGGGCCTTCGTCATTTCGTCGACGCTTCCGAAGGGATCGCGGGTTCCGTGAACGAACAGGGCGGGAGTGCGCAGACTGGGCAGGTGGTGGATGCGGAGTTGCTCGGGTTTGCGCGGCGGGTGCAGAGGATAGGAGAGTAATAGCAGGCCGGCGACCAACTCCGGTTCCGCGGCGCAGAGCATCGTGGCCTGGCGTCCTCCGTAGGAATGGCCGCCAAGAAAAACCCGGCCCGTGACGCGCTTACGGAGGACGGCGACTGCATTGCGCAGGCCGGCGCGATCACGTTCCGCGTTTCCCGGGAACGGCGGCCCGGTGCGGCGGTCCTGGCGGAAGGGCAGATCACAGCGCAGAACGAGGTAGCCATGGCTGGCAAAGGTGTCGCTGAGCGCCACCAGCAGAGGCGCGGTGGAATCCGAACCGGCGCCGTGCGTCAGGATCAGCGCGTCGCCGTTGGGCACATCTGGAGTGTGCAGCCAGCCTCGTACGGCGGGATCAAGCGCGTTATGGAAAAAGGTGGTCGCCGGCTGCATCGCATCAAGTCTTCTTGATTCTGCATCGTGGCTGGCGAAAACGAAAGCAGGTCTTCGCTTCGCTCAGGATGACAATTTTAAGTAGTTATTTCTTTTCGTCGTCCTTAGTGGTTGTTTCTTTTGCCGCGTCTTTAGTAGCTATTTCTTTTGCCGCCTCGTCGAGCGTGCCCGATCGCTTTCCTCCACCGTATGCAAACGCATGAAGTTGGTGGCGCCCGAAGTGAGCTTGGTTCCGGCCACCAGGCCGAGCACGTCTCCGGGGCGGAGAAGGTTTTTCGGCAGCAGTTCCGCTTCGGCGGTCCTGAGCATGGCCTCGGCCGACTCCCACTCTTTCTTGTGAACTGGATGCACGCCCCAAAGCGCATTCATGCGATTGCAGACTTCGGGCTTGCGGCTGAACGCGTAGATGCAGACCTTGGGACGATGTTTGGAGAGCATGCGCGC
>PMBA01000397.1:0-171 GCA_003152795.1 Acidobacteriaceae bacterium | reverse complement strand
CGGACCATCATGGCCACGGTTTCGCGCGGATAGAGGCCTTTGGCGGTTTCTCCGGAGAGCATTACCGCGTCGGTGCCGTCAAAAATTGCGTTCGCGACGTCGCTGGCCTCGGCGCGGGTGGGTCGGGCCTCGTGGATCATGCTCTCGAGCATTTGGGTGGCGGTGATGACC
>PMBA01000072.1:2247-6585 GCA_003152795.1 Acidobacteriaceae bacterium | reverse complement strand
CCAACCCACGACAATCCGTGCCAATCTGAGACATTTTCTTGTGAGCGCCGGCGACATCGGAAAATGGATTTGGGGGATGCGCGAGTAAAATCCGAAGCACGGAACTCGAAGTGCGAAATACGAATCACGAAATCCGAAACAAATCCGAAGTGCGGAACTCGAGACGCTACGGGATCAGTCTAATTGCCTGAAACTGAAACCTGACCCTATTTTACGCAAATGGTCTGACTACCCCGGGCACGCGACCAATATTCGGAATTGCCGCCTATCGGCAATCTTGCTACCGTACGATAGGAGGGCATCGTCGTTCTCTCAGAACCCAAATGTGCTACCCAGTTTCCATGAAAACGGGTTTCAATAAATAGGTTGGCACTACAGCTTACAAGTAGCGAACGAAGAGATAGGTTCGGCAGCGGGCGGACCTGACCAGGGCCGTCCACCCCCTTGTCGCCGGAGCAGAATTAAGAAGGTGAGATTCATGGGCGAGCAGGTTCAAACGAACACGACCGACTCAACGCCTCAATTGGCCGCGCGGTGGAAAGCGCCGGACACGCTTCTGCTCACGCTGACCGGCGACTGGCGCACCGATGGCGCGTTGCCGGGTATCGAGACGGTCCGCGAGGAACTCACCAAGCCGGATACCAAGGGCAAGAAAGTGGAGTTCGATACGGCCGGCATGACTGGCTGGGGTTCCCGGTTTGTGATGCTCGTCGCCAAGAGCCACGAGCTCTGCCAGAAGACCGGCGTCACATTCGTCGCCGATTCGTTGCCGGAAGGCGTACGGCGGTTGATGAAGTTGTCGGAGACGGTGCCGGAGAAGAAGGACGCACGGCGCGAGACGACAAAGCCCCCGTTCCTGCAAGATCTCGGCGAAGGCGCGATACGCGCGTGGTCGGGCGCGGTCGAGATGTTGAAGTTTCTCGGTGAGCAGGTGATCGCGCTGGGTAATTTGTTTCGCGGTCGGGCGCAGTTCCGATGGAGCGACGCGTGGCTGGAGATGCAGAAGTGCGGGCCGCAGGCATTGGGCATCGTGGCGCTGATCAATTTTCTCGTGGGATTAATCATCGCGTTTGTGGGCGCCATAGAATTGGAGCATTTTGGCGCGACAATTTACGTTGCCGACATGGTCGCCGTGGGCACGACGCGCGAGATGGGGTGCCTCATGACCGGCATCATTCTCTGTGGTCGTACCGGCGCGGCGTTCGCGGCGCAACTCGGGACGATGAAGGTCAACGAGGAGATCAACGCGTTCAAAACGTTCGGCATTTCGCCAATGGAGTTTCTGGTGTTACCGCGGATGATCGCGTTGGTGTTGATGATGCCGCTGTTGTGCGTGTTTGCTGATTTGATTGGGATGCTCGGCGGGCTCGTGGTTTCGACGTTGATGTTGCACATCGAGCCGATGCAGTACATCCAGCGGTCGATGCACGCGGTGCCCTTGAAGAGTTTCTTGCTCGGCGTCGGCAAGGGAGCGGTTTTTGGCTTTATTGTGGCCTTTACCGGTTGCCTGCGCGGGATGCAATGTGGCAATAACGCCGCCGCCGTCGGCGACGCGACGACGAAAGCCGTGGTGTCCGGTATCACGGCGATCATTGCGTCGGATGGCATCTTCGCGGTCATCTGTAACGCGCTGCACATATGAACGACCTCAAGATCGAAGTCAAAGGCCTGACGATGGCCTACGGATCGTTTGTGGTAATGCGCGACATCAACGCGCAGATCAAGCGCGGCTCGGTGTTCATCATCATGGGCGGCAGTGGTTGCGGCAAGAGCACGCTGCTGCGGGGCATGATTGGCCTGATGGCACCGGCCACAGGCGATGTGTTCTACGATGGCCGGAGTTTCTGGAGCGCGGACGAGGACACCCGTCAAGCGATGCTGCGAAAGTTCGGCGTGTTGTTCCAAAGCGGCGCATTGTGGAGTTCGATGACGCTGGCCGAGAATGTCGCGTTGCCGCTCAGCGAGTACACCAAGCTTCCGCCGAATGAGATTGACGCCATCGCGCGACTGAAACTCGCACTCGTGGGCCTGAAGGGATTTGAGGATTTCTACCCGGCGGAGATTTCCGGCGGGATGTGCACACGGGCCGGGCTGGCACGGGCGATGGCGTTGGATCCAGAGATACTTTTCTTCGACGAACCGTCGGCGGGCCTCGACCCGATCAGTTCGCGCAATCTCGACCAGTTGATTCTGGAATTGCGCGACAGCCTCGGCGCAACAATCGTCATCGTCACCCACGAACTGCAAAGTATCTTCGCCATCGCGGACGATTCGATCTTTTTGGACCTCGAAACCCGCACGATGCGGGCGCATGGCAACCCGAAAGAACTGTTGGCGCATTCCACCGACCCCACCGTGCGGGCGTTCCTGACGCGCGGGGCGGAGGGCGCCGTGAAAGCGAGTGTATGAGCAAGAAAGCCAATCCCACAGTCATCGGAGTGTTTATCGTGGCCAGCCTAGTGCTCGGCGGAATCGGCTTGATCGTTTTCAGCTCCGGCAATCTGTTCAGCAAGAAACAGAAGTTTATATTGTACTTCGACGGCTCGATGAAAGGGATGAGCCCCGGTGCGCCGGTGCAGTACAATGGCGTGACGATCGGCTCGGTGCTCGATGTGTACATCACCCACAACCAGGCCCCCAACGACCAAGCCATGCCGGTTGTTATCCAGATCGACCAGTCCTTACTGCGGACGAAGACGGACCGGATGATAGACCTCAACAGTGAAGAAAAGCTGAAGAAGACGGTTGCCAAGGGATTGCGCGGCCGGCTGGATACGGCCAGCTTCATCACCGGCGTGCTTATGGTGCAGTTGGAGTTGGTGACCAACGCGCCGCCGCCCGTGTATCACCAAGTCGGAAAGGAATACCACGAAATCCCCACCGCATCGACCAACATCCAGATGTTGCTCGCCAACCTCGCCAAACTCGACATCCAAGGCATCGCCGACAAACTCGACTCGATCCTCGCCCGTCTCGACACCAAGCTCGGGGAAATTGATGTCAGGGCCATGAATGCCGGCGTCACCAACCTCCTTGCCTCGCTCAACCGCGTCGTGGGCTCGCCGGAGTTGACCAACTCGCTGGCCTCATTGCACCGCACGCTCGACGACTTTGACTCGCTGGCGAAGAGAATTGACACAAACACGCTGGTGCAGGTGCAGGCGACGCTCGCCGATCTCCGCCTCGCCGTCCAAGGGGTATCCTCCATGGTCGGCCCGGACGCGCCAGTGCAGACCGAACTGGCCGGCGCGCTCGACCAACTCGACAACGCCGCCCGTTCCATTGCCGAGCTGGCCGATTTCCTGAAACGCAATCCCAACGCGCTCATTACCGGACGGACCCCACCCAAGGAGAAACCATGAACACTCTTCGATCGCTTGCCGCCGCAGCGCTGTGCGCGACTGTCACCGGTTGCTTCAGCCCGCACACGGTCGTCACCCGGCATTTCATACTGACACCCGCGACAGCAACTGCCGCTGCGACGAGCGGTATCCGGCTGGGTGTGGGCGTTGTGAAAATGCCGGACTACCTGCTGAGCAGCTCGCTGGCCGTGCGCAAGAATGTCGGGGAGATCAGTTATCTGGAAGGCGCCTTGTGGGCGGAGCGGCTCGACAAGGGGTTTGCGCGTGTTCTGGCGGCCAACTTGTCCGGTATGATTCCCACCGACCAAGTGTTGCTTGGCGCGTGGCACACGGACGACGTGACGCTCGAAGTCCACGTCACCGTTGAGCAATTCGATGTCGACCAAGGCGGCACCGGCATACTCGCGGCGCAGTGGAGCATCACCTCGCCCGGAGGCTCGAAGGTTCTCAAAAGTGGGGAAAGCCGCCTCACCAAGGTCGGTAAATCGCCGGCCAGCGATTCGCAAAACATTGCAGCGACCTTGAGCGAGTTGACTGCGACATTCAGCCAGACGCTCGCTGAGTCAGTCCGCGAAGTTGCGTCGCGATAGGGGAAGGCCACTCTGTACTGTGTAAGAAGTCGCACGCTCGAATTCGACGCGAGTATCGCGATCGTTTCCCATCATCGGGGATGGAATTTCGCATACCCAACGGGCAGGCCAACCAGCATCCGAGGTTCTGCCGCTCCGCATCCGCGCCAACCGACAATAGAACCCGAGGAACGAATCACGACATCCGAAACAAATCCGAAGTGCGAAACTTGAGACGCTACGGGATCGGGGCAATGGTTTGATGGAGAGGGCTGACGGCATTATTCTGTCAAGAGTCAAGCGTTGACCCCCTTGACAAGCGTTGACCCCCTTGAAACGAACTGACTCCTTTCCAAATCTCTGAGCGAAGCAGGTAGGGTTTCACCCCATAGCCTTCGACCAACCGC
>PMBA01000072.1:0-2218 GCA_003152795.1 Acidobacteriaceae bacterium | reverse complement strand
ACCACGGATACACAAAGCAAATAGCGTTCGGCTTTTGTCTTGGTGGGCGCGGGCGTTTGCCGTGAGAATCCCAACGCGGCAAGCGCCGCTCCGCACGTAACAACTCGGCAAACTGAAAAGGAGAAACAGAGTATGAACGCAATAATACCAATGGCCATGCTGGCGTGGAGCATACACGGAGGCAACAATTGGTACATTCCAGCTGGCGGTGGCGGATTGCTGCTGGTGATTGTGGTAGTGGTGTTGCTGTTGAGGCGGTGAACAAACGCTCTCACGCCTTCCGGTCGCGATTGGTCATAATCAGGATCGCGTCAGTTGCGCGAGTCGCGTCCGTGCTCGCTGGTTGAACTCGACGGCAGGCGGAGTGTTTTCAATCCAAGTCTTTCCACTGTCAAGACGGCCGCAGGCAATTATCTGATGGTGAGAACTGGCGCCATTCTTCTGCCAAGAGTCAAGCGCTGACCTCCTTGATAGACACTCGCAGATTGGCCGGAGCGGAAGTTGCATGCTTGATTCGACGCGCGACGGGGAAGATGATTTCGCGCAATGACGAACGATTTCCTAATGCCACGGGTGCTGGGCCGCAGCGGACTGACGGTGGGCCGCCTGGGTCTCGGCTCCTCGTACGGCGCACCCGCCGGCGCGTACGAACAGGCGTTTGAGCGCGGGTGCAACTACTTCTACTGGGGCAGCGCCCGCCGCAAAGGGATGGGCGAGGCCATCCGTCATCTCGCGAGTCGGCATCGGGACAAGATCGTGGTGGTGCTGCAGTCGTATTCGCGCCACGGCCTCCTGCTCGGACACAGGATCGAATCGGGGCTGCGCGGCTTGCGGTTGGATTACGCCGACATCCTGCTGCTGGGCTGGCACAACCGGCCGCTGTCCCCCCGGCTGATGGAGGGGGCCCTGCAACTGCAGCAGCGTGGCCGGGTTCGGCACATCGCGGTGTCCGGTCACGACCGGGCGATGTTCCAGCAATTTGCCAGGGACTTGCGACTGCAAGTGCTGATGGTGCGCTACAACGCGGCGCACCGAGGAGCAGAGAAGGAGGCGTTCCCGTATCTGGAGAGGCAAGGCGAACCGAAGGCGGGAGTGGTCTGCTACACCGGCACTCGATGGGGGACGCTGATCGACCCGAGGAACACGCCGACCGGCGTTCGGACACCCACTGCGGTGGACTGCTACCGGTTCGTGCTTTCGAATACGGATGTGGATGTTTGTCTGACCGGACCTGCGACGGCGGAACAGATGGAGGCCAACCTCAAGGCGCTGGAACTTGGCCCGCTGTCCGAGGAGGAACTGCAGTGGATGCGGAAGGTGGGGGACAATGTCCACAGGCTCACGGCGCGGAGCAGCAGAAATCCCTTCATGCAGCGCGAGCAGTGATCCAGGATGGATGCCCGCGAATAGCCAGGGGAGCTAAAAATGTCGAAGAATGTCAAAATCAAGTGGTTGAAAGAACCGGAAGAACAGGACTATCCGGCGGCACTGTCGTACTTGTCACTGCTCTACGATAAACGGACAGCCACCGCCCATGTGAGTAGATTGAAACGCGCACCGATAGCAGAGTTCAAAGCAAAGGATATTTTCAGGGCGTCCAGGTTATCATTGCTCGGGATCAGCAATGGTCATGTCGAAAAGGATCGACGGAAGATACGGTTGGGGGGCGGGTTATCACCTCTGCTTTTGATAAGAGATCCAGCCAATGGAAAAGTCGTCATTGCGGACGGGTATCATCGATTATGCGCCGTCTACTCCTATGATGAAGATGCGGTCATTCCCTGCAAGATCGCGTAGCACCATCGGCCCTCAATCGATTGGGGTTTGTGACAGTGATATGAAGGCGACGGGACAAGCACCAAGAGAATGAAATACGAAGCGCGAATGTCGGAATTCGAAACGCATGGGTGAAACGCGGATCGCGAAGCGCGAACTACGAATCACGAAATCCGAAACGAATCCGAAGTGCGAAACTCGAGACGCTACGGGATCAAGTCGGCAATTAGATGGTGAGAGCTGACTGTTTGTGCTGGCAAATGTAAATTGTAAAGCGTTGACCCCTTCGACCCCTTCGACCCTACCCTACAGAGACACCGAGAATTCGACCGATTAGGGCGGTTACTGCCATTGCCAGTGCGCCTCCAAGGGTAACGCGCAACGAGGCACGGCCCAGCGGCGCGCCGCCGAGATACCCGCCAAACGCACCGAGAGCCGCGAG
>PMBA01000078.1:4110-8799 GCA_003152795.1 Acidobacteriaceae bacterium | reverse complement strand
CTCGAAGTTGGCCTGGACCAGAACATCCCCCTCGTTTATGCCGATCCCGATCGCACGCTCGAAGTCCTGATCAACCTGATCGACAACGGAATCAAGTTCACCCCACGCGATGGATCGGTGATGGTGAAGGCTTCGCGAGTGGAAACCGACCCCACCTCCGTTTATCTCTCGGTCAGCGACAGCGGCCGCGGCATTCCCGCAGAGTCGCTTCCGCAGGTTTTTGAACGTCTGTATCAGGATCCCGACGCGGTGGACGGTAACCGGACTGGCCTCGGACTGGGGCTCTACATTGCCAAGCAGATTGTCACGCTTCAGGGAGGCAGGATGTGGGTCGCAAGCCAACCCGGAAGCGGCAGCACNNTTCTCGTTCACCTTGCCCCTCTATTCGCTGGCCAAGCTCCTGCTTCCGGTGATCGCTCATCAGGGAAAATTGCGGGAGGCGATTGTGCTGGTGCGCGTCGAACTGACTCCTCTGTCGAAGTCGCTGCGTGGAAGTTGGAAAGAGACCTGCCAGAAGTGTCTGGAGCGCCTGCGCCTGTGCATCTTCGTGGATAAGGATCTGGTTCTTCCACCGATGGGAACCAGCGGCCCGGTGCAGACGTTTTTTGTGGTCGCCTCCACCGGCATGGATGGGGTCGGCATCATGATGGACCGCATCCGCGATCAGGTCGGCGCCGTGCCTCAACTGAAAGCCAGCGGCACTCTGGGTGTGACGGCCGAAGCCATCCCGGGCCCGCCTGCCGGCGACCCGAGAACCCTGGAGCAACAAGTCTGGGGCGTTGCCGATTATGTCACCGAGGTTATTCAGCAAGGTCTTTGGAACAAACAGATCTTCACCGAAAAGGAGAACTAGAGATGCGGACTGACAGCTACGGCGAGGGGCAGCCCATGAATCGAGCCAAAATTATGGTCGTCGATGACGATCCCGATCTGAGACAGGCCCTCAGTCTGCGTCTACGGGCCAATAACTTCGATACCGTGAACGTCTGCGACGGCTATTCAGCCATCGCCATGGCGCAGAAGGAACATCCGCACCTTATCATTCTCGATCTGGGGCTGCCGGCGGGGGACGGATTTGCGGTGCTGAAGAACCTGCAACAGTACCCGGCGCTTTCGGTGATCCCGGTGATCGTGCTGACCGCTCGCGATCCGGAGGGCAATGAAAAACGCACCCTCGAATCGGGCGCCGTCGCTTTCTTCCAGAAGCCGGCCGACAACGAGGAGTTGCTGGGCGTGATTCGCGCCAGCCTGCAGACAGGGTGGGGTTGGGGCGGAGGGTTGCCATCGTAGAGGCCGGTGACGCGTGCGGTGCCGGTTGCAAGAGGAGAACGATATGTACATGGACCAGCGGGGTCCTTCGGCCCGTTCCAGGGACTACAATGTCCGTCGGCGGGAACCGCGCTATTTTTCGAGCATCCCGGTTACCCTGCAGCGCTTCCTGCGTTTCGGACCGTTCGTCACGCGCGGTGTAATGCTCGACATCAGTATGCGAGGATTGTCGGCGCTGATCTGTGGAGCGCCCCGGACGGGCGAAACCGTTGTCATCGGATTTTCGTTGTCAGGCGCTCCGGTCGAGATGCTGGCCACGGTTCGTCACAGCACTGATGTCAGATCGGGATTCGAGTTCTACCCATTGTCCGCGATTGCACAAAAGGGAGTTGGGGACTGGATCCAGGAACTACGCAGGAACGAAGAAAAGCTGTTCCCCTATCGGTACACTCCAGTGGTCAAGCCGGGCTACTAAGACTCCGAGGGACGGAGTGCAGATGGCTCACTCCGCCGGCAGCGTCCTTCCCTGAATGTTCCAGGAAATGTGGTGCACGGCGCTGTTNNTTCACGATGCCGCGTTTTCCGGCGAGAGAGGCGGCGACATAGACATTGCCGTCGACGTCGAGAGCCAGACCCTGCGGACGTCCCAGACCGCGGTAGAACACCGACACGCTTCCGTGAGGGTCGACTTTGTAGACGCAGTCGAAGCTGGAAGTGCTGGGGCCGGTGACAAACATGTCGCCCTGCGGACCGAAGGCGATGTGATACGCGGAAACACTGGGCTCGAGCGTCGCGAACACAAAAATCTGCCGGTCGCGAGCGATCTTGAAAATCGTCCCGCTGCGGTCCCCGACGTAGAGATTTTCCGCCGCATCGAACGCAATCCCGGTCGCGATACCCATGCCTTCGGCGTAGATCGATTTCGTGCCGTCTGGCGCCACCTTGTACACCGCCTCATCATGCCGCGAAGAAACGTACATCTCGCCTTCGCGGTCGAAGGCAATCGCGGTGGCGTTCATCAGGTCGCTGAGAAACGGCGTAACGCTGTAATTCGCGTCGATCTTGAAAATCGACACTGGAACTTTTTGTCCGCGCGACCCGGAGAATGTCACATAGAGATTACCGTCGCGATCCAGCGCAGGATTGGTTACCGGATGAAGGTTGTCGGCAACCGGGACCGCTACTTTAATAGAATGCGGATTGCTAACCTGACCGTTCGCGCCCACGACCACCGGCCCCGAAGCCGCTCCCTCAGGGACGCGGGCCACCAGAAAGTCGTCGGAACTGATTAACACGGAACCTTCAATCTCGCCGAAGTGCACGCTGGGCCGACGCAACTCGTGTGGACGCAGGCTCTTCCCCATGATACGAACCTCGCCTCCGGTCAAAGCGAAACCGGGNNTCGGAGATGCTCATGAGTTTGTTCCGGCGGGAGCCCGGCTTCCTTAGTTGACGGCTACTACGTTAGAAGTCCAAAGTGCAACAGAAGATGCATGACGGCGAGCGCATAGACTCCCGCTCCGAGGTCGTCCACCACAATGCCGGTGCCCTGGGGCAGCCGCTCCAGTCGCCGGATGGGGAACGGTTTCCAAATATCGAAGACACGAAAGAGTATAAGGCCCGCGAGAAAGGTTTTCCATGCCAGCGGGACGGCGATGAGTGTAACCAGTTGTCCCGCGACTTCATCGATGACGACGAATTGAGGATCCTTTAGCCCAGAGGCGCGCGCGACCAGGGTGGCGGCGGGAATTCCGATAAGGGTGACGGCTGCTGCGGCGGCTATCGTTGCCCAAGTGCGGCTTGCGATGGGGATGCGGGAGCTCGCCAATGCCCACACGATGACTGTGGCCAGCGATCCCCAGGTGCCGGGACCGGGCTTGAGGCGTCCGGCGCCGCAGAAAGTCGCGACCAGGGTTGCCCAGAGCGGAGCGGCCCTCAGCGGAGCGGCGGGGCCGTCGGCGACTTCGGGAGGAGGATTCATCAGTCTCCGTCCTCGTCGTCGAGGCTGTCTTGCCGCACTGCTTCTTCGGCGTCGTCAATGGGCGACGAAATTACGTAGGAGCCGCTGGCCCACTTGCCGAGATCGATCAGGCGGCAGCGGTCGCTGCAAAAAGGGAAGTCCGGGTCGGCGGACTTTACCGGCTTCTTGCAGATCGGACAGCGGAGCTTGATGGGGCGTTTGCGCGGCATAGTCAAATTGCAGAGGTCAGAGGTGAGATTGTAGATGTGAGGATATTTCTGCTCGGGGTGATTTTGACTTCTGCAATCTCACCTCTGACTTCTGACCTTAAACGATTTCTGCCACTAAATCATAATCGTGCGCCGCCGTGATGCGACAGCGGTAAAACTCTCCCTCTTTCGGCTCATTGCCTTCGGGATAATCGTTCACGAAAACTTTGCCGTCAATCTCCGGCGCGTGCATCGCGGTGCGGCCTTCGAGCAGGAGGTCGGACTCCGTCGAAGTTCCCTCCAGCAGCAGATCGAATTCGCGTCCGATCAGCGACTTCTTCCTGGCCCGGCTGATCTTCTTCTGGATCGACATCAGAGACTTGCGGCGGCTCTCGATCTCGCGAGGGGAGAGTTTCTTGTCATGATCGAAGGCGCCCGCGCCTTCCTGGTCCGAGTAACCGAAGGCGCCCATCCAGTCGAAGGCCGCATCTTTCACGAATCCGCAAAGTTCCTGGAATTCTTTTTCAGTTTCGCCGGGGAAGCCGACAATNNCGCAGCGTAACGCCGGGTATTACACGCCGCATTTTCTCGATCGAGCGCAAGAACACATCGGCTCCGCCTCCGCGCTT
Organism: Acidobacteriaceae bacterium; assembly: GCA_003152795.1. Lineage (GTDB taxonomy): Bacteria > Acidobacteriota > Terriglobia > Terriglobales > Acidobacteriaceae > Acidiflorens. The sequence goes on along the minus strand of PMBA01000078.1, from coordinate 4,732 downwards.
CATGCGCTTCAGAACGGACGGCGAGGCATGCTGCAGCGGTACATCAATGTAGGAACAAATATTTTCGTGGGCGGCGATCGTCGCCAGCAGCCGGCCCGTGATTTTGTTGGGATACGCGTAGAGGAAGCGAATCCACTGCAGGCCTTCCACGCCCGCCAGTTTTTCCAGCAGCAGCGCCAAGCCATCTTTCAGCCCAAGGTCTTCGCCGTAGCAGGTTGTGTCCTGTCCGATGAGCGTGATTTCGCGCACCCCGGATTGCGCCAGCCGCTCGGCTTCGGCGATGACGGATTCGAAACGCCGCGAGCGGAACTGCCCCCGCAGCTGGGGAATAATGCAGAAGCTGCAGGGATGATCGCAACCNNTGGTCGTCGTAAAGGTAGTTGGGGAGGTCGGCGACCGCGCCGTCCCAGGCATCGCGCTTGAAGCGCCCCTGTCCGCGGCGATGATCGCCCTCGGGCCGCGAGGCTGGTGGGTTTGAAGTCAGAATGTTGAACGGACTCGGTGCGCGGGGCATTTCCGCAACGCCGGCAGCGGCCAGAATTTTCTCCAACTCGCCGGTGCCGACGACCGCGTCCACCTCAGGAATATTCTTTCGAATCTCATCGTGAAAACGCTCGACCAG
>PMBA01000078.1:0-4042 GCA_003152795.1 Acidobacteriaceae bacterium | reverse complement strand
ACCTCGCTATCGACGAGGTTTTTGGGGCAGCCGAGGCTCACAAAACCTACCTTGGCCGGGGCAGCGAGCCCCGCAGTCGCGGATATGCTTTTCTTTATGGGCACTGGGACGATGACGACAACGATCAGAAGGAAACAGATCTATCCAATTCTAGCATCATGGGTTGCCACTCGCGGTTGCGCCGGACAGCTGAAGCAGAGCACCAGAAACGGTACGTTATGTTTTCCGCCGATCTGCAGCCCGTGCTAATCTTATTGAAACAAAACTACATCCTTCACTACCTCCGGAGGAGAGATGTCGGCTAAACGCCTCGCAGTTCTGGTTGTGCCAGTTATATTTCTGGTTTCCGCCGCCTTGGCGCAAGTCAATGAGCTTTCATTAACCGCGGGGAGAACCTTCGTCAGCACCGTGACCGTGCCAAGTTCGGGTTTGCCGATTCATTTCGGAAATGAGCAAGGCGTGGCCTTCAATTACGGCCGCCTGCTCAAGAGCCATAAGATTTTTGGAATTTATGCGGAATTGCCGGTCGCGGCGTATTTTCGGATGGACCTGAACTACCGCGAGAACCAGATTCCCAAAGACATTGGAGCGCTCTTCGTGACTCCATCGGTGCGGGTGAACATTTTTTCCGGCGACTCAGTCAGCCCGTGGGTGAGCGCGGGCGGCGGCTATGGACGTTTCCGGGAAGCCTCGTCGCTCAATTTCTACGGGCCGAACCCCGGCCCCACGGGCAGCAACACTGGCGTGCTTCAGGTGGGAGCTGGACTGGATGTGTGGTTTTGGCATCGGTGGGGTGCGCGGTTCGAAGCCCGCGATTTCTACTCCGGAGCTCCCGATCTGAATATTGATACCGGCAAGAGCCGCCAGCACAACTACTACGTAGGCGCCGGGATCGCTCACCGGTTCTGAAGGGAGCCAGGGGCTGCCCTCGCCTTTCCGCTAGCGAAGGGCTGCGTGATCAGACGTTTTTCTGGAATCCTTGGCTGGGGCGGACGTGATGTCATTGAAAAGCTGAGGTAGGCTTTGGGCGTCGTCCAGCGACTTGCCGAAGCGCGCGGACTCGTAAGCGCGCGTAAAATTCGCCACCTTCTGTTGCAGAGCATCTTCCTGAATGGCCGCAACGAAATCCAGCGGTGTTTGTGACGGCGTCTTGCGCCAACCAAGGCGTGCCATACGGCCCACCATCCGGTCATACCAGAGAGCGGCCGATTCGCGCGGGGCGCGCTCGGGATGGGCCCGCAGTTTGCGGTCATGCAGGCCGTTGATCAGGCGCCTGAGATTCAGCAGCGTGATCAAAAGCGCCGCGAAAGCGATGAGCCCACCCAGCCATCGCACCGGAAAGGTGGCGAAGTGCCCGCCCGCGCGCCGTGCCGACCGCAGCAGGGCCCGATGCTGCCGCCCAATCCACTGTCGAGCCTGGTCAAAGAAACGCCGGCTGCCGTAAGCCGCGTCCTTCCCCAAAGTGCGCTGGTGGCTGACATCGTAGTTGATAATCCATTCGCGCCAAAAAGACGCAGCCGCATCCACATAGAGCTGCATCCGCGACCAACCCGTCCGCGTCGGCAGGCTTCCCGCCGGAGTGGGATCAAAACTGATCCAACCGGTTCCGGGGAAGTACGCCTCGACCCACGAATGCGCGTCACTGGCTCGCACCACATACTGGCCAGTGAGGTCGTTGAATTCACCGCCGCGAAACCCCGTTACAATTCGTGACGGGATGGCCAAAGATCGCAGCATGACTGCCATTGAACTCGCGAAATACTCGCAGTGACCTTTCTTTCTTTCGAACAGGAAATTCGCCAGTGGATCGGGCGGCATCGTCCGGGGCAGTTCCAGCGTGTATCCGAAGTGGGTCGATAGATACTGCTCCAGCGCGACTGCCTTGTCGTAGTTGCTGGGAGCCAGCGCGGTGATTTCCTCGGCCAACTTCGGAATGCGAACATCGAGGGGCGGCAGTTTCAGATACTGCTCCATCCCTCCTGGGGCGGTGTTTGCCGCCAAACGAAGCTCGTCGCTATCGGTGACGGCCAATTGCGATTCGGCGTCATAGCGGTTGATCGGGTGTTCCAAATCGAGGTCGTAGACTGCGCCCCCCGCATCCACACTTACCTGGCGAAAATTCCCGGTGAGATTCAGCGGTCTCTCCGCCAGGAAAAAGACGTTCGTTCCGAGCGGTTCCATCATCACCCGATAGTGAATGGTCCGGCCCGCGGCCGCCGGCGCGCCGCGCGGGTCCAGCAACGGAGCCAGCCGATAGCGGCCGTACCCCTCCGACTGCACCTGGGTTTGTTCATACGCATTCGACCAGACTCTGCCGTCAAAAGCGCTGAGCGCGATCCCGCGCCATTTCAAGTCGTAGCCGCCTTGTACGTCGTTCTGGATCTCGATGTGCATGACCACGGCGCTCGACTGCTGAATCTGTCCGATGCGCCCCAGTTGGACGCGATCGCTGAAGCCCGTGGAGAGATCGCTGGTGGGCGTGTAGGCGCTCAGGTAGCGTGACGAAATGCGGGGCAGCACGAAGAAGATCAGAAAACTGCCGGCCAGGATCATCAGCATCAGCGCCGGGGCGATTGCCAACAGTGCGTAGGCCATGCGCCGCCCGGGAGAGGCAGCCTGTGGAGAATCAGGGCCAAACGCGGCAGGGCGTACATCCTGGGCGTGGGTTTGCTCGGTGGCGACCGAGTGCCGCATTTCCATCAGCACAAAAGTGATGACGGCAACCAGCAGGAAACCCGCGAAGGAAAGCAGAAACACACTGCCGACCGTAAGCACGGCGGCGGCCAGCACCATGAGAAACGAAAGCACCGCCAGCATGTAGTGGTCGCGCGGGCGCTGCAAGGAGAATAGGCGGATGACCATGGTGAACAGCACCAGGTGAACGCTTGCCGCCAGAAAGCCGCGGGAAAGGAAAAAATAGTCGGCGAGGTAGACGAAAACGTAAATCAGGGTCAGGACCGTGGTCCAGCGTTCCGGGATGACGAACTCGCGCCGGGTGAGAAGTTGGAATCCGCGGAGGGCGAGGGCCAGCCCGACCAGAACCACCGCCGGCAGATCCAGTCCTCCGGTCGAAGCCAGCGCGCCGAAGCCAGTGAGCACGAGCAGATAAAGCGCCACATTGAAGTAGCGCTCGATCGCCCTGGCCATGCCGATCCCGACCGGGTTGGCGGAGGCTCCCGTTACCATAAGCTTCTATTCTTGGCGAAACCGGCGCAGAAGGGAAGTGTCCGGGGTAACAAGATAATCTTTATCGTCTTTGGGCCGAAGGAGTTGTTGCGGTCAATCGCGAGAGAAGATGCCGGTGGTCGCGTTTTTCGGCGGCGTGGCGGGTCTAGGTGTAGAATGCCGAGTTCGGCCGGGTCGCAAAGCGCAGACTCATCCGAAAAACGCACCGTTGTTTGCGGGAGTTGAGCAAAGCTAAAGAGAGCGTGCAAACCGCGGGCGAGCTTTGTTAGTATTTGGCGCATCCCAGGAGAGATGATATGACTTCACGAACCGAACTCATGTTGGCTGTTCTAGTCGCTCTGACCTTGTTGGTCGCGGCGCCCCCGGTTCTTGCGCAAGATGCTACCGGCAAGGTCGTCGGTACAGTCATGGACCCGCAGAGCGCTGTTGTCCCCAAGGCGACGGTCAACGTGAAGAACGTATCCACCGGAATCGTGAACAGCACCACTACCGACGCGGGTGGCCAGTACCAGGTGCTCAATCTTACGATCGGGAACTACAGCGTCACGGTTGAGAAGGAGGGATTTCGGAAAACGGTGACCAAGCCCTACTCGCTCGAGATTAATCAATCGTTGCGCGTCGACGTGACCCTCACCGTGGGTGCCACCTCGCAAACCGTGGAAGTGAACGCGGCGGCGTCCCAGGTCGAAACTTACAACTCCACGCTCGGAGCTTCGGTAACCAGTCGCGAACTTGTGGACATGCCTCTGAACGGACGCGACATTCTCGACCTGGCGCGTCTGGAGCCGGGCGTGACCGACCAGAACGACGAGAACGGCGCGGCCGGCAGTTTCAGCATCGGCGGTGGCCGTACCGA
>PMBA01000039.1 GCA_003152795.1 Acidobacteriaceae bacterium | reverse complement strand
GACTTCGCCATTGTGACTCCAGGAGTCCGCCCAGCGGGCAGCGGTCATGACGATCAGGCCCGCGTCGTCACCCCTGCCGAAGCCATCGCCGCCGGGTCCTCCCATATCGTCGTTGGCCGCCCAATCACCGATGCCGCCGACCCTGCCGCCGAGGCGCGCGCGATTCTAGGACAGATCGGATAGAGCAGTTCTCGGTTCTCAATTCCCAGTTCTCAGAAATAGCAAGAGCCGCGGCAATTTGCCGCGGCCCGCTCTGTTGTGTGGTCGGTTTTGACTGAGAACTGAGAACCGAGAACTGAGAACTCGTCTCACAGCTTTTCAAAAAACTCGCAGCCCGAGCACGAAATATAGATCCCGCCGGGCACCCCGCGCTCCCGATCTTTCATGCGCTTGACAATGCGGGTTTCCTTGCCGCACTTGGGACATGCGGTCGATTTCGTGGTGTCCATGACCTTCTTCCGGTCGGCTGTCTTTGCGATTTTCGCCATTTTGTCTCTCTCCTGACAGGAATGTGCCGCCTGCCCATGGGCCGCGGTTCTACCTGCTAATTTGGGAGTATCGTCATTGCTGATCAACGAACGCCGGCCCATCTCGAACCGGCCCGGCAGGATCAACCCACGCAGAAGCGGTGCACTGTACTCGCCTCCAGAATCTTACACGAATTGCAGCCGTAAAGTTGACCAGAGCCCCTCGACCACAATCCTTCCAGCAAAAAACGAGGCCGCTTGCGCGGCCCCGTAGTAGTGCGTTTTGGAGTCTGCTTCCGCTTATTTACCCGTTCCCGTCAGAGCGATGCTCTGCGGACTGTCCGGTGCGTTGTCCGTAATGGTCACGCTGCCGCTACGCACTCCGGTCTGGGTGGGAGTGAACGTGACCTTGATCAGACAGGTCTTGCCCGCCGCGACCGGCGTACCAACGGCGCAAGACTTGGCCGCACTTCTGAGGGCAAAGTCGCCGCTGATGGCAAGGCCGCTGATGTTCAGCGGCGCGGCGCCGCTGTTGGTCAGCGTCACCGTTTTAACCGCGCTGGTCGTTCCCACCACCCGCTTCGGGAACGCCAGAGACGTTGGCGTCAGCGTGACCGCCGGACTGCCACCGCTGGTGTTCACCGTGAGGCTGAGCGTTGTGGTGTTGGTCAAGGCACCCGACGTACCCGTGATCGTTACTGTGACCGTTCCGGTAGCCGCCGTTGCGCTGGCCGTCAAGGTCAACGTGCTTGTCGAACTTGCGGGATTCGGGTTGAACCCTGCCGTCACGCCGCTGGGCAGACCGGAGGCGCTCAAATTGACGCTGCCCGTAAATCCGCTTAGCGGAACCACCGTGATCGTGCTCGTCGCGCTGTTGCCCTGCGTCACCGTCACACTGCCCGGCGCCGGCGAAAGCTTGAAGTTCGGACTCCCCGAGCAGCCGCTGAACACAAACGACCCGATGTTCGTGTGCCAGTTGAAGGTGCCGCTGACCTGCTCGTACTGATCCACGTACCAGAAGGTGCAGTCGTCGCTCGGGTCAACAACCATCGCCGTGTAGTCGCCCCAACGCGACAGACCCGTCGTCTGCGCTCCCGTACCTAACACCATGCTGGCTTCGGTCTCCATCGTGCCCGCCGGATCGCTCGGCACTCGGCCGGTAAAGCGAATCCCAGGATAAATGCTGCTGCTGGACGCGCTGTATCCCAGTCCGATATCCCCGTTCTGATCCTCGGCGATGCTCGACATCCAGCGATAATCCGTATCCGGCGCGAACGTTCCCTGCTGGTTCAGCGTGACGCTGCCCGCCGGGTCATACAGTTCATACCAGCGCACCGCCACCTGGCTGCCGTTGCCCACCGAGTGGCTGACCACCGCCCGATCGTGATCGGCAAAGTGCCGGATCGCAAAGCGGTACATCATGCGGTCCCCGAGCGTGTCCAGCGTCTGCGTTGTTCCTGCCTGGGGGACGCACGTGCCCCCGCTGCCGCACGCCAGCGTGTCGTTCGCTACGCTGATCGTCACCGGCGATGACATCGTNNGTCAGCTTACGCAGGTACAACTGGCCGGGATTGTTGTTCTGCCATGAAATGAACAGACCGGGAGTGCCGTCCGCGGGTGTGGTCGGCCCGTCGATGTCCGACGGAAGATAACCAAACTCCGAATTCGGCGTTATCTGGCAGAGTTGCGCCGCCGTCGAGTCCCCGGCCAGCATCTTGCTGCGATCGAAACCGCAAAGATCCGCGCCCAGAAAATTCAACGGACCAAAAATGTTGTAGGTCGCCAGGTATGCCGCATTGCTCGCCGTCGCCCACGTGCTCAGTTTCGGGTAGTCGTTCAATTTCACCCCAAAAGCATAGCCGTACAGAAAGTAGGCCCCCGCCGGATTATTTGTCTTCGACACGGCAATGCATTCCGAGGCGCCGTTTCCGTGGCCGATCATGCTCAACAGCCAACGGTCCGCCTGACGGTCGTAGAGCACGATAGGATCGCCGTATGTGCCCGAACTACAGTTGCCGGCCAGCCCCGTGAATAAACTCTGGATGTTGGTCGGCCCCGCAATCGTCGCGCCGCTCTTGTCATAAACCGCGAACTGCACATTCACAGTCTCCACGATGTAGTTCGGACCGACTGCCATGTTGGAATCTGAAGGCGCATACCCCGGCGATGCAATACCGTCGAAATTAACGCCTTGCGTCGCCGCTACCGGAGGTAGCGCTTCCTTCTGCAACACCGGGTCTTCCTGCTGCCACGGACCAACCGCGCTCTTCGACCGCAGCGGTCCCGGCCCCGGTTCCGGCATTTCCTGGCTCGGGAAGATCGACAGATCGAGCGGAAGGTCCGCCACCGGCTGCGATACCCCGAACGCCGACGGGTAGGTCACGATGGTTTTGCTCTTGTCGGTTTTGGCGAAGGCCAGCGTTGTCACTGCCAGGCCACACAGAATGAGAGTCCGAACGACCGTTCCTACACGAACCATTGGATTGATTTCTCCTG
>PMBA01000091.1 GCA_003152795.1 Acidobacteriaceae bacterium | reverse complement strand
TGATGGCTCCGGTCTTGAAAACCGGCGTACCCGAAAGGGTACCGGGGGTTCGAATCCCTCCCTCTCCGCCACACAGTCTAGAGTGCAGAGAAAATCCGCACCTCTCGCTGCGAAATACGCGAGAAGTGTCCGTATTTCGCAATAAATTGCCCACCGAACCGGACTGGAGAGAATGTCACCCTCAGTATTGCAGGCGGGCTTTGTTACCTTTTTCTCTGTGGGGCGGTTTAGCAGTCCGGTTTCAACGACTCCATCAGGCGAATGCAATGCGATCACAAACCGATGATCAGGCGAAAGGTGGCTTGACTTTGTCAAACTGGAAGCGTTCCGACGCGAATGGCGAAATCTCACTTGGCCACGTCGATCGAGTCGAATCAGTTCCGCGTAAGCCGCGGTGGGCAGAAGGGGGCGCGGCGGGGCTCACTGCACTGATCTATGACAACATCCGGGGAGTCACCAGATTGGTCGATCGCGGCCTCGCTAAATTGGCACCGCTAGCGCCTCCGACAAACGAGAAGCGGTTGTCGCTGGCGCACGAGGCCGTAGTAGCCTTCGGAAAGCCACGCCGCGACAGCTGCTTCGGTGACGTGTTGCCCAAGCTGATCCAGATCGCCTGCGTTCGCAGTGGCCCCCAAACGCAGGTGGTTATGAGTGTCGACAGCGCGAGGCGGACATGAACTGGCATACTGGGGCGACTTGCAGCGGGGCGAAGTAGCCCCGGATTACACAAGTCGATGGATGCGTCGGTGTGCGCGCCCGGCGATTCGGGTGCGCTAATCATTGCGAAGGCTTGCTGACGGGATCGATTTCAGTCAACCGTGATTTTAGAATGCGCTCGAAGACAGCGTATCCNNCGAACGGGATTTTACTTCGCGCCCAAGTTCCATACACCGCCCACTCTTTTCTTTATAGAGGGGCCATTCCGGAAGACCGCGACGGTTGGGGTTGCCGCTTTTTGCGAACTGCACCCAGTAGTCCCCCATTATTTTTGAGAGTTTCTCATCGTCTGAGTTGGGCACCCAGCTTTTCCAATAGGTGTCACCAATAAACATCATTTCCTCGCTATGGAATGCGCCAAGCACGGCAAAAGGATCGCGTCCGACGTAAGTAAAGTAGTACAGATACGCAGGCTGGCCTGCGTCCGACATTGCTTTCGCCAACGCATACGATCCAAATCCATAGCCGTAATCCGTTTGCATACGAACAAGCACGTTCTCGACCTCCGCATCGGAGGTTGCAGGATAGACTTTCCAAACATCGTTGGCGAACTCGCGGAATTCGTTCGCCAGCCACTGCCGGTATTGCGCGATATTTTTCGGGCGAGAATCCGTGGTAGCGAGCGGCGACGGTTTCCCGAAGACCGTAGTCTCGTCGGCATTGCTGCCGACCAGCACGGGGACCAGCGCCTGGCGTCGCATCTTAAAGGTTATTGCGGGCTGATTTTGCACCACCCATCCGTCAACGATGACATCGAAGTCTGCGGACATTAGGTTATGCGCCGCTTCCAGCAGCTTGTCCGGTGCCAGAGCGCGCAAAGAGGCCAGCGCATTCGTATCATTCGCGATTCCAAGAGCAGCAGAAAGTCGGATGCCTAAGGCTTCTCCGAGTCGGTGATTGCCGTAGAAGTCTGGTGGTATTGTCAAGGCAGAATAAACAGAATCCAAACAGACGCTACTTTCAAGAATGGCTTTATGAAAGAGTCCCACACTGAGAGGCGATACCAATAAATGGCAAACATCCTCTGCGCCGGACGATTCGCCAAATATTGTGACTGAGTTCGGGTCGCCCCCAAAGGCTGCAATGTTGTGCCGTACCCATTCGAGTGCGGCAATTTGGTCAAGTAAGCCGTAATTTCCGGAGGAATGATGCCGTGATTCGGCTGTCAGGGCCGGATGAGCCAAGAAACCGAGCACCCCCAGACGATATTCGACGGTGACCACCACAACTCCTCTTCGAGCGAGTGCCGGAGCAAGAGGTGGTATTTGACTCGAGCCTTCCACATTGCCGCCTCCGTGGATCCACACCATCACCGGCTGCTTCATGGCGTCCGGCAGGTTTGTGGTCCAGACGTTGAGATAAAGGCAATCTTCACTGGTTTCCAAGCGCTCACGACCCGCCATTTCCGGCCACCACGAAGAGGGGAGCTGTGGGCAAGTTGGAGCGAATTGCTTCGCCGAGCGGATGCCAGACCAGTTGCTCGCCGGTTGTGGCGGCAGCCAACGACGGTTGCCGATGGGCGGTGCAGCGTAGGGGATGCCGAGGAAGGCTACCTCACTCCGCCCGGGACCGAAATGGATACCTGCGAGGACTCCGGACGCGGTTGTGACCTCCGGTGCGGAGACGGCGGGAGCTTGAGTGTTTGCGATGCTCTCGGAGAGCAGGAGGGCCGCGATCAATATCGTCGACGCTCTAATCATGTTCCCTCTTCCATGAGCAGGCATGCCGATGGAGAACAAAATAACAGTGGCAGTGGCAACACCCTCATCTTCGGCTGTCAACAATAAATAGAATCGATTCTATACTGTGAATTGACAAGCTAGGAAATGTTGAACAGGAGGATTCCGGCCCGTAGGGCGAGCTCCATTTCCGGCACGGTCTTACCGACACCGGAATAGACCACGCGGTTTGCTGCGTGGCGATCCACGCGTAGAACTCTTTCGAGCTCTCCCCCGGAAAGCACATCGAACCCCGCACTCTCGCGCGCGATTAAGCGCAAGATCGCCAACGAGGAGTTGGCCTTCACGGAATAGCAAAGCGTGTGCGGGATCAAGCGGAAAGCGCGGGCGAATGCCTTTATGCGCTCGCGGATCATCGCTGTCGAGTGCACGTAGAGCGGCGTTCCATAACTCGCCGCGAGCCGTTCCAGGGGAGACCGATTCACAAAACAAGACGCGTTGGCCCCCGCCACCGACCCCGCACTGGTAGACAAAGGCCGGGGGCGGTAGGAACTTAGATTTCGCGGTGCGCTTCACCAGCAATCCCCTTCTCCTTTTGCAGCTCTGAATCGCTGAGGCGCCAGCCTTGGGCGAAGCCCGAGACTGTGCCTGCTCCGACAGCTTGATCCACAGCATAGAAAAACTTCCTAGATAGTATCGATATTCCGATCATGATCCGATTCACCCGCTCCACTTGGAACAATCTGAATATTGGTATATGTATGTACCTAAATATAGATAGCGACTTTTCTATCCCCTCACCTGACATATTTTGTTGCGTGTCAATATTGGATTATAGAATCGATTCTTTTCATTATTGACAACCGAAGAGAGGGGGGAGTATAGGGTAAGAGACAAAATGTCGCGCGACCGCAAGATCGCAGCCCGGGGAGCCCGGATTGGAATTCCTCCGACTGCCCTTGAATTGTCAAAGAAGCAAATGGAGGGTCCAATGCGCAACCAAGTACTTGCTTTCCATTTCACGTCGTGCAGATCGTCCTTGGGTCTTCATCGAATGTTCTCCGGCCGCTTCGGAGTGAGCGTCGGTCGGTTTTGGATTGTTGCCGCCATTGCGATGGTTGGAATGCTCTGCTGGAACGGGACTCCCTACGCATCGGCTCAAACGGCCGTCACCGGAAGCCTGAACGGCGTCGTCACCGACTCCACGGAAGCTGTGGTTCCCGGAGCGACGGTCACCGTCGTGGAAACCGCTACCGGCGCTACCCGCACGCTGACGACGAACGACCGCGGTCTGTACACCGTCCCGTTCCTGAAGCCGGGCGCCTATACGGTTTCGGCCTCCGCCCAGGGACTCCAGTCGAATGCGATTTCGGTCTTGATTCTCGTCAGCCAACAGTCCGTGTCCAACTTGACCGTGACCCCGACGGGCAGCAAAGAGACGATTACGGTCAGCGCGAACAATGCGCAATTAGTCGACACCCAGACCGCCAACATAACCACGACGTTTACCACGGAGCAATTTGAAAACCTGCCTAGTCCCGGCGGTGACATCACGACCTTTGCTTTCACCGCGCCCGGCGTTGTAGTAAACACGAACGGTTCCCACGGATTTTCCACCGGGAATTTCAGTTCCGCCGGACTTCCAGGCATTTCCAACCTCATCATATTGAACGGCGCCGACCAGACGGACTCATTCTTCAACGTCTCCACTGTCGGCGCATCCACGCTCAGCATCGGTGCGTCGGAAATCGATCAGGCGTCGCTGGTACAGAACGGCTACAGCACGGAATGGGGTCGTCAGGCGGGCGCTGTCCAAACCTACGTCACGAAAAGCGGAACCAACCGCATCCATGGCTTGTTGAATTACACCTACAACGGCGACGTCCTGAACGCCAATGATTTCTTCAATAACCTGAATGGCATACCGCGGCAAAAGGCTGTTTCCAACCAATATTCAGCCCAGATTGGCGGTCCGATTATCCGCAAGAAGTTGTTTTTCTTCGCTGACACCGAAGGTATTCGGTACGTTCAGCCATCCACCAGCTATGTCAATTTTCCCACCGCCGCATTTCAGAACACGACCCTGAATACAATTCCTGCCGGCAGCGTGCCGCTCTATACGCAGATGTTTAATCTGCTGCAGACGTCACCGTTTTACAGCACCGCCGCGCCGGTCACGACAGGAAACGGTCCGCTTCAGGATTTGAGCGGGACTCTCGGTTGCGGCTCGTATGCCGGTACACCGGTGTATGGCCAGCCGAACACGTATTTCGGCACCGTTCCGACCGGCGCCTCGGGAACGGCGATTGCGTGCATGACGTCGGCGGCGGGCGTAACAAGCGGCGCACTGACCGAGTATATGATCATTGGCCGCGGCGACTGGAACATCAACGACAAGCAGAAGCTCTTTGTCCGGATTAGCGACGATCAGGGCTTCCAGCCGAATTTCATCAGCGTCGTGAATCCACTATTGAACGTGGTCAGCAAGCAGCCCATTTTTAACGGTCAGTTGAACCACACGTACATTTTTGGCCCCAATGTGACCAATCAATTTATTGCATCGGGCTTCCACTATTCGTGGCCGTTCGGCCCCGCAAATCTGCAGAAGACGCTGGCGGTATCGCCCGCGCAGTTCAACAATGGTTCCGATGGCGGCACCAACTTTTCCACCGGGCTGGGCCAGAGTGGCAGAGTTGGTTTCGATTGGGGCGGCCATCCTACAACAACTAACTCCACCCAATATCAATTCGTGGACGATCTTTCCTGGCTGAAAGGAGGCCACAATCTGAAATTCGGGGCCAACTTCAAGCGATATGACATCACCGACGGCTACCCGACGGTGAATACATACGCCGGGTATTACACCTTCAACAGTCTTGGCGACCTCGCCGGCGGCGTGCTGCCGGGATCGGCAGGTTCGAACTTTCAGCAGACCTTTGATCAAGTCAAGGAAATCAGTCTGGCTGGTTACAACTACGGCATCTACGCGCAGGATGAATGGAGGGCCACTCGGCGATTGGTTCTCGATTACGGTGTCCGCGTGGACCGCAATGGAAATATCCGGTGCAACACGAGTTGTTTTTCGCGCTATCTCGGCGGCTTTCCACCGACGAACGTCACCCTGGACACACCGTACAACCAGACCATCGCTACCGGCTATGACAAAGTCTTCTCCTCACTGGAAATGGCCATCATCCAGCCGCGCTTCGGTTTCAACTGGGATACAAAAGGCACCGGAAAGTTCATCCTCCGCGGCGGCGTGGGCGTCTTCGCGGACGCATTTCCCGGCGCGTTGATCGAAAATCAGTACTTGACCTTTCCCGACAACTACGGCGCATTCGTAGAGGCTGGAAACGTGGGGCAGGGGCCGGGAAGCGCGCCAGCCTTCGCCCTCGCTTCCTACAACGCTCTTACGGCCGGGTTCTCCACAGGGCTGAACGCTAACCAACTGGAGGCGTCGCTGCCGCCGGGCGTACCATTCTTTGCGCCCGCCCACTACTTGACTCCGCAGCACGTTGTGAGCCCGAAATATCTGGAGTGGAGTTTGCAAATCCAGATGCAGCTCGACCGTTCCGATGCTGTGGTCCTTTCCTACGTGGGGAACCATGGCTACGATCTGGTCAGCTACGATTACGCAATTAACCAGAACCTGGCCGGAAACGCATACACGCCTCCATCGGCCTATACCAGTTTCGAGGACGTTCCGGTCAATCCGCCCGATCCGCGGTTCGGACAGATGGGAATTATCAACGATAACGCCATATCTGGATATAACGGGATCTCGGTTATCTACAAGCACATCAATCGTTACGGTGTGACTGCGAATTTCTCCTACACATATTCACACGCACTCGACGACGTTTCTAACGGCGGCCAGTCTGAGGACTTTAACAACAATGGCCTTCCTTACCAGATTGTGCCGAACCACACATCGCTGCTGATGTACTCGAACGCCGACTATGACATCCGCCATAATTTTCTGGCCGATCTCATATATGTTGAGCCGAACCATTTCCGAAACAAAATTGTTAATTTTGCCGCAGGTGGCTGGACGATTGGCGGCAAGGCCTTTTGGCGGTCCGGCCTTCCCTTCAGCGTGTTCAATAGCAATGCTGAAAACGACCTATACAACGGCACAGGCAATTACTACGTGCTGGCGGACGTACTGGACAATCACTTCAATCATTCCTGTAATTCGTTTTCCCACCCGTGCTTCCAGGGCCATTTCTTTAACGGTTCTGGGGTATCGAATCAGGACCCGTACAACGATCCTGCGCAGACCAATTTCGGCAACGTGCCGCGTAATGCCTTCTATGGGCCGCACTACGCCGACGTCGATTTGAGCGTGTATAAGAACATTTTCCAGGAGGGGAGCATGCAGTTCAAAGTGGGTGCGCAGGCATTCAACGTATTCAACCACACCAATTTCGCCGCGCCGAACAATAATGCATCGCTCCCCAATCTGGGTTTGATCACAAGCGACGTGGTGGCGCCAACCAGCCCCTATGGATCGTTTGGGTCGCCCAGTTCTGGCCGCATCATCGTTGTGACCGGCGTATTGACGTTTTGAGGCAAAACCTGGGTAGGTGTAGTCCGGGGCTACGTACCCCAAGTCGACGCCATATCTCAGCGCGGGAGTTGAAGGCAATCCTGGGCAAGACCGTGGTTGCCGAAAATGGGGAAGCCGAACCAGACTGGGAAGTGGTTGAACCAGGTGATGCAGTCTCGAGGACGCGGCCAAACCTCAGTTTCTTTGTCTTTATGGCCACCCCGAAGGGCAAGACGTTGGAACTGTTTGGACGGATCGCCACGAGTGGCCTGCCAGAGGCATTCCACATCTTGGTTCGTGCCTTTCCTACGTCACAAAGCCGCGCGGCAATCGAAACCGTGAAGTCCATTGGCGTGGGCTGTTCTCTTCGTCGTAAGCGGGTTACCACAACATGCGACAGTAGGTTCATTATCCTGGGAGGGTGATCATGTACGCTGAGAAGTTTCTTTTGAAAGACCAGATCGCCGTAGTTACCGGAGCCGGCCGCGGAATCGGTTTTGAGATTGCCCGTGCTCTGGGGGAAGCCGGAGCGACGATCGCAGTCTTGGAAATTGACCAGACCAACGGCCGAGAGGCGGTCGAGAAATTAACGAACGAAAGATACCGGGCGGAGCTGTTTCCTCTCGACGTCACCGATTCAAAGGCTGTGAAGCAGGTCGCAGATGCTGTGCTCAAGAAATACGGGAAAGTCGACGTGCTGGTCAACAACGCAGGCTACGCCGATAACATCGACGCAACCGCGTATGGCGACGAAGAGTATTACAAGCTGATGCGCATCAATCTTGACGGCGTGTTCTTTTGCTGCCGCGCTTTCGGAGGGCATATGATCGCTGCCCGGCGAGGCAGCGTGGTAAACATTGGTTCGATGTCGGGAATTATCGTGAATAAGCCGCAGCCACAGGCTCCCTACAATGCGAGCAAAGCCGCGGTTCACCACCTGACGAAATCGCTTGCATGCGAATGGGCTAAGTTCGGCGTGCGCGTGAACGCTGTGGCGCCCGGATATATTGCAACGGCAATGACGTTGCGCGGGCGCCAAAGGAAGGAATGGAGTGCATGCTGGGACGAGATGACACCCTTTGCCCGCAGCGGCGAACCGAGCGAGGTAGCCACGGCGGTGCTCTTTCTCGCTAGCGAAGCAGCCAGTTACATCACCGGGTCTGTACTGAGCGTGGATGGCGGTTATACGGCGTGGTAATGCGGATCAAGGATTGTTGAGAGATGAGATACAGATGGCGAAAGTCGAACTCGGCGGTCTAACCAAACTCATCTTCCGCAAACGTCGCAAAGGGTTTATCGCGCGCAGATGCTCGCCGGATGCGGTCATCGTCGCTTGTGGCTAAGCTGGCACTGGCAATGTAGGTTGCGCAGGTCCTGTAAGGAGCTTGCGCGATCGGGTCGAATATACCCGCTGAATTGTGGACGCAGGGGCGGAGAGCCAAACCCCTTTGCCACGTTGATTCTGGGATGGCACTTATGAGCCGGATCTGGAAAGCAATCGGACTGTTGGCGGGCGTGGTGCTCCTCGCATGGATTCTCTATCATCCCGGCCGACGTCCGGAGCTGACGGTCGCTACCGTGAACAATGCCGACATGATCTTGATGCAGCAGCTCTCTTCGGAGTTTGAAAAACAGAGCGGCGTTAAGTTGAACTGGGTAGTGCTGGGGGAGAACATCCTGCGCCAGCGTCTGACGATAGATATTTCCACGGGAAGCAACACCTTCGATGTCATAACGATCGGTTCGTATGAAGCTCCCCTCTGGGGGGAGCGCGGCTGGCTGGTTCCACTCGATGATCTGGGCGCGGACTACGGATACGACGATATCTTTGACGTGGTGCGTCAAGGCCTCTCTTATCGGGGCCGGATGTACGCCGCGCCCTTCTATGGAGAGAGTGCCTTTACCTACTATCGCAAGGACCTATTTCGAAAAGCCGGCTTGGAAATGCCCGTCCAGCCGAGTTACGAACAGATACGCCAGTTCGCGCAAAAGCTGCACGACCCAGAACATAACGTTTATGGCATCTGTTTGCGCGGCGAACCGGGCTGGGGTCAGAATATCGCCTACATCAGCACACTGGTCCACGCATTTGGAGGCCGCTGGATGGACTCCGACTTGAAGCCGCAGCTCAACAGTCGGGCCTGGGCCGAAGCTGTGGGCTTTTACGTAGACTTGCTCAGCAAGTACGGACCGCCCGGCGCTATCACCGACGGCTACAATGAGAACCGCGCCCTCTTCGCCAATGGAAATTGTGCCATGTGGGTGGACGCTACTTCCGCTGCCGGTTACCTTCTCGATCCCAGCCAGAGTCGCGTGGCGACCACCACCGATTTTGCCAAAGCACCTATCGCGAACGTGTCCAATGGCCCCGGCTGGGTTTGGAGTTGGGGACTTGCGATCCCGGCCTCGTCGAAGCGAGCTGACATCGCTAAGCAATTTATCAAGTGGGCCACCAGTCGTCAGTACATCGCCACGGTTGGCGAGCGCTTCGGCTGGTTGCGAATACCTCCCGGCTCGCGAAAATCGACCTATGAAATTCCCGCTTACCTGCAAGCGGCTCCCTTTGCGCCACTGGTTCGCGAAGCCATCTTGAGCGCAGATTACACGAAAGGGAGCCGGTCGCTGGTTCCTTTCGTGGAAGTTCAATACGTAGGAATTCCCGAATTTCAGGCCATTGGCGCCGAAGTGGGACAGGAAATCAGTGCGGCGCTGGCAGGCCGCGCCACGGTCCAGCAGGCGCTGGCGTTGTCGCAAGCGGAAGCCGAACGCTCGCTGAAAGGAAGATCCGTCCAGTGACCGGAGAGGTTGCTAGCAAACCGACCCGCCACCTGCACCGGCCACTGCTCGCTCCGTCCGTCGGGGCGCTCTTCCTGTGGATGGCCGTGCCCCTGGCCATGACGCTCTGGTTTTCCGCCGAGCACTATAACCTGCTCAGACCCGGGAAGACGGCGTTCGCCGGGTGGGAGAATTATCGTGACTTGCTCACTCATCGGGCGCTGTGGATAGCGATGGGCAACACCCTGTTCCTAGTGGGCCTGGTCCTTGCGATCACTCTGATTTTTGGCACGCTGTTCTCGTTGCTGCTCAACCAGGATTTTCCTGGCCGCAATGTTTGCCGCCTGCTGATTATCGCTCCTTTTTTTGTGATGCCGACGGTGAGCGCGCTGATCTGGAAAAACATGCTGATGAACCCGGTGTTCGGCCTTTTCGCGTGGATCACGCGTTCCCTCGGGTTCGGCACCATCGAATTCTTCTCCCGCATGCCGATGCTCTCGATTGTGTTGATTGTGGGCTGGGAATGGACCCCTTTTGCCGTGCTAATCCTGTTGCCGGCGCTACACTCGCTCAACCCCGAGCAGATAGAAGCTGCCCGGCTGGATGGCGGCGGACCGATCGCACTTTTCCGCTACATCCAGTTGCCGCATCTGTTGCGGCCGATGGCGGTGGTGGCCATGATCGAGATGATTTTCTTCCTAAGCCTCTTCGCGGAAATTTACGTGGCCACCGGCGGCGGCCCGGGGCTCGCTTCCACCAATCTGGCTTACCTGATCTTTCGCGATGCGCTCTTAGGCTTTGACGTGGGGCGCGCCTCGGCAGGAGGAGTGATTGCCATCATCCTGGCGAACATCGTCTGTTTTTTTCTCATGCGCGTGGTGGGGCGCAACCTGGAGGATCTGCGGTGAGACGCATCGGGCAAGTGCGCTGGGAGCTGGCGATCGTGGTTTGGGCCGTTGCTCTGGGAATGTTCTTCCCCATCCTGTGGATGTTGCTCTGCAGTTTTAAAACCGAGATTGCCGCCGTCGCCACCCCACCGGCATTGTTTTTCCACCCGACGTTGGAGAACTATCACGCCGTGCTGGAGCGGGCCGATTATCTGGCGTTCGCCAGAAATAGCGTACTGGTTTCGCTGGGATCGACCCTACTGGCTCTGGCTCTGGCCATCCCGGCCGCCTACAGCATGGCCTTCTTTCCTACACGGCGGACCCGCGACATTCTGCTTTGGATGCTCTCCACTAGAATGCTACCGGCAGTTGGCGTCCTAGTTCCGATTTACCTCCTGTGGCGGGATCTCGGCCTGCTCGATACCGTCTTCGGGTTGATCCTGATCGACAGCATCAGCGTTCTGCCCATCGTGGTGTGGATGCTCTTCTCCTTCTTTCGGGAAGTGCCGGCGGTGATCCTCGAGGCCAGCCGCATGGATGGCGCTACGCAGATCGAGGAATTGGTTCACGTTTTGCTGCCGCTGTGCACACCAGGCATCGCTGCGACGGCGCTGCTTTCCATAATTCTCTGTTGGAACGAAGCATTCTGGAGCCTAAACCTGACCACGGTGAAAGCCGCGACGCTGACCACGTTCACCGCATCATTTTCCAGTCCGGAAGGTCTTTTCTGGGCGAAATTATCGGCGGCTTCCACGCTGTCGATTGCTCCCATCCTGATTTTTGGATGGATGAGCCAGCGGCAAATGGTGCGCGGACTATCGTTCGGAGCGGTTAAGTAAAAGGGAGCCTGGAGACGATGGCGACAGTCGAATTGAGAAACGTGCGCAAGCAGTTCGGGACCCATGAAGTGATTCATGGAATTGACCTGCTGATCCAGGATCGTGAATTCATCGCCTTCGTGGGGCCGTCGGGATGTGGTAAATCGACCTTGCTGCGCATGATTGCTGGATTGGAACAAGTCACGGAAGGTGAAGTCCTGATCGATGGTTCGCCCGCGCAGGATGTGCCACCCGCAAAGCGCGGCTTGGCGATGGTGTTTCAGAGTTATGCGTTGTATCCGCACATGACTGTAGCGGAAAACATGAGCTTCAGCCTGCGCCTGAGCGGAACCCCGAAAGCAGAGCGAGAGCAGAAGGTCCGCACCGTCGCGCGCATCCTGGAAATGGAGCCTTTGCTCGAACGAAGGCCCAGCCAGCTTTCCGGAGGCCAACTGCAGCGTGTGGCCATCGGCCGCGCAATGGTCCGGCAACCGAAGGCCTTCCTGTTGGATGAGCCACTTTCGAATCTTGATGCCGCCCTGCAAGGCCAAATGCGTCTGGAGTTGGCGCGGCTACATCGAGAACTTAACACCACCATGATCTACGTCACGCACGACCAGCTTGAAGCCATGACTATGGCCGACCGGATTGTGGTGCTCAACCAGGGCAACGTTGAGCAATTGGGATCTCCTCTTGAGCTCTACCAGCATCCCGCAACGTTTTTCGTTGCAGGATTTATCGGCGCACCGAAAATGAATTTCCTGGACGCGGAGGTCAAAACGGTTGACGCACAGCATCTGACCCTGATGCTTACGAGTGGCACGAGCATAACCGTACCCGCGCCGTTGCAAAAACTGAACGCTAACGAAAAAATCAAGCTGGGAATTCGGGCGGAGCACCTGGCGCTGGAGCCGGAGGGCGAGTTGCGGGGTGAGATCGAAGCGCTGGAGCACTTGGGACCGCGGGCCTATCTCCACACACGGCTGGCGGACGGAACCAGGCTAGTGGCACAGACCGACGGCGATACCCAAGCCCGGCCTGGCGATCACGTGGCTTTTCGCGCGCGTTCCGAGGCAACTCATCTGTTCAACTCCTCAGGAAGGGCTTTGACCCGCTCTGACCCCCAGGCCGAGCCATGTTGAATCTTGGACCCTGGCGAGCACGCCGGTGCCATTGGCAAGATGCGGTTAAAGGCCGCCCTAAGAGCGAACCTTCTCCGACCGAGTCTCGCTCCCACACTTCGCCCCCGCCAGGGGGATACGATGTGTGTAGATCCACATACCATCCAATCTCGTGCACTACGGTACTTTCTTGTAGACTCCAACGGAGAATAGGTTATGCCTAAGTTAGTGAGCCGCCGTTTGATCTCGCGTCGCCGTTTTCTTCAGCAGACAAGTGTGATCACAGGTTCCGCGTTTCTCGCTCATTCTGTGCTCGCGAGCGTTAGGGCCGCTACCGAGGAATCGCTGGTTCCTGACCCAAAGTTGCTCGGCCGAGCCAAGGCGCTTCTGGAGAAGGCTCCGCTCATTGATACGCACAACGATCTGCCATCGATGCTTCTCGAAACGTACGAAGGCGACTTGGCGTCACTCGATATGAGCAGGGTTCAGCCGACGCTTTGTGCGGATATTCCGCGGTTGCGCGAAGGACGCATCGGGGCGCAGTACTGGTCGATTTGGGTTCACCCTGCCAAGGAGAGGACGCACACATCGTTGCATGAAGCGCTCCGCGAGTTTGATGTGGCTCTGCGCTTCATCCGCAGTTCGCCCGACCTGGAACAAGCGCGAACTGCAGACGATATCGACCGCATCCATCAGTCCGGACGTATTGCTTGCCTGCTGGGCGTGGAAGGCGGCCACATGATTGAGAGATCGCCGGCGGCGTTGCGCATTTTTCACGAGTTGGGTGCGCGTTATATGACGCTGACGCATTGGGACAATCTCGATTGGGCCGACGCCGCAACGGACCGACCGGAACACTACGGGCTCACGGAGTTCGGAGAGCGAGTGGTGAAGGAAATGAACCGCCTGGGCATGTTCGCGGACCTTTCCCACGTTAGCGCGGACACCATGCGCGACACGCTACACGTGACGCGCGCTCCCGTTATCTTCTCGCACTCGAACGCTTTCGCCCTTGACCCGCACCCACGCTGCGTTCCGGATGATGTGTTGCGACTGATGCCAGACAATGGCGGGGTGGTGCACGTAAACTTCGTCTGCGACTACGTGTCGGCTCAGTACCCTGAGTGGCAAGCGAAACGCACGGCAGCGCTCAGAGACCTACACGCGCGTCTTGACACCGATGAGGCGATAGCGAAAGGGATCGCCGATTGGGAAAAAGCAAACCCACATCCACGCGGTACCATCTCCGACGTCGCCGACCACGTCGACCATATTCGCAAGGTTGCGGGCGTCGACCACATCGGCATTGGGGCCGACTTCGATGATGTCGCGCCGGATTCGATGGTGGTTGGCCTAGAGAATGTCACGCGCTATCCGTATCTTTTTGCGGAACTTCTGCGGCGCGGGTACTCCGACGACGACGTACTCAAAATTGCGGGACGAAATCACCTGCGCGCCATGCGCCAGATGGAAAAAGTGGCGGCGGAACTTCAGAAGTCGGAGGCTCCGCTCATCACCGAAGGATTGAAGGCAAAGTGAAAGCGATCTCACGAACCCTCGCGCATACATCGAACGAAATCGAAAGTTTGGAGATTTGGTCAGGTATGAGTCGCGGGTTGCCATGGGATGGAGCTGAACCAGTACGATCGCCGCGCTCTTACCCATCTGGAGACTCTTGCTTCATTGCAATCCCAGCTTCTTCAAAAACATCATTGCAGGGCACCAGTTTGTGAGCCCGGATTGAAACAGGTTGAGGCCCACGAAGGCTGTGAACAGGTACCAGTAGGGAGTCACCCAATGTCCCAGTCCGAGCGAAATAAGGATGAAAGCTCCTGCCAAGAGTCGAAGTCCGCGTTCTACTGTCATACATGTGCCTCCTGTATAGGAATCTGAGTCTTGCCTGTTTTCGCAGCGTTTCGCCGCTCACTCATGTAGTAGAGAACTGGCACCGCCATGCGCGAGAGCACCGTGGAAGCTACTTCGCCCGCCATCAGGGAAAGGGCGAGACCTTGGAAAATAGGATCGAACAGGATCACACTTGCACCCACGACTACCGCAGCGGCAGTCAGCAACATTGGGCGGAAGCGCACCGCGCCCGCATCCACGACGGCTTCTTCCAGCGGCATGCCCTGCGAACGCCGGAGTTCGATGAAGTCGACGAGGATGATCGAGTTGCGCACGATGATTCCGGCACCAGCAATGAATCCGATCATCGATGTGGCCGTGAAGAACGCGCCCATCATGGCGTGGGCCGGCAGAATGCCAACCAGGGTCAACGGAATCGGCGCCATGATGACTAGCGGCGTGACGAATGAACGGAACCAACCCACAACAAGAACGTAGATCAATACCAGGACAGCCGCGAACGCCAAGCCCAGGTCGCGAAACACTTCCACCGTGATGTGCCACTCGCCATCCCACTTCATGGAGAAGCGGTCGGTNNCCATCGGGCAACTTGATCTTGTCGATCTCGTCGCTCATCTTCATGATGGCGTAAACCGGGCTTTCCTCTCCACCCGCAACGTCTCCTGTTACGTAGACCACCGGCTGCAGATTCTTGCGATACACACTGGTGTCGATTGTGGTCTGCTTCAGAGTCGTCACCTCCTGCAAAGCGATCTGTCCGCCGGAAGGAGTGGGGAGCTTGAGGTTTTCAAGATCCTGAATGCCGGAACGAGCAGGCCGTGAAAGGCGCACCTCGATCGGGACATCCTCACGCGACTGGGGATCGTGCAACAGACCAGCATCGGCGCCACTCAGCCCCACCTGCAGTGTGCGAGTAACGTCCGCCGCGGAAATTCCGTGCAGCGACGCCTTGTCAAGATCGACTTTCAGGTCATACTTGGTCTGCGGGTCTTCCACATACCAATCAACGTCGACTACGCCGGGGGTTTGCTGAAAGACCTTCTTGATCTGGGCCGCCAGTTCAATCTGGCCTTTGTAGTCTGGCCCGTAAACTTCGGCGACCAGAGTTTGCAGCACCGGCGGACCGGGTGGAACTTCGGCGACCTTGATGCGTGCGCCGTAGGGCTCAGCAATCTTGTCTAGTTCTGGTCGCAAGCGTCGCGCAATTTCGTGGCTTTGCGCTTTGCGATCATGACGGGACAACAGATTTACCTGAATATCGGCTTGATTGGGCTGGCGGCGCAAGAAATAGTGCCGGACCAGACCATTGAAGTTGTAAGGCCCCGATGTACCCGCATAGATCTGATAGTTGATGACCTCGGGCTGCGTGCCCAGATATTGTCCCAGTGCCTGCGCCACCCGCGTGGTTTGCTCCAGAGGCGTGCCATCGGGCATATCGACGATGACCTGAAACTCGCTCTTGTTGTCGAAGGGCAGCATATTGACCTTCACCCAGCCGAGGACGACGGTCGCCATGGAGGCGAGGAGCAGAAGAATGATTCCTGCGAGA
>PMBA01000385.1:30277-30476 GCA_003152795.1 Acidobacteriaceae bacterium | reverse complement strand
TCCGGTCACTTCGCGAGTAACAGGCTACTCGGTGGCTCGATGAAGCCGTGTGCGCCCCGCATTCTATAATCCAGCCAGAGGTTTTATGCCGGGATGGGGTACAGGCAGCTTCGAAAATGAACACGCGCAGAGCTTCCTGGCCCGGCTCAACTCGCTGGAGATCGGCGATCTGCGGCCGATACTCGCCCGCGCTGCCGAT
>PMBA01000385.1:0-30272 GCA_003152795.1 Acidobacteriaceae bacterium | reverse complement strand
GCCGCGCCGTGGAAAGGGTGCGAACCAACTCCGAACTCAAGGACCTGTGGCTTGAGGCCGAGGGTCTCAACGAGTGGAGCGCGGCACTTCGCGAACTGGAAGGAAGACTCAGGTAAGGCGAGGTCAGAGGTATGAGGTCAGATTGCAGAGGTATAGCTCGCTTGCGAGCCGGTTGCAGATTCGCTTCTTACCTCTGCAATCTGACCTCTATACCTCTGACCTAGCCTTACCTCTGCAATCTGACCTCACACCTCTGACCTCTCTTGCTTCAGTCGGCCGCCGCCCCGCTGTTCGAATTGTTGTTGCCGCCGCCGCTGTCCTTCTCCGCCTGCCGCAGGCGCAGAGCGCGGTTCGAGGGCAGCCCGGCGTCCCGGATCTTGTAAAGCAGGGCGCGATAACTGATGCCCAGAGTGCGCGCCGCCTGCTTCCGATTCCAGTGGTGCTGTTGCAGCACTTTCAGGATCACCTTGCGCTCCAGTTCACGCACGCACTGCCGCGTCATTTTCTTCAGGGAAATCGGCCCGTCCAGATTGATTTCGCCGTTGAAGAAATCGGGCTCGCGCGCCACCAGGTCGTTCGTGATCACTTCCTCATGGCCCAGAATCACGTAGCGCTTGATCAGGTTCTCCAGTTCGCGGATGTTCCCCGGCCAGTGATACTTCTGCAGCACCGCCAGCACCTCATTCGACAAAGGCCGCGCCCGGCAGTTGAACTTGCGGTTGTAGAATTCCAGGAAGTAGGCGCACAGATCTTCAATGTCCCCTCGGCGTTCCCGCAGCGCCGGCATGCGCAGATTCACGACGTTGATGCGGTAGTAAAGATCCTGGCGGAAAGTCCCCGCTTCGATCTCCGCTTCCAGTTGGCGGTTCGTCGCGCACACCACCCGCACCTCGACTTTCTTGTCTTCCTGCGCGCCAATCCGGCAGAACTGGCCATCCTGCAAAAGTTGCAGCAGCTTCGATTGCAGCGAAGGGTCGAGCTCGGAAATCTCGTCCAGAAACAACGTGCCACGGTGCGCCAGTTCCACCCGTCCCGGCTTCGATCCAACCGCGCCCGTAAACGCTCCTCTTTCGTAGCCGAACAGCTCGCTTTCCAGCAGCGTCCCCGGAATCGCCGGGCAGTTGACCTTTACATACGGCCCTGTCTTCCACGGAGACAGTCCATGAATCAGCCGCGCAATGATGTCTTTCCCGGTGCCGCTCTCGCCCGTGATCAGCACTGGAACGTTGGCCGCAGCTACTTTGCTCAGCCGCGAACGAACCGCCTGCATGACCTCAGAGTGGCCAAAAATTATGTTGTCAGGGGGAACCTCGCCGAGCGACTGCGCCAGATAACTTACCGAAAGTGTCGTCATAAGACTGAATGCCCCATTGCGGTGAGTGTCACCCGCATGCACTAAAAGTGCATCCCAAGCACCAAACCAGGGAGGAGAGCAGAGCGACCCGGGAGATTTCCCTTAAGCGCTCAACTTTTGAGTGGCTTAGAGTGATGATACGCCGGTGGCGGAAGGATTCGGCATGGCACCGAAGTGCTACTACGAGACTGGCCCGAGAAGAGAAAAATAGTTCACACCGCAGAACCAGCTTTCCTCATGTGTCTGCCCGAAACCGAGGCTGTGTCGGTGCTCAGGGGGCGCGCGAACTTCAGACCGAGAAGATGGTAGTCATCGAAATGCGTCACCCAAACCGCCTTGGCTTGCATGATCCGCGAAAAGGCCTTCAAACCCTTCGCGGGCCCGACCGGAGCACTCGGAATCTCCACTGAAACCAGTGCCGATTTGGGCAAAGAACGCCGAACCACCACCAAAGCACCCCCAGGAGAGATGTTAATGGCCGTGGCAAACTCCAGCGAATCCTTGCCATTTCCATCGCGAGCCCGTATAAAAACCGGAATGGCGAGCCGCAACCGTGCCCACTTGCGTTCTTCCTTCTTCGATAAGCTACGAGACACGTGTCTTGTCCACCATAAAAGAGGTCTGTAACCCCCCTAAATACCGCATCTCATGGGCCAAACTCGGAGACGATACCACCCTGCCTGCAATCAGTCCAAACCGCGCACCCAACAGGCAGATTACCGAAGTAACCGTGCCATTTCCGGGGTTAGAATGACTAATGGTCACGTAACGAAAGTGCAACTTTTTTCGCTTCGGTGACCTTCGGGTTGGTTTCTAATTGACACTCGAATACACCTGACATACGATCAACAGTATCCCCTCGTCTGAACGGTAGCAAAAGTTTCCCCTCCCCTATAACTGACGTTATTTGGTATCCCATGGCTTCCATGTCCGACAAGAGCCCAGGCGCCGCCCCCACTGGCGCGAGTCCGAAAGAAGTTGTGCCGTCGACCGCCGCGCCAGTTTCCGCGCCCAGCGCTGCCGACGATGTGGCCCGCGAGCTCGAACAGTTGCGCGACCGTTATCGCAAGACCACCAACGCTCTGGCCTCCGCCGCCCACGATCTGAAGACGCCGCTGGCCATCCTCAACGGCTACATTGAGCTGCTGCAGAGTCAGAAACTCGGACCCCTCAACGACCGTCAGCGCGAAGTGATGGGCGACATGTTTTCCAGCGGACAGCGCTTGCAGCAGTTCATTCAGGACTTCCTGACCTTCAGCGTGCTCGAAACCGGCGAACTGCGCATGCAGTTCGTCGAAGGCGACATGAACGCCTGCCTTTCCGAAGTTTGCCGGCTTTGGTCGGGCCGTTTTCAGGAGCGCGGTCTCGCCCTCTATTTCCTGGCCAACGACAAGCTGACTCCATTTGCATTCGATGCCCCCAAGATCCAGCGCGTAATTTCCAATCTCCTCGAGAATGCCTCGAAGTACACGCCTCAGGGCGGCACCGTCTGGCTCCACGCCGAACCTCATATGTGGGAGCGTCGCGGCGTGGGCAAGAAAATCAATGGCGATCGCCGCCGTCAATCGACCAACCAGCCGAATGCAGTCAAAGTCAGCGTTGCCGATACCGGACCGGGAATCCGACCCGAGTTTCACCTCGAAATTTTCGACGATTTCTTCCGCTTGCCGGGCAGTGAATCGGCGGAAGGCATGGGCCTAGGACTCGCGATTGCCCGCCGCCTTCTTCAGGGTATGAGCGGCAAGATCTGGGTCGAAAGCGAGCCCGGCGCCGGCGCCAAGTTTTCTTTTCTCATCCCCTTGAGACCAATTCTGAGCAGTCCGCCACGAGGAACCAAATGAGCCAAGCCGCCAACATCCTGCTGGTGGATGACGAACCGGGAATGCTGCGCTACATCCGCACCCTGCTGGAAGTGGATGAGCACAAAGTTCAAACCGCCAGCACCGGCGAAGAAGCCGTCGAGTGCGTCCAGAAGGGTCTCCAACCCGACCTGGTGTTGCTCGATCTACTGATGCCCGGCATCGACGGGTTGCAGACTCTCGAACAACTCCGCCATCTCCGGCCTGGGCTGAAAGTCGTCATGCTGTCCTGCGTCAATGACACCCGCAAAGTCGTCCAGGCGATGCGCCTGGGCGCCATCGATTATCTGACCAAGCCGTTTCAGAAAGCCGAACTCGATGCCGTCATTGGAATGTGCGTCGGCACCGCCAAGAGCGAGAGCTACGCCAGCGACATCGAAGAACTTTGCGATGACGTGTTCTTCGTTGCCGCCAGCCCGGCCATGAAGAAGATCCGCTCGCAGGCCGCACTCGTCGCCAACGTCGACATCCCGGTTCTCCTGCTCGGTGAAAGCGGTACCGGCAAGGAAGTGCTGGCCCGCCTCATCCACAAGCTTTCCCCGCGCGCCCATCGCACCTTCCTGAAAGTGAACTGTGCGGCCGTGCCCGCCGACCTGCTCGAAAGCGAGCTCTTCGGCTACGAAGCGGGAGCCTTCACCGGCGCCACCCACCCCAAGCCCGGCAAGTTCGAACTCTGCAACAAGGGCACAATCCTGCTCGACGAGATCGGCGAAATGCCGCCGCTGCTGCAGGCCAAACTTTTGCACGTTCTCCAGGACCAGACCTTTTCGCGGCTCGGCAGCCGCACCCTGGTCAAAGTCGACGTCCGCATCCTCGCCGCCACCAACATCAATATTCCCGAAGCGCTCGCCAACAAGCGTCTCCGCGAGGATCTCTACTACCGCCTGAACGCTTTCACCATGTCGCTGCCTCCGCTGCGCGACCGTAAGGAAGAAATCCCCATCCTCCTTAAGCACTTCATGTCCCGCATGTCGGAGTCTTACGCGCGCCCGCCGCTGCCACTCTCGCCCCCGTTGATGGAGGCATGCCTGCGCCACTCCTGGCCCGGCAACCTGCGCGAACTGAGCAATTTCATCAAGCGCTATCTGGTTCTCGGAGACGAAATGCTGGCCGCTTCTGAGCTTCAGCCCCGGCCCGATGGCGGTGGCGGATTGCACACCGATAGTTCCGCCAGAAACTCCGGCGCCGATTCCGCCGGCGGCCTGAAGTCCCTGTCGCGCAACGCCAAGGATGAAGCCGAGGCCGACGCCATAGCCCGCGCCCTTGAAGAAACAAACTGGAATCGGAAACAAGCCGCCGCCCTGTTGAAGATCAGCTACAAAGCTCTGCTCTATAAGATCCGCCAGTACGGCATAGCCCAAAGCCGCAGCACCCACCGCTTATCCGCCGGGGCTTGAGTTTCGCGTAGGCCGGATAGCTCCCTTTCCGCCAGCCTGTCCGGTGCCGATCGAGCTTAGTGCGTCAGACAGTTGCATAAGACAGTTTGCGGCAGACAGATCGACCTTGACGAGTCGCAGGATTTCCCCCGTGTCCTTCCGTGCCCCTCGTGGTAACGCCTTTGACTTCCCCGGTCTAACCCCAACGTTCATACCGGATCGACGCGAAACATAACGGTCGCTATTTTCCAATCAAGACGGGGGCTTTAGCCACTGAGCGAAAAAACTGGGAACTGAGAACTGTTCTTGGTGCGGATGAGAGGACTTGAACCTCCACGACCTTGCGGCCACTAGGTCCTGAACCTAGCGCGTCTGCCAGTTCCGCCACATCCGCATAAAGAGAAAAAATCGGCAGGGCCCTCATCAAGGGCGACTACACTACTATCTACTGACCGGTGTCTGGCTGTCAAACGGCCGCAGCGTCGTTGGCAGCGCGCCAGACCGCCCCAGGACCATGGGAAACACGTCCGACAAAATCCCCGCCGAACTCGCCCGCGAACTCCGCGGCCTGGCCCACGATCTAAGCAATGCCCTCGAAACCATCGTGCAGGCTACCTACCTGATTTCGCAGGCTGGCCCCCCCGAGAACTCGCGCCGCTGGGTGGAGTTGATCGACCAAGCCTCGCAGGAAGCGGTCAAAATCAACCACCGGCTGCGCCAACTCTTGCGCTCGCAAAGCTAGCGTCAGCTCCGCCCGCGAGGCCACAGGCGTGCCGCCCTTCCCGCGTCCATATCCCGTTTCGTTTGTTGTGCCTGCCCTGAATGTATGTACTGTAGTATAAGTACAATATAGCCTGCACAATGTTCCACGTGGAACATTGTGCGGTTTTGCCAGGTCCCCCGGAATCTGACCTTGATCAGCCGCTAGCCCAGCTTCGCATCCATCGTAATCTTCGCGTTCAGGACCTTCGATACCGGGCAGCCGGCCTTGGCGTTCTGCGCCGCCGTGCTGAACGCTTCCGCGCTTGCGCCCGGCACCTTCGCGACCACGTCCAGGTGCACGGCTGTGATGGTCCAGCCCGCCTCGAGCTTCTCCATGGTGAGAGTAGCCGACGTGCTGATGCTCTCCGGCGTCAGGTTCGCGGCTCCCAGTTGTCCCGACAGCGCCATCGAAAAGCACCCGGCATGAGCCGCCGCGATCAGTTCTTCCGGATTTGTCCCCGGAGCATTTTCAAACCGGGTCGTAAAAGAATACGGCGTATTCGAAAGCACGCCGCTGGCAGACGAAACCGTTCCCTTCCCGTCTTTAAGACCACCCTTCCACACTGCACTCGCTTTTCGCTGCATGAAAATCTCCTGATGTGAGGATTAAAAGAAGTCGCTCTCTATTGTAAAAGCCAGGGAGGTTCTTGCGCCTGCAGAGACGGGCGCTTGCCCCGTCTCCTTATTGCAGCCGGCAAACTCACTGCGCGGCAGACTCGGCCCGCCGCGTCTCTACGGATAATCAGACGCTCCTTCAATAAAAATCGGAGCAGCTCAAATAGAAGCCGCACTTCTTGCAAACCACTTTGCAGCGGTGTCCGCGCAACTCGGTGGAGCAGTTGGGGCAGATCGAGGATGCATCCTGCTTCAGATTCGCGGGCGCGAGATCTGTGCGAACGCCAGGCGCTGCCGCAACCGCCCTCGGCGCAGCCGTGAAGCCGGACGAACTCCCCGTCGAATCAAAAGTAGAACTCATGCCCCGTGTTGTAGCACATATCCCGCAGCGAAGAACCATGAACGTTCTCTCACCCCAGTGTGCACCAAGGTGCCACCCGCACCTTCTGGACAAACCCACGCTCGAGGTTCTACTGTGAAGTGGCCGGGCGCGGTACCCAAGTGGTAAGGNNGGTCTGCAAAACCTTTATACGTCGGTTCGATTCCGACCCGCGCCTCCAGCGTTTTCTTGTAATTACCTGATTCCACTGTGCTCCGTTCATTTTCAGGCTTCCGCCGCATTCTGCCTGGATGGGGAAAAATCGGGCTGATTTGGGCCCAGGGGTACGGCAAAAAGTAGGGCGAAATCTCGGGTTCAATTTGTCCTCGGGAACTGCCCCGCTTCGGCCCTCGCCTGACTCGCTTCGTACCGGAGCATAGCATTCTTCTTATGCTCGTCCGTCGGGTGAACGTAGCGCTCGACGATGCGGATAGAGTTGTGGCCGAGGATTTTCGCGAGCGTCGCTAGGTCGATTCCTTCCTGGGCCATGCGCGTTGCAAATGTATGCCTAAGATCGTAAAGGACAAAGACCAACGCGATCCCGTCGTCTTGCGCCTTGTCGCAGAGACATAGTTGGTGGACAGTCCAATCGAGTTTTGGTTAGGCATGGGGGCATGCGAACTGCTAGCATTTCTCCCCGTTCTCACAAAAGTTTGAATCGAGAGTGATGGTATCCACATATGTTCTCTCCACTGGGAATTTCGCGCAGGAGATTCATGAAGTCGGCCTCGCTGATGACTGCGGGGATTGTGGTTCCAGGCCGTTGGCTCCCAGGAGCGCTGGCCGCCGCTTCAGCGGTGCAACCGCTGGAACAGTTTGATTACGGTGATGTAGTACTGACGAGTGAGCTCCATGAGAAGCAGCTTGAGGAAACTCATTCCGTCCTCATGGGCTTGAGCGACGACAGTCTACTGAAGCCGCTGCGTCAGATGAGCGGCCAGCCAGCTCCTGGCGAGGATCTCGGTGGCTGGTACCACTACAATCCCGATTACAAGTGGGGCAAAGACGAAGATGGATTTGCTCCCAGCTGTACTTTTGGCCAATGGGTTTCGGCCCTGGCCCGCATGTATGCCATCCGGCGGGATCAGCCTACGCGTGACAAAGTGCTCCGCTTGAACCGCTTGTATGCGCAGACGATTTCGGGCGATTACTACGACAAGAACCGCTTTCCCACCTACTGCTACGACAAGATCGTCTGTGGGTTGATCGATTCGCACCGATACGTTGGCGATCCCGATGCTTTCTCGATTCTCGAACGCACCACCAATACTGCTTTGCCCCATTTTCCGAAGCACGCCGTGGAACACGGAAAAGAATGGCGTGCGAACAAAGATCAGAGTTGGACGTGGGATGAGTCCTACACGATCTCAGAAAATCTCTTTCTCGCATACCAACGCGGCGCCGGGGATCGGTATCGCGAACTGGCGCGGCAGTATCTCGACGATGAGTATTACGATCCCCTATCGGAAGGCCGCGACGTGCTGGCCGGGAGACATGCTTACAGTTATGTGAACTCGTTGAGCTCGGCGATGCAGGCGTATTTGACTCTGGGTAGCGAGAAACATCTTCGCGCCGCAACCAACGCTTTTGACATGCTCTCGAAGCAGAGTTTTGTCACTGGAGGCTGGGGGCCGGATGAAACCCTTCGTGCCCCGGACAGTGGAGACGTGGCTGCCAGTCTTACTGGAAGCCATAGCAGCTTTGAAACACCGTGCGGTTCGTACGCGCACTTCAAGCTCACGCGCTACCTGCTGCGCGTGACTCGCGAGTCGCGATATGGAGACAGCATGGAGCGCATGATGTACAACACCGTGCTGGGGGCGAAGCCGTTAATGGCCGACGGGCGGACTTTCTATTACTCCGACTACAACTTTAAGGGTCACAAGGTTTACTCGGACACTCAGCACTGGGCCTGCTGCTCGGGAACGCTTCCCCAAGTAGCAGCCGACTATCGCATCAACACCTATTTCCGCGATCCTCGAGGCGTATGGGTGAATTTGTACATCCCGTCGACCCTGCGATGGACACAAGAGGGCACACAAGTCGTCCTGACGCAACAAAGCCGATATCCGTTTGACACCATGGTGCAATTCGATGTGAAGACATCGAAGGCAACGGATTTTATTGTGAGGTTTCGGATTCCAACGTGGGCTGACGGATCGTCGATTTCGATAAACGGTCGCCGCGAGAAGGTGGCACCAACTCCTGGAAGTTTTGCTGCGATTCATCGCCAATGGAGCAGCGGCGATCGCGTCGAACTGGATTTGCCAATGAAGACGCGACTCGAACCGGTCGATCCACAGCATCCGCAGACCGTCGCCTTACTATTCGGACCGCTCGTACTGTTTGCGGTTACGGATAATCCATCGTCGCTGACCAGAGCGGACTTGCTGGCTGCCAGGAGGATGGACCAGAGAAGCTGGCAAGTAAAAACCGCGGGCGGCACGATCAGGATGCTGCCGTTTACTGACATTGGGGACGAGCAGTATTCGACCTACCTACGCGTCGCGTAGATTAAAAGGATGGCCATGAAAGTGATTTCCAAAACTGGTTTCCTGCACTCTGAACCATGACCCACTTTCTGGAGGACATACTCCGCAGTCCGTCGAACTGCGCGGATGCCCAGCGATGGCTTGCCCCAGCGAGACGCTATTGCAGTTATCACGACTTGCAGCGCACCCCGATGGGTAAGAGCCGCCCTCTTCCACCAATCCACTGATTGCGGACCGTTGGCACAGAGCTGAAGTGGACAGTTTGGAAGTCGCCATTTCTACCACACTCTCTCCATGACAACGAAAACGATTCCTGCATACCTAGAAGGCGAGCGCTAAAGAGATTGCGACGCTCAGCTGCGGATGGAAGAAGAAGCCGCACGCATCCAACCGCTGAACCATGGCCATCATCGCACGGCAAAACCGCCCAAGCGGGAATTGCCATCTGTCGTCAAACCAGCGCCCAAAGCGAGAAAGACCGCGGCACAAGCTGGGAAGAAGCCACACACCGCGCGAAAGGCGGCGACGAAAGCCCGCAAGGCCGCGTGAATTCAACCTTTTCTTTGTACTTCTGCGTGTTCCTGAAACAAAGGGCAAAACTCTGGAGGAGATCGAACATGAATTCAGCAGGGTGCATGGAAGATTCTCAAGCGAGCAGCGAATGTAAGGCTCGCAGGAAATCTGGGCCAGTCTCAGGCTGAAAAGCTGCTCGCGTAGTATGTTTGTTTCAATAAACATGGCGGCGTAAGTAATCGCTCTAACGGCTCTCGGGGAAAGGAATCAGCACAATGGCGAAGTGGCCAATCTCACGGCGCAAGTTCATATTGCATTCATCGAGCGCAGCGGGCCTGATGCTGGCGGGAGGCCCTCTCGCGGCAATGAGCGCCCCGGTCGCAACTGAAACACAGACTGAGTCAGGGGAGCGAGCGCCGACACCAACTGTACGCGCGCGAGCTATTCCGTCCTGCGCTTGGAAGCGAACCCTCGGCGATTTGCCAAAAATCGCGTTGATGCCGGAAGACGGCGTACCCCCGCAGGATCGGGCGGGACTGAATACGCTGACCCGGGTCAAGAAAGGAATTCCGCTCGGTGGAATTGGCGCGGGAAATTTCATGTACAACATCTGCGGCACATTCGGGCCATGGCAGATGAAAGTCGGAAGGTACGAGGAACGCTTTCTCCCTCAAGGCGCATTTCATGTCCGCGAACAAGTAGATGGAAAACGGGCAACAACGCGGACTCTTGCAACCGATGATGTAGTCGCTGCGTGGCCACGACTCCAGTCGGACGAAGGCGAATACCATGCTCTGTTCCCGCGCGGCTGGAGCACTTATAGACCGTTCGAGACCAATATCGCATTGGAGTTCTTCAGCCCAGTCATTAAAGACAACTACAGGGAAACGTCTCTCCCCGCCGCGCTCTTTCAGTTCAGGGTTCATAACCCGTTGTCCTCGCCCGTCGAAGTTTCCGTCATGTTCACTTTTCCGAATGCGCCCTACACCGGCTCGCAGAACACACCGATGGGAAAGCCGAAGGGAGCCGAAGTTGACGAAACGGCGAGGGAGCGCAGGGGACTGACCAACGAATTGGCTCGCGATGAGCACCTCGGCATCACTGCGATCCTGATGAAGGCCCACCATCCATCAAATCCCGCGGAAACGGAAAGCTCCGAGTGGTGCATCGCCACGAATGCTGCGGCATCGCATACCACGAGTTGGGATGGCGAAGGCGACGGAACCGAGATTTGGCAAGACTTCGCTGCCGATGGGGAACTGTCTGACAAGCTCCTTAGTCTGGACAGCAAACTCCCGTCGGGGGCGCTGTGCGTAAAGGTTAAGGTTGCTCCGCGCTCGGAAGTGACTGTGCCCTTCGCCCTCACCTGGTATTTCCCGCAGATCGAATTTGGACACGGCACGCGCTGGTGGCGCCGCTACACCGAGTACTATCCGGCGAAGCCCGGACAGGCGTTTGAAATTGCCAAAGAAGCGTTGCTCAAATCGGGGGAGTGGCTGAAGGAAGTCGAGGCGTGGCAAACTCCTATCGTCCAGAATCCAGCCTATCCTGAGTGGCTTAAGCAGAGCGTTCTGAATGAATTGTACTACGCTACGTTCGGCGGCTCGTTTTGGGAAAATGGTTGCATCACTAAACCCAAGAAATTCGGCAATCGTCCCGGTCAGCACCTCGCCTCGGTGATGGAGTGCCAAGAGTACGCCTTTGCGGAAACCTTCGACGTTCGCCATCACGCTTCCCGCAGCAACCGGGATCTCTGGCCGCAAATTGAGCGCGATATCCTGCTGGCTTTCTCCGATTTCATCAGGGATTCCCCCGACGGGAGTTGTCCGCACGACGCAGGTTCCATTACCGGGGACCCGTTTTTTGAATACGATGGCTACGGCCGCTGGTACAACACTTCGCCCATGGGAATTACGGGTCGGATTACCACCCCCTGGTCCGAATTCTCGCCCAAGTTCATCCAACAGTGCCATGCCTATTGGCACAAGACCGAGGACGACGAGTTCCTGGACGATGTCTGGCCGGCGCTGCTGCGAACCTACCGCTACCAAAAGACGACAGACACCGACGGCGACGGCTTGAGCGAAATGAAGAGCTCCGAATATAAGGAAAACAAGTTGTTCAACGCCATTCTCTGGCTCGGCGCGCTGGAGGCGCTCGAAGCAATCGCCGAACACAGGATGGATAAATCCCTGCTCGAGGAGTTCACTGCGGAACGAAAGAGGGCCCAAGCCAGCACGGAAGAGCAGTTTTGGAGCCACGAACTTGGCTACTACCAATACAACGCTCATAACTCTGACATAATGGCGGACGCCACTGTGGGCGAGCGCTACGTTGATGTGACCGGTCTCCCGCCGGTGGTGAATGCTGACCGCCTGACGTCGCATTACCGGCAACTGTTCAGGCGGGCTGTGTTGCCGCTCAGGGATTTCAACGGCGATGGGGTTGGCGACATGGGTGCGGCGAACGCCCTTCACCCCGACTCGAGCCCCGGAGTCGGCGATAGTGAGTATGCGCACCAATTTGAGGTCTGGACAGGAGTCAGTTATTGCGCAGCCGCGAACCTCTACCACTGGGGGAAGCGCATTCAAGACGGCTCCCTGCAAGCCGATGCCTTGCTGTTGGGATGGGGCTTGTATTACCAGACTT
Organism: Acidobacteriaceae bacterium; assembly: GCA_003152795.1. Classification (GTDB taxonomy): domain Bacteria; phylum Acidobacteriota; class Terriglobia; order Terriglobales; family Acidobacteriaceae; genus Acidiflorens. The sequence continues at coordinate 18,273 of PMBA01000385.1, read as the reverse complement.
GGGTGAACGAACAGACAGCCTATTGGTTCAGTACCCCGGAGGCTTGGAGGCTTGAGGATCCCAAGAAGTTTCGGGCCTTAATGTACCAGCGGGCACGAGGCATCTGGGAACTGGCCATGGAACTAAGTGATCCTTATCGCTCCGAGTGAGTGATCTGTGGGGTATTTGCCGACATCGGAGCGGGAGTTCAGCGGCACCCCTCTTGTGTGTCTCGCCCTCTTGCCTGTTGCTTGTCTAGGCCGTCTCCCCAGCCATTGCTATGCGCGCCACACGTGCGTGTAGGCCGAGAAAGCAGTCGGACGCAATACATCGAATACAATTTTCAGCGGCTCTTTTTCGGTGAACTGCAGGTTGATGGTGACCTGCTCTCCTGGCGCAAGCGCCGGCACTTCGGCTTCACGGCGCTCTAGCGGAATATCGCCATAACCATAGAGCACTCCCCTCAAGGTATAGCCTGACATGCGGTGCGCGGGAACTGTCCTCCGGGCTCTCAGGGTGATGGCGAGAGCGCCAGGTTGACCGACAACCTGAAACCACTCCACCGGGCTGGATTCCAGGCGCAGCGCATCGTAGGAAGGCTTGCGGTTTCCATAGAGATCAACCACGCCATGGACGCGTTGCTTCGTGGCCGCGACACCCTTATCTCCGACATGCGTGCGGTAGTCGTTGTAGCAGAAAAAGATGAGACCGGCGACGAAATCCATTTCGCGGCAGACGCGAGTGTGGCTGAGCAACACTTCAATCCGCCGGGCATCACCTTCCGGCCGTTCCGGAACGCAGGCGCAATATCCGTACTCGGAGATGACGATCGGCTTCTCCGGAAAAGCCCGATGGATTTCCAGCAGATTACGGCGCAGATCCTCCGTGGTACCTTCAGCCCAGGTTTCGTAATATTCGTTCCATTCGATGAAGTCCATCAGCCCACTGACGTCTTTGCCCGGCGTCTTCTGCAGTGAATTCGAGGCATAGGAGCACAGGCGACGAGGATCGAGTTTCTTCGCTTCCGCATAAAGTCGCTGCGCAAACTCATGGGCAGGCGGGTTCTGTCCATCAACCTCGTTGCACAGTCCCCACGAGATGATGCAGGGATGGTTACGGTCGCGGTCGATCATCTCTTGTAATTGCTCCAAACCGTTCTGCATGATCTCGGTCCCAGGGTGGAAATCCATGCCTTCGAAGGTGGCGTAACCCCAGGCCGGGATTTCACTTTGCAGCAGAATGCCGTGGCGGTCACAGTAATCGAGGACGCGGCGATCCTGCTGCCAGTGCACCCGGGTCAAGGCGCAATTCAGGTTCTTCAGGTCATCGTGGTCGTGAGTGATCCATCCTGTTGGCTCAGCCATGCCGAATTCGGGGTTGCTGCCCGCCATACGCTCAACACCCATGAGCCGGATTTTTTCGCCGTTCAAATAAATACCGCTGTTCTTTACCTCGATGGAGCGGATGCCGAAGGTTGTGTTCAGTTGGTGGAAAACTTGCCCGCGCTGTGAAAGGACTACTTCCAGGGTGTAGAGGTGAGGATGATCGAAGTGCCAAAGCCGGGGTTCGGAAATTGTGCTCGCCCTCAAGGCTATGTTGCGCGTCTCGTCGGGCTGCAAGGTTAGGGAGGCAGCGCTGTGTTCCTCCAGAACACTATGCCCGGTTTCATTTTCCACCACACGATAACCGAGTTGTCCTTGCCAGGCCTTTGCTGTGGAGTTGTGCACCGTCGCAGAAACCTCAACGCTGGCAGCGCACGACGCATCCGCCGCCCCAGACGTGAAATGGGGTACGGCATCGATGGCCAGCCGCTCGATGAACACCGGAGGTGTAATAAGCAGCCGCACCGGACGATAGATTCCTCCGTCATGCGCCCAGTCACTGGATCGACCCCGCGGCAGCATCGATCCATCGAAGGAGTTGTCCACCTGTACCACGATGGCGTTCTGTGCACCCAAACGCAGGTGCGAGGTAATATCCAGGATGAATGACGTGTATCCCTTACGCAGGTGACACCCGGCGAGTTGGCCGTTGACCCAAACTGAAGCCGAATGAAATACAGCTTCAAACTCGATCCTGACAATGCTGGAATCCCACTCCTTCAGTGCCTCAAAGGTGCGCCGGTACCAGGCCCGGCCTCGATATTCTTCTTCCCCCGGCATTACCTGCCAGGTGTGAGGAACACTTACAATCGTCCACCCGGAAACTGGCAACTCGGATTGTTGCCAGTCTTGGGCTTCTCCGCTGCGATCGGGGTCGAAACGGAAAAGCCATTCACCTGCGAGGTTAAGTTCCTGAGCCGGCCAATTCTCCCGCGGGGACGAATCGTTGGCGACGGCCCGGATTGCGATGGCAGGCAAGGCGCCCGCCAGTGCGATCCTTGAGGCGCCTGCTAGAAGATCTCTTCGAGACTGCACTGTGGGCCTCCAAATTCTGAGAGCTTGGTGAACGACCAATCCACGAGGCAGCCTTAACTCACTATTCACAAATAAGTTACGGTTCTTGCCACGTTATTCGGCCGACAAGCCCGATCTTCGCGGAGGAGGCTCCTACGTAAACGTTGAAGTCTCCAGCATCCACCGCCCAGTTATGGCTAACGACGTTGTAATAAGCGAAAGCCCGGCGGTCGAGCGCTAGCGAAAGACGTCGGCTTTCACCGGCATTCAGCTGGATCTTCGCAAATCCCTTTAGTTCTTTCGCGGGTCGCGGAACGCCATGCGGCTCGCCCACGTACACCTCGGCAACTTCAGAGCCGGCACGATTTCCGGTGTTGGTCACCTCAAAGGTGACGGTTACTACCTCGTCGCCCGTGGCAACCGCTGGAGTTATGGAAAGATTCTTGTAGGCAAACGTCGTATACGAAAGTCCGTAGCCGAAAGGGAACCGCGGCTGGACAGCCGCCTTGTCGAAATAGCGATAGCCGATGAACACGCCTTCCTTGTATTCGGTCTTCTTCTCGCCGGCAGTGGGATAGTAGTTGTCGGGCGCGGGATTGTCTTCCCATATGAAAGCGAGTTTGTTTTTCAACATGCGCCTCCAGGATGAGAACGGCCGAATGTCCGCGCAAGAGGATAGCACCTCCTCATGAGAGCCCCCAAAAAGTTTTGCCCTTAAGCGTTCCAGCCCCTTCATCGAAGAGCGCTTAAGGATTTTCTTCTTGACTTTCAGTGACTAGTAGTTTTCTACTAGTCGCATTTGGATTGCAGGGTTGCAGTTCTCCAGCCAAGAAGAAGTTTTGAAGTTAAATCAGGAGGCGCCGAGATGCGCGTGTCGCGACATTTGTGGGTGATGCTGGCGGTTTCGTTTCTGGTTTTGACGATGCTTCGGACTGCCGAGTCGCAGTCGGATCGTGGAACCATCGCCGGCTCTGTGAGCGACACTACCGGCGCAGGCGTCCCGGGCGCTGCGATCACCATCAAGGGGGCCGATACAGGCAGCGTTTACCAGACCGTGTCCAGTGCTACCGGCTCGTACCGCGTGAACGATATTGCCATCGGGCGCTACGACGTGACCGTCGAAGCCAAGGGTTTCAAGACGGCCCTGGAAAAGGGAGTGGTAATCGAGATCAGCACCGTCGCGGCGCTCAATGTCACGCTACAACCGGGGGACGTGAAAGAAGAAGTAACGGTTTTGGCGGACGCTCCCACCATCCAGACGGAAAGTTCCGATATCGGCACCGTAATTGGTGACAAACAGATTCACGAGTTGCCTTTGATGCTGGCTGCTACCGGCCAGAGCGGCGGAGTCCGTTCGCCGGAAGTATTCATCATGCTGACGGCGGGCGTGTCCGGTGCAGGCACCGTTGGCGACCACCCGGCGGCCGGCATCTATGAAACAAAGATCTCGGGCGGGCAAAATTTTGGCACGGAGATTCTGCTGGACGGCGCCAGCGCCCAGCGCTCGGACTCCGGAGCAGCCTTTGATCAGACCGCGCCATCGGTGGAGGCTTTGACGGAGTTCAAGGTCACGACCTCAAGTCCATCGGCTGAGTACGGACATACTTCGGGCGGAGTCGAAAGCTTCACTACGAAATCCGGGGTCAATAAGTACCATGGAAGTCTCTTTGATTTGTTCCAGAACAACGCCGCGAATGCCGCCCCATGGGTGAACGGTTTGAACGGAGTAACGACCGGAACCCCGTCCGACCATCAGAACGATTTCGGCGGTGCGCTGGGCGGCCCCGTGCGGATTCCCCATCTCTATGATGGACACGACAAGACCTTCTTTTTCTTCTCCTGGGAACAGTATCGGAATAACCCTGGCTTGGTGAACGACTTGGAAACACTGCCCACCAGCGACGAGCGGGGAGGAAATTTCACGGGACTTCTGGGGCCGGGCATCGTCGATCCCAACACCCATTTACCTGTCATTAACCCATGCACCGGGAACCAGGTCCTGCAAGGCGAGATATTTGACCCCGCGACGACGCAGGTGGTTGGTGGACAAACTTGCCGAATGCCTTTTACGACGGACAATGTGATTCCGACGGCGCGTCTGAGTGGGGTAGCGCAGAAGGTTCTGGGGTATCTGCCGGGGACGAATCGAGCGGGTCTTTCCGGCAATAATGGCGTTCCCGGTCTCTCTCAGAATTATCTCAATCCGGCGGGTACGACTCCCGACATAATCACGCAGACCAGTTTCCGAATCGACGAGAACCTGACGAATAAGAACAAGATGTTCTTTTCGTACCATAGCCGCGAGCAGAACATTTTGAACAGCACCAACTTCGACCTGCCTGAGCCGCTTACGCCGGGCACCTACTTTAACCACTACTTCACCCACTATCTTCGTTACGGGTGGGACTACCTCGCCAGTCCGAACGTGCTAAACCACCTCACGGTTGGGTTCAATCGGATCTGGACGGCCAGCGTGGCGCCGAGTGTAAACGGATCGAACTGGGAAAGCACACTGGGCATCCCGGGCGCGAGCGGGCCAACCTTTCCCACAATGCAATTCAACGGTGGCGCCGAGGGGTTCGGCTACAGTTCCTACAGTGCCAATAACTACGGTCTGCAAATTCCCAACGCGCTGGTGGTGGCTGATAGCGTTTCGTGGACTCGAGGCCGCCACTCCTTGCGGTTTGGTTTTGATTGGAGGTCGTACCAATATTCGCTGGAAAACACCGGTCCGGAGTCGCCCTCTTACAACTTTTCGAACAATGAAACCACTTTTGGCCCCATTGCCCAGCAGGCCAATGCCGGCCAGGCAGGAGATCCGATGGCCAGTTTTCTGCTCGGCCTGCCCGACCAGGAACAGCTGACTGTATCTTCGCATTTCTCGCGCTGGTCGCAAAACTATTACGCGGCCTACGTCCAGGACGACTTCAAAGCGCGCCGGGATCTTACCGTGAACATGGGGCTGCGTTGGGATTTCGATACGCCGCGGCATGAGGCGACGGGCGCGCAGTCGGTTTTCTCGGCGACGGCGACCAATCCCGCCACACCGGGACAGCTGGGAGCTCTGGTCTACGGGAAGAGCGCGACGGGCGCCCAAAACTACTACAAGAACTTTGGTCCGCGCTTCGGATTTGCGTACTCTCCGGACCGAATTCCCAATACGGTGTTCCGAGGCGCCTACAGTATTTATTACGCGGCGCTTTTCTACTCCGATTTCGGCGGCAACCTGAGCAGCGGAACCACGGCCAACCCAAACTTCCAAAACAAAGACAGCTTCACGCCGGTGTCGTCTCTGGATGCTGGTTTCCCGGCCTATACGCTTCCCAGCAACGCCCAGGATCCGACGCTGAATACCTTTACCAACAACACCATCAGTTTCGCCGCGCCGGGCTATGGGCGTCCAGGCATGGTGCAGAACTGGAACGTTCAAATGCAGCATCAGATCGCCCCGGACCTGATCATGAGCATTACGTACGTTGGCCAGCATGCGACTCGTTTACTTTCGAACCTGGCTGAGGCCAACACGATTAATCCCGAGTACAACTACCTGGGGGCCCAGTTGGGCTATCGCGTTGACGGCACCGACGGAAATAGCGGGCCGGCGATCCTCGCCGGCTTGGGGAAGACCGTACCCACCTGGTTTGTCCCCGGCTGGGGCAGCGCCGCTGCCACCGTTGGGCAACTGCTGCGGCCGTTCCCGCAGTATGGCAACATCACATCCAGTTGCTGCCTGGAGAACCTGGGGCAATCCACCTACAACGCTTTGCAAGCGACGCTGGAGCGTCGTTTCCGCAATGGATTGAACCTGCTGGCTTCGTACACTTTCTCCAAAACGCTCACCAATGCGGATACGGCCTTTCCGACCGAAACCGGTTTCAACTCGGGTGTGTTCGGAGCCCAAAATCCATACAACCTGAAAGCGGAAAAAGCAGTCAGCTATCAGGACATCCCGCACACTTTTGTCATCAGCTATCTCTACGAGCTACCCATGGGACACGGGAAGAAATGGTTGAACCATGGAGTCGCAAGCAAAGTTGCAGGGGGATGGCAAATCAGCGGCATTCAGCGCTACCAGGCGGGATCGCCGGCGATCATCGAGGACTACTCTGGGACCGGGAATCCCTATGGCAACGGGAGTTACCGATACAGCCTGGTTCCGGGGCAACCCGTATTTGGCTCGCATCCGGTGCAATGGACGCCGGCGCTTAACAGCACTTGGAACAGCGGTTGTTCGTACACTAACGGAATCTGGTCATCTGCAGTACCTGGCAGCCCCAGTCCGGTAAACTGCTCCGCGTTCATTGATCAGAGTGGCGCTTCTCTTGCTACTGGGGGAGGCTATGTCTTCGGGACCCTTCCTACGGCTGTGTCCTGGTGGCGAAGTCCGGGCTACAAGAACGAAGATGTCTCCCTCATCAAGAAAACGGAAATACGAGAGGGACAGTCGATCCTGCTGAAGTTTGATATCCAGAATGTGCTGAACCGGCACACTCTGGGGGGCATTGACGGCTATCCGGGTGACCAGTTCTTTGGTGTGCCGGGAGGAGGTAGCCACTCCGATTTGAATAATCCAAGGACGATTCAGGCCACCATTCGCTATGAGTTCTGAGGACTTTCCGCGCGTCTCATGAAAGTCAGGGGCTGGACGATAAGTCCAGCCTTTGGCGTCTCTGCAGACTTCCGCAGCCTGTTAGAATTCTCCGTGAACGTGATGAAGATGCCATCGGCGGAACAAATACCGCTAGGACATTTATTCCGCGCTATCTTCGCAGCGTTGCCTTGTCTTGTCTTGCTCGCAGGCTCGAGCCTTGGCTGGGCGCAATCTGACGCGCTCTCCGCCCAGTTCACACAAGCCACCCATTCCATGCAGGAGGGCAAGCTGGACGCCGCTGCTGCGGGCTTTGCCGCGATTGTCAAGCAGTCGCCAGCTTTTGCCGAAGCCCACTTCAATCTTGGACTGGTTCGCGAGGAGCAGGGCAGGTACGATGAGGCGATTGCCAGCTTTCAAAAAGCGCTGGCGCTGAAGCCGCGACTGCGTGGCGCGAACCTCTTTCTTGGAATCACCGAGTTCCGGTTGAATCATCTGGAGAAAGCTCACGCCGCAATCGCGAGAGAGACGGCTGGTTACGCCAAAGATGCGTCGGCGTGGATGTGGCTGGGAGTTGTGTGTCTGGCGCAGGACAAGGCCGAGGATGCGGCCGAAGCCCTCGACAAGGCCGCAAAACTTAAGCCAGACGATGGGGACATTCTCTACCACCGCGGCCGCGCCCACCTGCTGGTTTCAAAAAACAGCTACGCTCAGATGTTCAAAGTCGATCCCGGCTCGTGGCGCGTGCACCGGGTCCTGGCCCAGGCCAATGCCGAGGCCGATCGGCATGTGGAGGCGATCGCGCATTATGAAGCGGCCATCAAACTCGCTCCCACTCAGCCCGGCCTCCACGAGGAACTCGGGTCGGAATATCGGAACGCCAATAAGATTCCGGAGGCTGAGCAAGCGTTTCAGCGCGAGCTCGAACTTGATCCCAATAACGTGCTAGCGAGATACAAACTCGGCGCGGTTGCCATCGAACAAGGCGATGGTGCCAAGGGAAAGGAACTGATCGAGGCTGCGCTGCGCGAAAAGCCCGGGCTCGTCCACGCCGACTACAACCTGGGGCGGGCGGAGATGCTGCTGGGCGAGGATGCGGCCGCAGCCCAGCACCTGCAGCGCGCAGCCACCACAGATACGGATTCCGAGGTCGCCGAGCAGGCCTGGTACCAACTGGGAACCGTCTATCGCCGTTTGCACCGCATGGACGAAGCTCGCCAGGCCATGGAGACATTCCAGAAACTGAAGGATGAAGGGGCGAAGCGGTCGCAACAGTCGCTGGAAAATTATCGCAAAGCGCATCCCGAGGCTTCGGAGGCGCCGCCCGCTTCTCAAAATCCGCAGTAGCTGCAAGATGGTGATGGATCTGCCATCACTTGGGCGCTGCCTGCGAACCCGCCTCCCGCGTCTTCAACTCTGAGGTCTTCTCAAATTCAGCCTGAGCGCGATCCAGAACGTGCTGCTCCTTATAGAGTCGGCCCAGTTGATAATGGGCGGTGGGATTGTCCGGCTCTAACCGCGTCGCTGTTTCCAGTTCGCGCCGGGCTTGATCGAGTTCGCCCTTTTGTCGATAGGCGATGCCTAGAGTCATGTGGCAGAAAGCATTGTTCGGAGCCAACGCTACTGCTTTTTCGAGCGGTGCCAAGGCTTCCTTGAGCTGGCCTTGCTCCATAAGCAGGTTGCCGAGATTCACGTAGGGCTGTTCACTGGGATGCAGGCTCTGTTGCTGCCAGGCAATTGCGTTTCGATACGCTTCCATCGCGGCGGCAGGTTGTCCGTCGGTTTCATAGATCAGGCCAAGGTTATTCTCGGCTCTGGAGTCTTGCGGATCAAGGCTTAAAACCGTCAGGAAAGCCTGCTGTGCCTCCACGCGCTGTGACTTTGTGTAATAAGCTCGGCCGAGGTAGTACCACGCGTCCTTATTCTTGGGATCGCGCGCGACGGCGCTTTTGAGCCATTTGATGGCATCCGTGTAGTCGTTGACCAGCACGTAGTCCAGACCGACAATCTTCAGGTCGTCCCCTGTAGGCAGGGCGAGGGCAGCGGCCCGCGTGTACACGGCAAGCGATTCCGACGGATGGTTTTCTCGATGAAGGACAAAGCCGAGTAAGTACAAAGCATCCGCAGAATCGGGGCGAAAAGCGAGGTAGCGTTGAAGTGCCAACTCAGCCCCGGAGAAGTCCGAAAGATGCACCAGACATTTGCTCTTGTAAAGCAGCGCATCGGTGGTGCCCGGAGATGCGGATTCAGCGCGGGCGAAGAACTCGGATGCGGATGAATAATTCCCGGCGCGAAATTCAGCGACGCCGTGGGCGAAGTCTCCTTCGGTCTGCGCTCGACTTTCCAGTGCAGAAACCACGCAGAGAGCGCCCATGACTATGAGAAGAGCCGGGCTTGCCCGTCGGGTGCTCATGGCTTCGTCGATAGCGCGAACCGCGGCGGTTCCTCGATCTGCAAGATCTGATCTGCAGCAACGTCCTTGATCGACTGCCGGATTCCGCTGGGCCAGCGAATCTCAATTCTTCGCGCAACGCTTTCCTTGCCCAGTCCGAAGTGTACGCGCTTGTCGCCGGCGGAAAGATAGCTGCCGGCTGTCGAAACGGTGGCAAACTGCGAGCCTGCGGCGGTAACAAGTTCGACTTCGGCACCGATGGCATCGCGGTTGCTCGTGTGTCCAACCAACTTTAAAAGGAGCCAATGATTCTGCGTTTGGGTCTGGTTGTGGAGCACATGCACCGGGCCGTCATTGGTAGTCACGACAGCATCCAGCCAGCCGTCGTTGTCTAAGTCGCCGATAGCCAACCCGCGCGCGACCCACGACTGGCTGAAGACACTTCCCGATTGTGCCGACACATCGACAAACCCATGGCCGGTGTTGCGCGCGAGGAGCATGGGCTCGCGATAACGTAAATGAGGAAAATTCAGCTCGATGGTATCGAGATCATGCCCTTGGGCGATGAGCAAATCCTTCCAGCCGTCGTTGTCGTAGTCCAAAAAACGCACTCCCCAGCCCGAGTGCGCCAGCGTCATCTGCGCCAGGCCTGCGTTGGGACTCACATAGTTGAACGAACCATCGCCGTTGTTCTGGTAGAGAGCATAACGTTGGTTGGCAAGATCTGTGACGACCAGGTCGGGCCAGCCGTCGTTGTTGTAATCGGCAAAGTCGACGCCCATCCCGGCGTAGGTCCGTCCGTCAACGTCCACGGCTACTTCGGACACCAGGGCCATATCTTCAAAGGTTCCGTCTCCCTTGTTGCGATAGAGAAATTCTACCATCGAATCATTGGCGACAAAAAGATCGATGTGGCCGTCTCGATCGTAGTCAGAAATGGCGATGCCCAGCCCTTTTGCAGGCTTGGCGAGACCGGCCTTCTCGGCTATCTCAGTAAAAGTCCCATCCTTATTGTTGTGATAGACGAGAGGAGCGATCGGCTTAAAGTGGTCGGGATGGCAGTAGGCGCGATAACCATCTTTGTGTTCGCCGCACCAGAAGTCGTCAAAATCCCAATCGAGATATCGCAGTACGACCAAGTCGAGGAAGCCGTCGCCGTCCAGGTCAACCCACGCTGCCCCAGTGGACCATCCGCTGCCTTCCACCCCCGCGCTCCGAGTAACGTCCGTGAAAGTTCCGTTCCCGTTGTTATGGTAGAGGCGGTTTCCACCGTAAGCCGTTACGTAGAGATCCTCGAATCCGTCATTGTCGTAGTCGCCGACGGCAACTCCCATCCCGTATCCGATACCTTGCAGGCCAGCCTTCTCGGTGACGTCTTCAAAGGTGCCATCGCGTTTCTGATGATAAAGGCGGTTCCAGTACTCCGGGCCTGTCTTTTGCGGGATCGTCCCTTTGAGAGTGGGATCGCTGAGTGGAGCACCATTCACCAGAAAAATATCCAGGCGGCCATCGTTGTCGTAGTCGAACAATGCGACTCCTGGGCCCATCGTCTCTAGTAAGTATTTTCTGGAAGTGTGCGAAGCGCGATATTGAAAGTTGATGCCGAGTTTGGAAGCGATATCGACAAATGCCTCAGAAGATGCAGAAGATGCGGCGGCCGTTGCCTTCGGCGCGGAGTGGTCCTGTGAAGGCGCCAACGTTGGCAAGCAAAGCAATACCGCGCCAATGGCGAACAGGCGGACACTGTGTAGCTGTAAGTCACCATTCGCTGGCCGCTTCGAGGTCACGGTTCAACGATTCCTTTCCCTTCGACCACAGTAAACATCCGGTCCACCGATGGGATTCGGATTTCTTCCTTCGTTCCGCTCGGCCACTGAATCTCAAGTTTGTCGACTTTGGTTGCGGCACCCAGACCGAAGTGCAACCGCGGATCGGAACTGGAAGCATAACTGCCGCCACTGAAAACGTCACTGCGCTGTCGGATCGCACCTGTCGTAACAAACGCTTTGGCGCCGATGGCATCACGCGGACTTTTCGGACCTCCAACCAGGCGAAGACCCAGCCAGTGGTTGGAGTTGTCGAAGACATTGCGCAGCAACACCGGTGTCGAGTCGATGGTGTTGAGCACCACATCGATGTGTCCGTCGTTGAACAGATCGCCGAACGCCGCGCCACGCGCGGAAACGACGACGGCCAACCCGCTGCCGGTCGCCGCGGGAACCTCCTCAAACTTTGTCCCGTTCAAGTTGCGGAACAAAAGCGGACGCTGCGCAAACGTCGTGCCCCAATCCTGCTTATCGACGCCGGGATAAACGTGTCCATTAGCGACGAATATATCGAGCAGGCCGTCATTGTCGTAGTCAAGAAACCCCGTTCCCCAACCCAGGAATGGTATTGTCGCATTGCCAATGCCAGCCGCGAAACTAACGTCAGAAAAACTGGCGTCTCCGTCATTGCGATAAAGAGTGTTGTAGTCGTCGGAAAAATTGCTGATGTGAAAATCGACTCGCCCATCGCGGTTGTAATCGCCTACGGCGATGCCCATAGCCGCTTGCTCGCGTCCTTCATCGTTCAAAGCAAAGCCCGAGAGATAACTGATGTCGTCGAACGTGCCGTCATGCTTATTGCGGTAGAGATACTTGGGAACTGAATCGTTGGCAACCAATAGATCGATCCAGCCATCGTCATCCACATCCACGAATACCGAGGCGAGGCCATAATAACCTCGTGGATCGGAGACGCCTGCCTTCACACTCACGTCGGTAAAAGTTCCATCGCCATTATTGTGAAAGAGGTGGTCGCCTTCTCCCGGCAAGCCGCGCGGACCGCACATCACGTCGATACCGCGAAACTGGCAAAAGCCGGGCGGAATTCCTCCTTTGCCGGCAATGGGTGGGTTATCCGGGTCAAACTTCACGTAGCCCGGAACGAACAGATCGAGGAATCCGTCGTGGTCGTAGTCGCCCCAGGTCGCGCCGGTCGACCAACCTCCCAAGGTGACACCTGCCCTTTGTGCAATATCCGTGAAAGTACCATCGTGGTTGTTATGGTAAAGGCGGTTCTTGCCGAAGTTGGAAACGTAAATGTCTGGCCAGCCATCGTTGTCGTAGTCCGCAACGGCAACGCCGAAGCCCCAGCGTTCATTGGCCACGCCGGCCTTTTCTGTAACATCGGTAAAGGTTCCGTCGTGATTATTGTGCAGGAGCATGGCGTGCGGCGGAGTTTCATTGCCCTTCAATGCAGGGAACGTTGACCCGTTCAACAAGTAGATGTCGAGCCATCCGTCATTATCGTAATCAATCAGCGCCACTCCTGAGCCGGGTGTTTCCAGGATTGTGCTTTTTTCGGGAGTTCCGGACCGGTGGTGGAACTTGTCTAGACCGGATGGTCGAGTGATATCGGAAAAAATGACAGGGGCGCCATCGACGAACCCGCCTGCTGTGATCGGGCGGGAGAGAGCGTCTTTCACCGGTGCGTGAGCAGCGCCAGTGCTCATGCCGCTTTGTTGATCTCGGGCATCGCGGTGTTCCGGATTCTGCGCCGCAGTGATGGCCGAAATTAACAACGCGATGAGAAGAGCTCTACTTGCTGTTCCCCGGCAGATATTTCGAATCCATGGACGAGAAAGGAAGGTTGACATGAATCCGGACTAAAACCCCGACTGTTCTAGGCATCTTCTCATAGAGCAAGCACCCAGTCCAACCAGGTTGCCCAGGATACAGGGGTGCCAGCTTCGCAGCTAGGGAGCCGCAGCGGCAGATTAAGCCGGCAAGGCGTAGCGCAGCCGATGCCAGCTCGTTGCCTGTTCATAGGCATGCGCAATTCTCAACACCGTAGTTTCATCGAATGCCTTTCCTGCTATCTGGAGTCCGATGGGTAATCCAGTCGATCCGAAACCGCAAGGGATGGAGATCGCCGGGAAGCCGGTCAGGTCATATGGAATGTTGAAGCGCAGAAACGCGTCAATGACATTCTCGCGCAGGTCTCCCGATTGGACCCATTCTTCACCAACCGGTGGCGGAAAAGCGGGCAGGGTAGGAGAGACAATCGCATCCACATGCTGGAAAGCCTCATTGAAGTTGCGCAGTAAGAGCGTGCGGGCACGTTGGCTCTTGACGTAGTCAGTGCCCAGCAGATAGCGGCCAGCCTCAAGATTGGTCCGCACTTCCGGACTGTAATCGTCTGGCTGCCGCTTCAAGTAGGGCTCGTGATACGAAGTCGCCTCAACCAGCGTGATGTGGGCCTCCATGGCGGCGCAGTTTTCCAGATTTGGAATGTCCACTGCAACAGTTAAGGCGCCCAGGCTCTCGAGTTCGCGAATCGCCTTGTCGACCGCTGCGCGGATTTCCGGATCGACGTGGTCAAAGAAATACTGGCGGGGGATACCGAGGCGCAATCCTCGAATGCCGTTCGCCAGTTTTATTTCCTTGCGATAATCCGGTACCGCTCTTGAACTCGCAGTTGGGTCGTTCGGGTCTGGTCCGGCGATTGCGCTCAGGATGATCGCGGCATCTTCTACAGTTTTGGTAATCGGCCCCACGTGATCCAGGGACCATGCCAGAGGAATCGCGCCAAAGCGGCTGACGCGGCCGTAGGTCGGCTTCAGGCCCACGGTGCCGCACGCTGCCGACGGGATGCGGATCGAGCCGCCGGTATCGGACCCCAGCGAGGCCGTGCACTGCGAACTTGCCACGGCAGCCGCCGACCCGCCGCTGGAACCGCCCGGTACACGGGTCTGGTCGCGCGGATTGCGAGCCGGACCGTAGTGCCGGTTGTTGTTGGTCACGCCATAGGCGAACTCGTGCATGTTGGCCTTCCCGACCATTACCATGCCGGCCTGAAGCAGACGCGTGACTGCCGTGGCGTCGTAATCCGGCACCCACTTACCCAGCACCTTGGAACCTGCCGTGGTGCGCACGCCGCGAGTAGCAAACAGATCCTTGATTGAAATTGGTATGCCGTGGAGTGGGCCTCGATAGCGCCCGTTGCGTATTTCAGCTTCAGCTTCGGTAGCGGCTTTCCGGCCTTCCGCTTCGGTGACGGTGATGAAGCTGTTCAGCTTGGGCTGGAGCTGGTGGATTCTGTTCAAGACTTCGTCGAAGAGTTCCACCGGAGAGATTTGCTTGCTCTGGAGGAGTGGGGCGAGCTCGGTGATGGGTCGGGAGATCAGGTCTTCAGGCATGGCAAGCTCAGTCGGCCTTGAAGCAGGTGGCAGGTTCGATCGGGCCCAAATCCAGAGCGCGCAGCGCTTTGGAATCAGCCACAATAATTCCGACGAGTCCAGCGGTTGGTTCGAGCCACGGGTCGCTCAGGTCCGTACCAGTGACGGTCGCCAGGCACCGAATCGCTGCGCCCGGCGGTGGTTCCTGGGCGGGCAGCGCCGGGGCGAACAGGACAGCGGCAACGCCCATGCCGCTGCGCTTCACCCAAGTCCTTCGGGTCAGTAAACGGACGAGCATGTTCGTTGGCACGGAACCTCCCCGGATTTTTCGGCAAGGAAATCAGAAACCAAGAAATGCGGGGCCGCCCGCAGCCCCGCACTCGCGCTAGAAAAGCACTTTGAGTCCCAACTGAATCCGCCGTGGGCCGAACGCCGTGTTGGACTTGCCAAACTGCGGACTTCCCATGTCGCCAACCGGATTGTAGAGATTGACGCGGTTCAACAGGTTGAAGGCCTCAGCCTGGAACTGCACTGTGACCCGGTCGCCAGCGTTAATATCTTTGAAGAGCGACAGATCGACGTCTTTGAACGCGGGACCGCGAAACGAGTTCCGGCCCAGATTGCCGTTAGTGCCGACGGGCAGACATGGCGTCAGCGTGGGGTCCAGGAAAAGCGTATCGAGGATTGAGTTGAGGCCATTGGGGCAGAAAACCTGGCTGGCCTGAGAAGTCCTGCTGTCGAACGTTGCCGAGTAGGTGGGAGTCGGGTCGCCGAAAAGACCGTTGACGAACTGCTGGTTGGTGAACCCGCTGGTCTTGATGCCAGCGGGACGGTTTGGACGATCATAATTCAGGCCATCCTGGTTGAAGTCGCAGCCGCTGAACCACGCCAGACCGCAATACACATCAAAAGGACGCCCGGACTGCAGGCTGACAATCGAATTCAACTTCCAGCCGCCCAGAACATTTCTGGCGACGCCATTGGATTTTGGAGAAGGCAAGGTCCAGAGTGCCGAAAGCGCAAAGCGATGCGTCGCGTCGAACTCCGAAGGGCCGCGATCGCCGCGCTGATTCTGGATGTCTTGCACTCCGCTGTACAAGCCGCCATATCCGTTGGCATTGGTGTAATCGCCCAACCCGCCCTCGGTGACATTGTCGAGGACCTTTCCCCAGGTGTAGTTCGCGGAGAACATAAGCCCGTGGCTGTAAGTCTTGCGAAGCTGAGCGTTCATGCCGTGGTAAATCGACTGGCTCTCGTTGGCGACGTAGGTAAGCTGTCCCCAGCCCGGGTTCAGACGATTGTTAACCAGATCGCAGTTGGTCTCAAGATTCTGACAGATGTCTCCGTCAAACCGGTTGTTGTCTTCCCGCGTGTATCCACCGACTCCGCGCGTTCCTACGTAGTTGATGCTAAGCGCGAAATCGTGCAGGAACTCTCGCTGAATGCCGAAGAACCACTGCAGGGAGTAGGCGGTGCGGAGATTGGGTGCTACTCCGCTGGGAGTGATTGCGACGTTATTAATGGCCGGACCGATCCCTCCGTTGGGAAGGGTGGGACCTGCAAAATCGGGGCTGGGAACAAAGGGGAACTGATAAGGCAGGGAAGACCCTATGCCAAAGATAGGCTCAACGAAGGTGGTGATGGCGTCAGGAGGATCGAGCCGGGATGCATTGGTGTAAAGGTTGGAGTAAGGCTCGTTGTAGGCGATGCTGAATCCACTGCGCACCACCATGTCGCCCTTTCCTCTGGGATCCCAGGACACTCCGATTCGGGGCGCAAAGTTTTTCTTGTTGGTGTTCCACATCTTGGACACGCGGCCGACGCTGGCGTTTGCGATCTGCTGCGACAAATTGCTTCCCGAACCCAGAATGATGTTGGAAAGAATCCCATTGGTTTCGGTGGGAGATCCGAAGAGCTCGTAGCGCAGTCCGAGGTTCATGGTGATCCGCGAACTGACTTTCCAGTCATCCTGGGCGAACCCGGCATACTGGGTCCAGCGGAAATGGCGGGGTGTGTCGGTGAATTGGCCACAGGTTGGCGATGGCGTACCCGTGCAGTTGTTGCGGTTGATGAGGGCTGCCTCCAGATAGGGCGCGTCCGCGGCAAACGCAAAGATGCTGGAGAATTCGAAGAACGGTTTTGAGGTGAGCTGATAGTCGCTGTTTTCCTGGATATGCCGTACCTGAAAGCCAAACTTCAGTGCGTGCCGGCCGACGATGTGAGTGAGAGTGTCGGTGAGAGCATAAGTGTTGAAGATAAACTTGCGAGGAATGTAAACTTCGCCGCCCATCGGTACTACGCCGTCGTCAAACACCAGTTGTCCAAATGAATCGGGTGGCAGGCCGGCACTCTGCAGCGCGGCGCCGCTCAAGGTGTTGGGGGGCAACTGGAAACCGACGTGGCTGTTGTTGCGCGAGTAGGCGACGCGTAGATCGTTCAGGGTATGGGGGGAGAAAGTGTGGCTTTCTCCCAGACTGAGATCGGCAAAGAAGCCGTCGAAGGGCGCTTTAAAACCGCGGGTTCCAGCGCCCAACAGTTCCTGGCTGGCGACATCGCCGTTTGCCAGTGTATTCACCCAGCGCCCGTAAAACTGGTCATGCGCGCCCAGATGCTGGTCCACGCGAACCAGGTATTGGTCAGCCTGGTTGGGCTCGACCTGAGACGAGCTCGCGAGGCAGTAGTTGGCGTCTATGTTCACGACACAGGCGGGGCCGGGAAAATCCTGGTAGAACATCGCCGCCACGCTGTCAGGGCTGCCGGTAATGACGGATTGACGGAACGCGGGCGTTTCGGTGAAGAAGGTCGCCGGTTGGCCGGCCTTGAGACGCGATCCTTCGTAATCCACAAAGAAGAATGTCTTGTCCTTTATGATCGGGCCACCGAGCGACCCGCCGAACTGATTCTGGTGGAGCGGTGTCTTCTCTGCCTGGTCAAAGTAGTTGCGCGCATCCAACGCCGTATTTCTTCCGGTGTAGAACAGCGAGCCGTGGAGACGGTTGCTGCCGGACTTGGTGGCGACATTGACGACCGTACCGTTGTTGCGGCCGTACTCGGCGGAGAAATTCAGGGTCTGAACCTGTAACTCCTGGATCGCGTCGAGCGACGGGTAGATGAGCGGAGTTCCGCCCAGCCATTCGTTGTTATTCGAATTGCCGTCGAGGACAAAGTTGTTGCCGCGAGGCGTAGAGCCGTTGGCGACGTATCCGAAATCGAAGGTTACCGATGAAGTGGGCGAAGGCACGTTGGAGATAACTGGTGCGTTGGTCTGGGTCACGCCCGGCTCCAGCGATACCAATTGATAAATCTGCCTGCCGTTCAGCGGGAGGTTGTCGATCTCCTCGTGCGTGATCGTGTTCGACAGCCGCGCCTCTTCAGTTTGCACCAGCGTTTCGCCCTCGGTGACCTCGACCGTCTCGCGTGCCGCGCCCAGTTGCAATCTGGCGTCGGCGCGTGACGTGGTGCCCACGTTGACCGGGACGCTGTCCAGCAAGGTTGCCTTGAAACCTGGGGCTTCGATCCGGATCTGGTAAGCGCCAATCTGGAGATGCAAAACGCGATAGTAGCCAATGTTGTCGGTTTTGGTTTCATCGACCGATCCGGTCTGAAGGTTGGTGATCTTTACGCTGGCGCCGGCAACGGCTGCGCCGGTGGCATCGGTCACCGCTCCGGCAATGATGCCTTCATTCAACTGCGCGTGGACCGCCACCAACGAAACGAACAACAAGCCTACAAGTGCCGGCCATCTTGCCATTTGTGC
>PMBA01000032.1 GCA_003152795.1 Acidobacteriaceae bacterium | reverse complement strand
CACTGTATCAGATCTATGTAACCGTGTGCATATAGGACCATGCGGACGGTATTTATTACGTGACTTCGAATTGTGGATGCCTCAATCTGTTCATGTCGGTATATCGGGTTGAGTGATTCATTTACTGAGCAGCATGAAGCAGAAGCAACGGTACCGACCCAAACTGGCCGAAATCCTTTGTCTGGAGCAACACAATGGAATTTTCTTTGGAAGAAGTACGAGGAAAAGAAACTCTGACGGATAAAATCACAGCAAACTTACAGATTATTCGGGACGACAATACCGATCTCGACGACCTTGAGCGCAAAACTTCAAGGATCGCAGCGAATTTCCGTGCAATCCAGGAAGACCCGAACGACCTCGACGAACTNNAGGCAAGCATAGCTAACCATAATCCCCGAGAACTGATTGGAGGCAGGCAATGGGAGAACTGCGGCCGTTCGACTTTGAACAAGAGTGGAAGGAGAGGCGCGAGCGCGAGCGGCTCTCTCGACTCACCCGGAGAGAGCGGGAAGTTTACCCGCTACTTGCTATGTCGAACAAAGAAAGTTCAACCGCGCTGAACATTACGGAGAGCGCTGTCAAATTTCATGTCTCAAACATCACCCGAAAACTGGGCCGCTCGCGGCGGGAGATACTGGCCAAAAACTGGCTGGAACGCCAGTAGATTTGCACAGTTTACTCGGTTTAATTTCGGGATCACCGAAGCTCGAGGAGCAGCAGTCAATGACGGAAGCGGATAAAGGTGCCCACGGGACAGCATCCAGAGATTCTCGAGGCGGTAGCGTCAACGAGGTGCCTGTGGCCGTAGCCAGCACGATCTTCGATCGCATCGCACTGTTCGGGGCAGGTGCTTTGAAGCAGTGCGGCCCGGCGAAACTGGAACCGATCACCACCGGCTTCATGTGGCTGCGATTGACGTTGCAGCAAATGACTTGCCTGCTGGGATCCAGTCCAGCGGAAGCGGATGTGGCTGCTGCCGTCGCCCTCTTTCCGATTGGCATGCGCGCGTTAATTACCGCGCGTGTCGATACCCGAGTCCATGTTTCCAGATCGGCCGGCAGTCTCGAGGTCGCGATAACGCAGTGCAATGAGCCGGAGTTTCTTTTTCAAGAGCTGTCCGAGTCCTACGACGCTTCGCACGCGCTTTACCTGGTTTGTGACCCGGCGAAAGACAGAGGGTACGGATTTGTCATGATCGAATTCAGTGCCGGAAAGTTCACCCCGACGGGGTGGCTCGACTTCGAAGAAGCCGCGCGCTGTGCGGCGGAGGGTGCGAAGCACGCGGCAGGACGCCCGCCGGATTTTCACGGTACTACGGGCAAATTGCGAAATGAGCACCGAGAACAGATATGGAAAACAAAATCGTGATTTCGTTTGACCTTCAGCAAATCGCAGCAGCCCTGGAAAATGCCGGTTTCGAGGTATCTGAAAAGAACCTCACTGACGTCACCCAGTACCTCAAGAATGGCGGCGAGAGCGTTGAGGACTTCGCCGCGGCTTTCCGCACCTTGGCCGCGGACGCAGCCAGGGACTTGGGAATGCGGAAGTCTGTGTCCGCGTCGGCAAATGCAATCCAGGAAGAGGAATAGCCAAACTCATGAGCGCACAAGATTTGAAAGCGTCGCCGTTGATCGGACATAGCCGACAGCCGGGCCAGGCATGAATGCAGCAGGGCGATGGCTGGCGTGCCAAGCCCCAACCAAGGAGAACTAACGATGTCTGAACCACTGGAACTTAACGAAGTATTGAAAGGGCGCAAAATTCTAAGCGTCGAGCCCGGCGCAACGCCCGGCTGGATGATCGTCAACCTAGAACTTAATCCAGAAGAGCGCGATGCTCAACCAGACCAGCGGCTGTTCCTGACCGTCTTTGTCGGCGGACGCAAAGGGTCTTCTGAGGACAACTATCACTCCACCTCCGCGCTTCACTATAAGGCCGCTGACGGAATCAGCACCGCCGACATGATCCGTGATGGGCGTGATACTGAGATGCCGATGTCGAGTGCCTGTAAGGCCTTGGGCGACACGGGACGCGCCTCGGAGTATGCGAAGTCCGAAGTTTCCAAGATGGAGGATCTGTGAGCGCGGAGAAAACGTACCCGAGATCCGGTTGCGATGTCGTGGTGAACGGAGAACGCTGCCGGCACACCTGCAATATGTCGGGTCCTACGTCTGTTACCCCGAAAAAGGACGGACGATCTCGTCCGTGGCAGCAGGCCTTAGTCCGCAATCTTCCGTCACCGGGGCCAGCATCCGGATGTCCCAGATTTCAAGGTTAGAAAATAGGAGAAGAACAAAATGAGTGACGACTTAAATGAGCAGAGGAGCAAGCGAACGATCACGATCGAAGACATTGGAGACGGCGTGCGCGTCACTGTCGTTGGCCCGTCTTACCTGGTTGGAACAGGTGCCGAGGGCACCCGCGATCTAGCCACCGACGACATCGGCGAAGTTTGGCTATCGAACTTTGCGCCCGGCCCCGGCGAGGACCGGGCCACTTACTCGAACAAGCATTGCACCGATTCCGGCAACCTCCACAGTCGGTCCAACGAATGCGACGGAGTGTGCCATGACCCTAATTGCTCCGAGCCGGCCGACTTTTTCCAAAACTGGAAGAGTGTCGACGGTAAGGAGCGTTGCATTCCGCTCTGCAAACGCCATGGCCGTGACATGACTCACTACGTCGGGAGGGCCGTACTCTGGGCTCTCGATTACGCGGTCGTCGAGGATCTACGCTTCTGGACGCAGCAGGATCCACTCCCAGGCGGGTTGCCGCGGTGCGACTACCGTTTTCACGCAATAGATTCAGACGGCGACTCCGAGAAAGCGCGCTGCACCAACCCGGCGACGACCAGGGTGCGGGTCAGCGATCTTCGGCCCGGGGGCAAGGTCTACGAAGCAAGACTGTGCGACGCTTGCGCCGAAACCGAGTCGAAGAGACCGGATGCGATCGACGATGAACTTGGCTTTACACGTCACAAAGTAGAGATCCTATAAACAAAGCGTGTGTCGTATTGCACGCCCAATAGTGCATAACCGTGGCGTCGAAAATATTGTGGATTGTTTTCGCGTCACACTTCGCTTTCCGGGCGAAGAGACTGGCTCTTACGCGGCCTTTCATGTCGATCCCGG
>PMBA01000280.1 GCA_003152795.1 Acidobacteriaceae bacterium | reverse complement strand
TACAACCAGAATTTTTTCGTTGCCCGCGATCACTTATCGCTCGACCTAAAAACGGGCGCCAACCACGTCGAGTTCGCGGGAGTCACTGCCCACCTCGAGCCCGACTCCGTCATCCTGCGCGACCTCACCGGACGTCCGCTGCAGATTCTTGAGCAGAGTTATCGCGCCGACCCCATCTCCCAGGAAATGCTGCTCTCGTTTTACGAGGGCAAGACCATCGATTTCCAGGTCCAGCGCGGCGATAAGTTCGAAACTTTTCCGGGCAAGATCGTCCGCAGCGGCTATGCGTCCGGCGTCGCCTATATCAACGGATATCCGCAGGGACCGGCGCCACAGCCCATCGTTGAGGTCAACGGCGTCCTGCAATTCGGATTGCCGGGGCAACCGCTGTTTCCCGCGCTGAGCGACGATTCCATCCTCAAGCCGACGCTGACCTGGCAACTCGCCACCACTCAGGCCGGCCGCTCCGAAGCGGAAATTTCCTACGTCTCCGGCGGCATGACCTGGCAGTCCGATTACAACCTTGTTGTCTCCGACGGCGCAAAGAATTCCGCCATGAACTCTCTCGATCTCGTCGGATGGATTACCATGCAGAACCACAGCGGCAAAACCTTCGAGAACGCGCGCATCCGGCTGATGGCTGGAGACGTGAGCAAACTGCAAGGTCCGGTCAGCCGCAATGCCTATCGTCTCGAGGCCAAGGCGATGGATATGGCCGCGCCCGCGCCCGTTGTCAGCGAGAAATCATTTGACGAATTTCACCTCTACACTCTGGAACGGCCTGCCACGCTGCATGACAATGAAACCAAGCAGGTCGAATTCGTGCGCGCGACCGGCATCCAATCGCAACGCCTTTACATCTACGATGGCGCGCAGGTCGAGCAGTACAGCTACTACTCGCCCGAGCAGATCCGCAACGAACCCGGATATGGCACGGCTTCGAACCCCAAGGTCTGGGTCATGCAGGAGTTGAAGAACTCCGAAGCCAACCATCTTGGCATCGCGCTGCCCAAGGGACGCCTCCGCTTCTACCGCCGCGACACCGACGGCAGCCTGCAATTCATCGGCGAAAACACCATTGACCACACGCCGNNCACCTCTATCGCTGGAACAACTGGAAGCTCACCGACCAGTCTCAGCAATCCAGGAAGCGCGACGCCCAGACCATCGAGTTCCCGGTCGAAGTCGCAGCCAACGGTGAGCAGGTGCTGACCTACACGGTGCATTACTCGTGGTAGAGAGGAACTCTCATGTGGAAATGGGCTTTGCCCCGCTTGGAAGGGGCGAAGCCCCGTCCTCACACTTCATACTTCACTTGCGGATACACCCGGTCAAACACGAACCAGAGCGCCGCGATCACCGCGAATACCAGGTAGCTTCCCTCCGGCCCAACCGAGCCGCCCGTCAGCCAAACGGGGCCGTGAAAGCTGGAGTTAAGCAAGTGGCCCGGCAGCATCGCCCCGCTGTCGGGAACGGAGTAGAGATAGCTTTCCCCCCAATCCCACGCCATGTGAAATCCGACAGCCCACCACAAATCGCCCGTCCGCCGCAGCGTCAGGCAGAAAAAAAAGCCGATCAATCCCGCCGCCACCAGCCCCGTCTTCGCTTCGCCCGGATTGCCGCCGTGGATGGCGCCGAAGGAAATCGAAAGCAACGCCGCTGCCGGCCAGAAGTTCATTCCCCTGGTCAGCACCCACTGCGAGTATCCCCGCAGAAGAAACTCTTCGAAGAATCCGGTCAGCAGAAAAAGCACCGCGTAATACAGCGCGAACTTGACGATTCGTCCGCCATGCAGATCGAGCGACCCGAAGGTGAACGCGCCGGACACTCGCAAAACCAGCATCAGAGCCGTGAGTGACGCGATTCCCCAGAGCGTACCGACCCAGAAATTGCGCCCAAACGCCCCGCGTGCCGGAAGCCCAAAATCGCCGAACCGCCGCCCTTCGATCCGCGCCATGAGAAAGCCTGGCAAGATCGCCGCCAGCAACATGCTGGACTCCGTCACCATGCCCCACCACAGCGGCCCACCCGCATGAGGATGGACATAGTGCATCATCGTAGCTTCGATCAGCAGCACGATGCCGCCCATGGCCAGATAGATCAGCCAGCGCGTTCCCGCATACATGCCGTCAGGTCCGACGAAAACTTCGCGAAAGGGCGATTCTCGCCGAACTTCCGCAACCGTCGTGGGCAACGGCAAAGCGAGCGGCGCGGAGTCCGCATTGGGCGGCAAGTTTGACGGTTCAACGGAGGATGCAAGCGGATCGGTATCCATCGGTGTCTGGAACATGGTAAAACACTCGGTCCCCTTTGTTACGGTGAATGTTGCGTAAATGTTGCGTCGAATCCTTCATTCCGATGCTTTCCGCGCCCCGCAATTTGTGGCGGCCTTCCTGCTGCTCGTCTACCTTTTGCAGTGCATCTGGCTGGTGCGCGCGCAGACTCTGCATGCCTCGGTGCCGGATTCCGACCAGGCTCTCCGCACTTACCAGGGCCTTGAACAGTGGAACAGCGGCGCCGTTGCGGGAACTCCCGAATCGTTGCGCTCGGAAGCCGCCACTGGCGTGCCTTCCGCCGGACGCGCAGGCCATCTTCGCGTCCGCGACGGTTACGATCAGGACCGTTCGCCCCTCTATTACCTCGTCGCCGCGGCACCTCTTATGCTGCGTCCCGGTTCGTGGTTGCCGGAGCTATTCAGTCCGTTGCTGGCCGCGACCCCATACCTATTCTTCGGCGTCATGCTCGGAGCCTCGCTCTGGTACGTCGCGCGCCGTCTCTACGGCAACGCCGGCGGATACATCGCGCTCGCACTCTACTGCTTTTCCCCGGCCATGATCCTAAACGTCGCCGGCGCTCAGAGTGTGGGTGAGATGGGCGCGGTGTGGGGAGCGTTCGGAACCGTCTTCACCGCCATCGCCGTGGCACACACCCTCTATGCTCCCCGCGAAGTTGTGCTCTGGAACTGGCGGCGCATTCTGCTCCTGGGTTTGTCACTGGCACTGGCAACGGGCAACCAGTTTTCAATGGCGGTGCTGGCGCTGCTGATTTTGCCCCTTATGTTCTGGGTGGCGCCCGTCCGGCCTCGCGCCGCGCTCGCCATCTGGACCACAGCAATCGCCGTCGCCGGCCTGCTGGTCTTTGCCGCCTACTTTTTCAAACCTGCGTTGTTCTGGCAAGGAATGTTGCACGCGCACTGGATCAACTTCGAACCCGTCGCGTTCCGCATGCCCGTCTCTTACCGCAACGCCTGGCAAACGATTTTCGCCAGCAGCCCGCCGCTGATGCTCGCCCTGCCTGTGGCGCTAATCGCATACCTCGGATGGAAACGCACCCGCTATTTCGGCAACACCGCGCCGCTCTTGATCGCGCTGCTGATGCTGATTCTGGCGCTGGCTGCTCCCAATTTCCCCGGACAAGCATTTCATCTGACCATTCTCGTGTTCCTGTTCGTCTTCGTCAGCGGAATATTCGCCGATCTGCTGGAAACCAGACAGAACCTGCTGGTCACGGCGGGCCTGTGTGGACTGTTGAGCGCCGCCGCCGGGTGGAACCTGTTGCAGTTGTGGCGTGTCTGATTTCCCGTAAAATGACTGCTTAATACTGAATGCTAAACATTGAACCCGGCGATGGAGTGACGCGCGTCTCGCCCTTCCTGCGTATGGCGCAGACGCCTGCCGCTCCGCTAGCACAACACAAAGGATTATCATGAGCGCCTCGACCCAACCTCACACACCGAAGACCATCTATGTAACCCGCACCGGCCTGCCGCTCAGTTTCAAGCTCGAATGGCCTTTCCGCCATGCCACATCGGGCGCGGATTTTGACGTCCTGCACACGGTGATTACCCTGGAAAATACCGATGGCCTGCGGGCGCTCGTGGCCGTAAATCTCTCCGCCACGTTGCGAGAAGTGCTGCCATCGCTGGAACCGAAAGACACGGAAGCTCCCATCATCAACGCTCTGCGCAAGGAGGTCGACAATAAGCAGACGGAGTTCGTGAAATCCGGCAAACTGGTGCCGCTGCCCTTCTCCAGCCGCCACTACAGCTTCAAACTCAAAAAGTGGGTTTTTGGCAGGGCCGGCGATGAAGAAATCGCCCGCATGATTGAGCGCAAAGTCTACTGGCAGACGCGTCTGGTCGGCGGAGACGTGTGGCTGGGCGACCCGACCGAGGCGCTTTACATCGACACCAGCACCGATCACATCACCGAAATCGCCGCCGGACTGGCGCAGCAGGGACTTTTTACGCTGGCGCGGCGCTATGCCACCGCGCTTCCCCCGCTGATGGAACAAAAAGACCGCTTCGAATCTGAGATGGCCGCGGCCCTCCAGCAATTAGACGAAAAACACGCCTTCGAGCGCGGCTAGAGTTTGTAGAGTGGACACTCTTGTCCGCTGGTTTTGTTCTTGATTCTTGATCTTGAATGCCGTGTGATCTCGAGCCCCGAGTCACGAGGCGGACAAAAGTATCCGCCTCACACCAGATCAACTACCACACGCGGCAAGCGTTCTCCCGCACCATCGGCTGTCCCGGCTTGCAATGGAACGCGGCACGAAATTCCGCCATGTTCGCGACCACTCCATTCGCCCGATACTTCTCCGGCGAGTGCGGATCGACTGTCGCCCGCAGCCGCTTATTCTCATCGCGCTCGTTCGTGCACCAACTCTGTGCATAGGCGACGAAGAAGCGCTGTTCTGGCGTCAACCCATCCAGCGCTTCGAGCTTCTGATCTTTCGTGTCTTCCTTCCATGCCAGGTAGGCCAGCAACGTTCCGCCCAGATCGGCCAAATCCTCCCCGTTGGTCAGTTTGCCGTTAATTTTGATGTCGTCGATGATGGTATAGCCGGAATACTGGTCAACCACGCAACCGGCGCGCTGCTCGAATTCCTTGCGGTCAGACTCTGTCCACCAGTTACGCAAATTTCCCTGCGAATCGAACTGGCTGCCTTCATCGTCAAACGCATGCGTCAGTTCGTGGCCCATCGTGGCGCCGGTGTCGCCGTAGTTGGGGGCAGCGTCGGAGAGCGCGCTGAACAGCGGTGGCTGCAACACTCCCGCCGGAAAGTTGATGTCGTTTCTCTGCGGATCGTAATCCGCATTCACGGTGGGAGGCGACATGTCCCACTCCTTGCGGTTCACTGGTTTTCCGATTTTCGCGAGCCAGCGGTGAAACTCGAACCATGACGCACGTTCGGAGTTTCCGATCTCGTCTCCGCGCACAATCTCAAGCGAACTGTAGTCCCGCCAAATGTCGGGATAGCCGATCTTGTTCGCGATCGCGTGCAGCTTGGTCAGCGCCTGCTCCCTAGTCGCCGCTCCCATCCACGGCAGCGCCTGGATCTCGCGCTGCATCGCCGCTTCGACTTCCTGAACGATTTTCAGCGCTGCCTGTTTCGCCTCCGGACTGAAGTACTTCGCCACATAGGCTTGGCCCAGCGCTTCTCCAAGCTCCTCATCCACGTCATTCGTGCAGCGCTTCCATCGTGGCGGCAGTTCCTCCCGTCCTCGCAGAACCTTGCCGTAAAAGCGGAAATTCTCTTTCACGAACGCCGCGGACAGGTCGGGCGCTGCACTGTGCGTAGCGTGCCACCGCAGATACGTCTTCCAGTCGGCCAGGCTTTCTTTTTCGATCTCTTCACTCATGACGTGAAAGTAGTCGGGTGTCACGACGTTGAGCGATCCCAGCGATCCCATGCCGGTTTTTGTGAAGTAGGTGTTCCAGCCGAAAGCTGGCGCCAGCTTTTGCAGTTCCTCCACGCTCATCTTGTGATAGAGCTTAGGCGGATCGCGCCGTTCGACGCGGGTCATCTGGCCTCTTGCGAGTGCCGTCTCGATGCGCATCACCGTTGCGGCTTCGGCAGTCGCATCGGCCGGCCGGTCTCCGAGCAGTTCGAACAGCTTTGCCACGTGCTCCACGTATGCCTTGCGCAGTTCTTCGGACTTCGCGTCGTCCTTCAAATAGTAATCGCGATCCGGCAGGCCGAGTCCGCCCTGATCGGCCTCTGCAATGACTTGCGTCGAGTCCTTGAAGTCCTGATCCGAGCGAAACGCGAACAACATTCCCCCACCGTAAAGCGACGGGGGAAATTGCGCCGTCGCGGCGTATTCCGCCAGATCCCGCTTCGACTTCAGACCCGCAATGCGCTCCAGTTCCGGCAGCAGGGGCTTGGCCCCAAGCTTCTCGATGGCCGCCTCATCCATGCACGAGGCATAGAAATCGCCGATTTTTTGTGTGACGTCATGTGCGACGGCATCGCGCCGGCCGCTGGCTTTCGCCGCTTCTTCCAGAATCGCCCTCAACTGCGCGCGGTTCTCGTCCTCGAGCTTGCCGTACGTGCTCCAGTTCGCCTGGTCCGGCGGAATCGGATTGTTCTTGATCCATCCGCCACACGAGTACGCATAGAAGTCCACGCACGGGTCGATGGTTCTATCCATCGCGGAAACATCAAGCACGGGCTCGGAGGAGGAATGTTGGGCACAGGCAGGCGCAACGGCCGAAAGCGCCGCCAGAAGAAGAGCACAAATTTTCCAGTTCATAATGTTCCAAGATGCGAAATTGCTCTATGAGACTATCGCTTCGCTCAAAACTTATCCAGCGTCACCGACCCATCACTGGTGTGCACGGTCAATAGTTTTCCGCCACCATTCATTTTGCCGTGTACGTCGTGACGACCGAAGCTGCCTTCGACGACGATGGGAATGTTGGTCGTAATGCTTCCGTCGCTGGTGTGCAGGGCCACGTCCGCCGCCAGATCTCCGGGAATTCTGAGGGTCACGCTGCCATCCGAACTGCGCACGTCCCACGCCTCGCGCAGTTGCGATCCGGGCCGCGCTTCCACCTCAACCCGGCCGTCGCTGCTGCGGAGTTCGAGAACATCGAACCGCCCCGACACGCGCACCGAACCGTCGCTGGTGTGGGCGCGCAGACTGCCATCGGCATCCTCGATTTCAAAGGTGCCGTCGCCAGTCGCGAACTCCAACTCGCCTTCCAGACCTTTCGCGGAGACCGCGCCGTCGCCGCTGCGTACATCGACTTTCGCGCTGCGCGGCATGTGGATCTCAAGCTCAATGCGGCGCGCGTCGATTCCAA
This sequence comes from Acidobacteriaceae bacterium, assembly GCA_003152795.1. GTDB lineage: Bacteria > Acidobacteriota > Terriglobia > Terriglobales > Acidobacteriaceae > Acidiflorens. Next base: position 15,061 of record PMBA01000280.1, on the reverse strand, counting down.
TTGAAAAATGAGTGTGGTGGGACTCCCGTAATTCAATCTCGACCGTATTTCCCTGCTGACGTTCCACAATCTCTAGACCGCTTCCGATGTGCCAGCCGCGAGTGGTTACCCGCGCCTCAATCTTGTTTTGATCCCAGGCCTCGACCCGAACGTTGGCGTCGTGCGCCTGGACGCGCAACTCGGGTTTGCCCGTCAGATCGTACGTCTTCGACCAATCGTCGGCGTGAGCGAAAACTGTGAAGGCGAGCACAGCAACCAACAAAGGAAGGCAGGTTTTGCGCATGGCGGCAGTTCTCCGGGACCTGGACACACGTCAATCCATAGAGTCAGACGCAGGTACGGGACTTTGGTTAGGGCAGTTCCAGAAAAAATCGGCAGCTGCGCCGCTACGGGTGATTCACGCCGCTTATAAATCCTCCAAGGTGCCCAGTCATCGCCACCACCGCCACGGCCAATGCCTCCAGCATCCAGCGGGATGCTGGAAGCCTGCCGCCGGCCCTACGGAAGCTCCGGTGAACCCACCAGACTGCGGCGATGAGCACCAGCGATGCACAGCCGAGGACCAGATGCATCAGCAAGATTCCTTTCAGCCTCCGCCCCTCCAGTTCCCACTGCCAGGCCAGCAAGCCGGTCAGCGCCGCCGGCACGGCCGCCAGCAGCGCTCAGCAGAAGTTGCAGTACGCAACCAGCGGGATGAGCGCCCTCTTGAACAAATAGTGGAAGACCGGGCGGCTCGCCCACGCAGCAGTTCGCAGCCGGGCGATGGAAGTCCGGCTCTCCACTTAGTAGCTCCATTAGTAGACCCCGCGTTAGTGTCCGCTCCCGTTATTGATGCACTACTTATTACACCTGTGGGCATCCTACGTTTCGATCCCAACGTAGCACACACGGCCTACGATATAGTCGCCGGGTTTCTGGCCGTCTCCCATGCCTAGTACTTCAATCGGATACGCGGGATTGTGCGGACGCAGGATCAGGTTGTTACCGGCAGTTTCAACATACTTGATCGTGCAAGCCCCATCCTTACGCACAGCGTACATGTTAGTTTCGCCCTTCCGGTACGGAGTCAGCGAGTTGTAGTGGCGGTCGAGCATCAGCGTGGCGCCCGGCATGGCGCGGGGATACATGCTCATTCCTTGCCGCGCATCCGCTTTGACGATGACAAATCGCTCCCAGCCGCTGCGGTCGCCTTCCACGTCCTCCTTCAAACGCTTCAGGAAACTCTTCCTGAACTTCAGGGTCTCCTTGACGTGCATGCTCATAATCACCGCATTGCAGGCTGCGATTTGCGAGTCAACGACCGCTACGTCATCGAATTCATCCGCGGTTGAGGGAAAAACCGACGCGCGCTTGTTGACTTCGGCGGGGTCGATAAGATCGAGCACGGAAAGATGTTGCACGTTCAGAACCTTGTCCATGCCTTCCAGGCTAAGGCCGCGCTTGCGGTTCAGGAAATTGGAGATGTGGGCTTGCTTGAAGCCCGTCTGTTCCGCCAGCCGCAAGCCGGTCAGTTCGCCTGTATCAATGCGCTCCCAAAGGGCCTTGCGAAGATTCTCCTGAAGCATGCGGAATTTCATGGCGGCACTATAACACGCGGCAATAGCCGGGTGCTATGTGAAGCACAAGTATAACAGCCTTAAGGAAATACAGTTGTTGACTTAGTTGTTAGTGAGCGATAGGATAACCTAATTATATTTCTCATAATGCACTTAGATCGCAAGAAAGGTTATCCGCCATGATAGAAGTACAGTTCCACGAAAACGAAGAAAGAAGCTTCGGGGAGTTCCGCCGGAAGGTACGCTCGGCGGAAGTGCTCTCGGCAGCGATGCAGCGGTTGTTGCAGGCCATTCACTTCAGCGGGCGTCTGAGCGTCATCGTCCAGAATGGTCAGGTACTCAAGTCCGGCTATGAAGAAGGCTATTTCCGGCAATCCGAGCCGGCGGTAGCCGCCAGGCTGCAGTAATTGCTTGATTCCAACTAAATAGCGCCACAGGTCATCGTAAGAGAAACGAGCCCTGGACCGAGAAATCGGTACCGGGGCTTTTTCTGGTTTGAACGTTTTTCATTTCATGTCTTTGTTTCATAAAAAAGAGAGGCAATCATGAACTTCATATGCGAGATGGAAGGTAAGGAAATCCAGGTCGAACTGAAGTACTGCGAACGCTGCGGCGGATTGTGGCTGCGCGCGCAGGGAATCGATGGAGTGTATTGCGCCAGTTGCCGGATGCGCCTCGCGGCCATGCCGGACCCCGCTAAAGCACCGCCACTCAACTCTCGCCGCCGGAAGCCGCGCATGAAAAAAGCCGATCTGCAACGGGAAGACGTTCAGAACCCGGCCCAGATTGATTCTCTGCAGGGCGTCGCCGCAGCGGAGGTGTGGGCATGATGACCATACCAGCAACAAGCGCAAAAGCATGGAGTCTAATGGCCCAGGCGCAACCGCCGCTGTCAGTGGTTTTTGACGAAGGAGAAGCGGACCTGTGGCCTTACCGCAGGCGCACGATCGCGCTGCTGCGGCGCTATTCCCGCGCTTCGGTCGAGGTAGGAAGGCTGCCGTCGCTGCTCGGGCGCGAGTTCTTCCGCTCTCGCGTCACGTCGTACACCATGAGGAATTTCGAAGACGTTGTGATCTTTGTGACCGACATGGAGCAGGCGATCGGGAAACTGGACGCGCTTGAAAAGAAGCTCCTGGCCATGAACGTTCTTGAGGAATACACCATCCCCGAGGTGGCGCGACTGCTTGGTCGCAACCAGAGAATGGTGGAGCGGCTCCTCCAGGATGCGCTCGACCAGCTCTCGCGTATCCTGCTCGCCGCGGGTTTGATGGAGAGACTCCCTTCGACGACCAGGGGGCAAAAAACTTGTCAAGAGGGCGGAAATCGCAATTTCGATGTAAGTTACTCAAACGAGGGCGGAAATAAATCCCGGAAATTTGTCGGTACACCCCCCTCCAATTTGATATCCTGAACTTAAGAGTCGAAAAAAAGAGAAACTCTAAAGGGCGCGACGCAAATCGCGCCCTTTTTCTATTTGGGCGGGCAGATGGCGAAGGCGAAGAAGATCAGATCGAGATCGCGGAAGGCACCCGAACCGCAGGCAGGGACAGTGGCCCGGAAGGATCCGGGCGAAGAGCAGGAATCGGTGGCGAAGGCGCTCATCGAGAAGCTGGGGTTGTACGAAGAGTTCCCCGCCAGCCCGTACGAAGGGGGCCGCGGGAAAGGTGAAGTAGAATCAGAATAATCGTAAGACGCGGGTTGCGGATTGCGAGGGGCAGGCGATCGGAACGCGGCATGGACATGACCTGGGTCACGGAACGAGTTGCGCTGGGCGGCGGAATTTGGAACGCCCGGAATATGGAAGAACTCGTTCAAGCGGGAGTGACCCACGTCCTCAACATGCAGATCGAGTTCGACGATCAGCCCTTGGCCGCGGCGCACGGGGTTCGGGTGCTGTGGAATCCGACCGATGACGATTTCTTGCCGAAGCCTCCGGAACTGCTGAAACGCGGGGTTGATTTCGCGATGGCAGCGCTGGACGACCCGGACGCGCGGGTTTACGTTCACTGCGCCGCCGGGGTGCACCGGGCTCCGATGATGACGCTGGCGGTATTGTGTGCGTTGGAGTGGGATATCGAAGCGGCCATGGTCCTGATCGAATCGCGAAGGCCGGTAGTGGACTTTGCCGACGTGTATGTGGAGAGCGTGCGGCGATTTCTGGAGTCGCGAGTCGAGAGCGAGCCGAAGAGTTCAGACTGAGAATCGAACTGGGAAATATGCGAAGTGTCCTTTTAAAGTCCGCAGTTTGGCAGCGACAAAAGCCGGAAGCTTGAACCACGGTGGACACAGAGGAGCACACGGGAAACCGGTCAGGGGCGCCGCTCGGTAGAGCGGCTTTCTTATTGGCTGGAATTGGGATCGCGCGCGCTTACGAGGAGAGAACAAGAGATGCCCAGATTCTTCGCAATGAATCAGAAGCACTTTTCGATGGCGGCGGAGGTGGCGCTGATACTGCTGATAACGTTGACGTTGTCGGCGAGGTTGCAGGCGCAAGGACCAGCGCTTACGACGATCAGCGACACAGTGTATCGTGCCGACGGAAGCGCGGCATCGGGTACCGTGATCATTTCATGGCCATCGTTCCAGACCGCGGAGGGAGACCCGGTAGCGGCCGGCAATCTGAGTGTGACGATCGGACCACTGGGGGCGTTTTCCGCGCAACTGGTTCCCAATGTGGGCGCATCACCGGCCGGAACTTACTACGTCGTGGTTCTGCAACTGGACGATGGAACCGTGCGGACGGAATATTGGGCCGTTCCCGCTACCTCGCCGACAAACATTGCGGCGGTTTTGACGACACCGGGTACAGGCCTCGGAAACCTGGCGGTGACACAGGGCTACGTGGACGCCGCAGTAGCGAATCGGGCGCTCGACGCCGCCGTGGTGCACCTGGCGGGAACGGAAACGATCACAGGCGCCAAGCAATTTGCGGTCGCCCCGGCCCTGCCCGCGCCAGCCGCCGCCAATGACGCGGCGAATAAGGGTTATGTGGACGCGGCAGTGGCAAACGTGGGGTCGGGAGCTTATGTCTCCAAAGCCGGCGACAGCATGACCGGTCCCTTGACGCTGCCCGCCGATCCGAGCTCACCCAACCAGGCCGCCGACCGGCACTACGTTGACAGCGGGCTTGCGGTAAAAGCTGACCTGGTGACCGGAACGGTCCCGCCCGCCGAATTGGGAGCGGGAGTCGCCAGCTCAGCTACTTGCCTGAACGGTAACTCCACGTGGGGATCTTGCGGCGGCGGCGCGCCGGCGGGGATTACCTATGCCACCACGGCGCTCAACTGGACTCAGACCATCTCCAATTCACTAACCGGCGGATCACAAGCTACCGTTACCCTGTCTCCTTGCCCGGTTGGCATCGATACAACCAGCGGAGCCGGGTACCAGGTTCTTCTCTCCGGTGGAGGAAACAGCGAAGTCGTCAACGTAATCAGCGCTGCCGGTGGATGTACATCGGGAGCGGCGTCGGGTACCGTTACGTTCACCCCGTTCTATTCCTTTGCGCCTGGATACACGATCAGTTCAGCTTCATCCGGTATTCAGGAGACTTTGAACGCCGCATGTGGAATTACGCCTCTGCCGAACTGGGGAAATAACGGTGGGTGCAACGTCACGATCCCGAGCGTTGGTCCGGGGCATTCGCTGAATACCTATAACGTGTACGGAACAGTCTTCGTGCACATGAATCAGTCTCTGCTCGAAGGTTATGGAGCATCGTTGAATTGCCTGGGCCGTGGCCCCTGCGTCCAGGTTGGCGACCTGGTCAGCTCCAACGACGCTCCCGAAAACACGATCAAAGGTTTGTCGTTTCGGGCTCCCCTCGGCCCTTCTACCAGTTCCTCTTACGCGGGGGTGAAGATCACAGCGACTCAGCGGACGGCAGGTTACGCCACGATCACTACCTCTACGGCGCACAACTTCCGTCCTGGCGATCTGGTCGTGGTTCTTTTTACCGACAGCCCTGGTTATTGGGGTGACGCGCGGGTAACGGACTGCGGATCGGGAACGTCTCCAGCGGCCTGCACCAGTTCCTCCACAACGTTCCGCTACGCGGATGGAGGCGGCACCCTTGCTTCGCAGACCACTCCCGGCGTGGTTGCGCTGGAGTACTGCGCGATTGTCGATAACGGATTGGCAACACACCTCATTGACGTCTTCTACGACAACTACAGCGCGGTTGGTAAATTCAACAATTTTTTCGACATGTGGGATGACGAACAGGCGGTTATCGACCATTTCAGCAACAGTTCCACCGGCGGGTTGAACGGAAGCGCTACCTGGGCCGGGTCGTATGTGTTTTCGGGGGCCGGACACAGCGGCAGCGTTTATCCGAGCGCCGCCATGGCGCCAGTCATCACGTTCAAGAACTCCAACATCCAGGGATCCATCGGAGTCACCGACTACAATTCCAACGGCTTGTATATCTACGACAGCGTGATTCAAGGGACGGGACTGTGGCAGGTCTATTCATCGAACATCAGGGGTAATTACGCCGGAGTATCGATCCGGAACATTTATTCCGAAAGCAATTTAGGCCAGAACCCCGCGCCTTCCCCCAAAACTCCATTTCCGGGGACGGGCCTTGCCGGTTTGATTGTTGGGAACGAGTCAAGTGCGGCCGTTAACGTCTTAGATGGTGCACCTACTTATGGAGCCTTCCCGACCGGGGGGTCCGGGAGCACGGTGCTGGCTTACTTCATTGTCGCGCACGACGGCGCGTCTCAGACCTCTCCAATGGAAGTTCTGCAATGGTCCTCGACCGGAAGTGATAGTCCTGTCGTCTACTGGCCGCGCGTCGCCAACGGCGCCGACACGATCACCTACGACGTGCTTCGCATGGCGGTTCCGGGAACTAACTCGCCGCTCCCCGGCTCCGGAAATTGTCCAGGCGGCTCCCTCACCTCCTGTGGCTCGGTGGTGACGGGCGTATCGCAGTGTTCTGGACTGGTCTGTTCATACACCGACACGGCGGTGCCCAGCACATCTGCGTACACAATCAATCCCGGAACCTACACCGGCGCTCTCAGTTTCTGGCCGGGTTCAATCGTCACCGAAACCAACCCGGTTCAAACTTCCACGGACGTAGCGGCGATAGTCGGAGTGGGACTAGGCCAGAATTTTTACAACAACCCGGTGATCGTCGCCCGTCAGTGCCAAAACGGCGGCCAGGCGTCGGCCGGAAACTATGTAGTCTGCCAGTCCAGTCTTGGAGCGAATGCCAACCAGACGGCCATGCTTATATCGGATGGTCAGTCCGGTCAACCCTACACACTGAGCAAGGGCCGGCTTAATTTTGGGCCGGCTGCTCTTAGCTCCTTGCAGGCTCACCACATCGTCACCCTCATCGACTCCAATCCTGGACTGACACAGACTACTCCGGGCTATCGTCCGCCAGCGAGCGCGAATGATACGTGGATCGGAACGGATGCACCCAGCAATGCGCCACTCTCATCCGGGCAACTTGCGTTTGGATCCCCGGTGTCCATTACGAATTACATCGCGCAGACGGGGGACGGCATCCACGGAAACTGGGTGGAACGCTTAAGCGCGTCGCTGAAAGAGTTCAATGTTCCGGCGAAGTTCGATCAGAGCGTAACCCTCGCGGGGCTTTCCAATGGTTGCCTGAATGTTGCCTCGGGCGTGATTGCATCCACCGGAAGCCCTTGCGGGTCCGGCGGTGGAGGAGGGAATGTCAGTTCCGTGTTTGGCCGCTCGGGAGCGGTCATGGCGGCCAGCGGCGATTACACCGTATCTCAAATTACCGGGGCGGCCGCGGATGCATCGGTGGTTCATAATACGGGCGCCGAGACCATTGCCGGGGCGAAGACTTTCGCCAGCACCGTCGCCATGAGCGGCAACTTGTTATTGCCGGCGGCCAATGGTTTCGTTCCCGCGCCTGGCGGCATTGGCCTGGATACAACTGCCGGGTTGCCGGTCGTGAACCTCGCAGGCACAACGCACCAGGTTGCTTTTACAAGCTCCAATATCAGCGGACAGGCGGGCACGGCGCTAGCCCTGGCCAGTGTTCCGACGCAGTGCAGCGGATCCTTTGCTACCGGCATTGCAGCAAATGGAAATGCGAATTGCACGACGGCTGATGTAGTCCAGTTGTCTGAAACCACGCCGCCTGCCGGGATTCCTAACTGGGGTGTTTTCTGGTTTGATTCTGCCACCCATACTCCGCGAGTGATTGAGAATAACGGGCAGGTCGTCCAGTTGGGGCTGACTAACCTATTCAACTCGGACCCGGGGGGCGACCCGGCCGACAATCTCGAGGAGCGCAATGGAAGCAACGCCCAGAACTTACGTGTCTATTCGACCTTCGTCAATAACACAACCTGGCAGCGCACGTCACTTGGGTTCGATGCGACCGATAACTACTCTGTGGTGCGCAGTGAGAACGCGACATCCGGATCGGCAGCCGGGTTAGGGTTCTGGATTGGGAGCGGCTTGAAGTGGGTGGTCGATGCCGCCGGCAATTTCAAAGCCTGGGCGGACAATGCCTTCAACGTGGGCAGTGACACCGGGCAGGCTGCGAAAAGCATCTTCGCAAAGACTTCGTTCAATTCCGTTCTCTACGGACGAAACGATTTCGAGATTCCGAATGACGGCTCGACGGGCACCGGATTAAACCAGTTGGCCGTCTTCAACACCAACAGTCCGTCGCAGGCGGTGCTCGCCAGCACGTCCGCGAGCAATGGTGTTATTGGCGTGGTGCAGGGCGGCTTCGGCAAGAGCGGGAACGCGGTGGTTACGTGGCGTGGCTATGCCAATTGCATTTTTGACAATGCCACTACCGCGGGTGACGCGGTGGTTGCAAGCTCGAGCACGGCGGGCGATTGCCACGACACTGGGTCCGGAGCGCAACCATCGGCACAACTGATCGGATATGTGGATGTTACGAATACGCTCTCAGGACAGGCGAACGGCATACGCGTTAACTTACAGTCGCCGGGGAGTAGCGGCAGTGGTAATGTCGCTTCTGTATTCGGGCGTACCGGTGTGGTTACTGCGGGAACCGGCGACTATTCCGTTTCGCAAGTTACAGGGGCGGCGGCGGACTCGGCTGTCGTTCACCTGGCGGGCGCCGAGACAATTAGTGGGTCGAAGACCTTCTCCAGCGATGTGGCGCTCAGCGGAAATCTGAATGTTGCGGGGAACATCAACCAGACGGGCACCGGACCAACGCAGTGGTCGGGAAAGAAATGGACCGCAACTACGGCCACTGTGCCGGGCGGGATGGATTTCTCGCTGGGCGTGGGGTCGGACAGCGCGCTCAAGTGCCAGTTGGTCAGCGGGGCGTCGTGTATGCCTTCCTCCGGAACCATGGTCTATCCCGGCGCGGGACTTCCTAATTCCACGGGATCCGACTGGGGGACCTCATACGGAACCTCTGGAAGTGGAACAACCGTCGCACTAACCGCATCACCGGTCTTCACTGGTTCGCCTTCGGTTCCTGGATATGTTCCGGCCAGCACTACCGTAGCCGGTCACGCACTCTCGTCGAATGTGACGATCTCGGCGTCAGACCTCACCACCGGGGCCCTGCAAAACGGCACTACGGCCACCACCCAGGCCGCCGGGGACAATACCGCCAAGATCGCCACCGATGCGCTTGTCTTCTCGCTCGGATGTTCCAACTGGATGACGAGAGAGAATGGATCCGGTACCTACAGTTTTCAAACCGGAAGTAATAAAGCATCCATTCAGGGCGTGATTCTAAACTGTCCGCTGACCACAACCCAACTGACCTACTACGTTGTCGCAGCCGACAACACGGCCAACACATACGACGTCGGCCTTTACAACAGTTCTGGAACCTTGCTCGCTCACACCGGACCAACAGCAGGTACCGCGTTTGCCCCTTCCGCCAGCACGTTCAAGACGCTTAGTTGGACCGGCGGGGCGGTCTATCTGCTTCCCGGCAAGTATTATCTGGCGACTACCACCAGTTGCAGCAGTTCGTGCGCTACCATGGGGGCCGGTAACTCCGCGTCGGGGTTCACCTTCTACAACAACACTTCCGTGAGCGTGAGCGCGGGAGGAACACTGAATGCGATCAGCGCGCCCGGCGATAGCCCGAGCGTCGCCGCTACGATTCCAGCCTGGTGGATCCACTGAGCCGCATTCCTCCGGGAACACATGTGATCCGGTTCTGATGGTTGTCTCGTAAGAGAAACCTCCAGCCTCGCTTCGGCGGGGCTTTTCTATTTAAGCCTGAGGGCAATGCGCCGCCATGATTCTGCTACAACGTCACCCGCGACATGCCATTGCGATCTGCGGACTGTTGCTGCTCTGTGCCAGCTTCGCGCACGCCGCGAACTACTATGTGGACTGCAATTACGGGTCTAATGGAAATCCGGGCACAACTCCGCAACAGGCTTGGCGCTCGCTGTTGCAAGTCGGGATATCCAGCTTTCAGCCGGGGGACACGATCAACCTGCTGCGGGATTGTACCTGGAACGAAACCCTGACTCCGCCTTCCAGCGGCAGCAACGGATCTTTGATCCGGATCGACAGTTATGGAAACGGCCAACCGCCGCACTTGACCGGCTATCTGCCGATCGCAGCGCGCTGGTGGACCCAGGTCGGAGGCACGAACGTCTGGTCGGCGACGCTGTATTCGGCCACGAGTGGCCTGGCGAATGTGCTGCAGTGCGGTGTTCGTGGTTTCTATTGCTTGACGCAACCGCCATCGCAGTTACAGTATGTGCGGTTTGGCACCAACTGGGGAACGCCGCACGGGAGTCAGTCGTCGTTAAGTCAGGACCGAGACTTCTGGTACGACGCACCTAACTACGTCTTATATGTATACAGCGCCAGTGGCAACCCAGGAGCACGTTACTCTACGGTTGCGCCCATCGCGCTTAGCGGAGGCAGCCTGCTCAATCTCAATAGCGCTTCCTGGCTTGAGATTCAACACCTGCAAATTGACTGGTTCGATGCCTACGGGGTGCAGGTGCAGGGAGCGAGCGACCATCTTTGGCTGGCGAATATGACAGCTGACAGCGAAGTGGAGAACGGCGCGGTGCCGCTGGGCTTCTATGTGCATCCAAGCGGCACGCCGCTAGATATCCATCTTTATAACACCGACGCCACCATGAACTATACGGGTTATCACTTTGATGGATGCGCTGGCGGGGGATGCGCTTTTGAGATCAGGAACTGCCGGGGCTATGCGAATCGAGCTTATGGGATCGTCGATAACGTGCAGGGCGCGGTTAGTTATGACTATTGCCACCTATACGGTAATAACCTGGCCACGGCCGTGACAGTGGATACATCCGGAACTCCAGGGCCGACTGCTGGGGCGCATAATGTCGCAGCGGAAACTCCCCCGTGGATTCGCGAGTGGCGCCGATGGCCCGCGTATACGACGGTAAGCTATGACGATCCGGGACTCGTGCAATACAGCGATACTTATGTGAACTCGCTGCTGCCGATCATGGCTGCGAAGGCGATACCGCTGTCTATTGCGGTGGTTACGGGCGGGAGTTATTCGCAATCGATTGTCAGTGAAGTGCAGGCTTGGATTAGTGCGGGATGGGACATCAATGCGCACTCCATCTCGCACGAGTATTGGAATCCACCTGCGGCCAGTTGCGGAGCCAATGGTCCGTTTCCGGTCCCGTGCCACGCTTTTCAGAACCTGCAATACACGGGCACCATTGCGTCGACCGTCACTTTGAACGTTTCGCACCCCACACCCGGTCATGCTCTGTTGACGGTAACGACCAGCCCCGACGACCCGGCGGCGGATATTAGCTGGGATTTGACACCGCCAGCGCCCGGCCAGGCTCCTACGGGCCTCGACACCCTTGGTGGGATCTTGTACACGCTCCAACAACGCGGGGTTTTCTCCGTCACCCTCGACGCGAACGCGAAGAGCACCGCCAGAAGCATTTCTCTGGCGAACACGGCCAACTTGGATATTGAGAGTTCACCGCAGAACCTGGATCTTGACGAAACGCTTCTGGAAACGGAGGAGATGAGCTGGGCGCGGGATTGGATGAGTCTGAACTTTCTCGGCCTGCCCGCACAGTCGGTCTACGTTATGCCGGGAACCTATGGAGATCCGGTGACCGAAAATATTGCCGCCAGCCTGGGATATGCGGGGGTGCGCGGAACCGGCAGCCTGAAACCATGTTGCGGGGCAAGTACTACGCTGGGTTTGGGATATGACGTGTTCAACATCCTGAGCCAGGGCGTCGTTCCTAACTACCAGGGACTTACTTACCAGGCGATGCGGAATCGGGTTAGTCAGGACTTATTCAAGAACGCGCTGTGGGGACGGCCGATCGGGTACTTCTGGCATGTGAACGAGTTGCGGCCCGATGAGGTTGCGAACTTTATGGACGCGCTCGTGCAAGGGGGCGCAACCCTGGAATCGAACACGCAGATGGTGAACCTCTTGCTGTCGTGCCAGTCGAATGATGTGGTGCCCTCGGGTTATGTGTCCGGCAGTTACTACGTTTGCCCGTCGAGCGGGACAGAAGCGGATTTCCGGCCAACGGTGAATTCACCGGTGAAGGATGCCGGCGCGAATCTCGGTGCGGAATATCAATACGACTTGCTGGGAATTAATCAAAACCTGTATGGGGCGGGATGGGAGATTGGGGCGTACGCGTATGTGCCGGAGAACTTCAGCGTCACGCATTGACACAGAGCTCTTCAGACTCTTGGCAGCATGCAGTATTTGCGGGAAGCCTTCAGTCCGGGGCGACAAACATCGAGAGTTTGCGCCACTGGGGACACACAGGTCACAGAGAAGCACGGGCGGGAAACAGCCGGAGCTTATGCCGGCGTTTGGAACCTGGCGGTGGTGACACCGGAATTAACGCCCGACTACCTGGAGTGGCTAGGACAACATCTGGATGACCTCCGCAAAGTGGAGGTGGGGAGAGAGCCGACCGAGCGAGATTTTTTCATCGAAACGTGGTTAAAGATCCGGACCAAAACGACCAGCCGCGCATTGTTCAGACTAAACCGGGCACAGCAAGAGTATTCCGGGGTGTGTTTGAAGGAGAACGCGAACAGAAATGTCGTGCTGAAGGCGCGGCAAGTCGGTGTCACCACGTACATCGCGGCGAGATTCTTTGTCCAGACGATCTCGAGGCCGGGCACCCTGAGCATGCAAGTGACCCAGGACAGGGAATCCGCAGAGGACATTTTTCGGATCGTGCGCCGGTTTTGGGAGAACATGCCGGATGATTTCCGGAAAGGCTATCTACGAACTTCGCACCGCAATGCTCGCCAATTGGTGTTTCCCGCCCTCGACAGCGAGTACTGCCTGGCATCGGCGGGAGAAAATGCGGGACGGGGCCGGACCATCCAGAATCTCCATTGCTCGGAGGTTTCGCGGTGGGGAGGTGAAGGAGAAGAAGCCCTGGCCTCATTGCGATCGGCAGTGGTGCCGGGAGGCGACATCGTCCTGGAGTCCACGCCCAACGGAGCGGGCGGACTTTTCTACGAGGAGTGGCAGCGGGCGGAGGAGACGGGATATAGACGTCACTTTTTTCCCTGGTGGTTTGACCCAGCTTACGCGATTGAACCGGACGCGAATTTTTCCGCACTCACGGATGACGAGTTGGCTCTCTCGGCTTTGCATGGGCTGACAATCGAACAGATCGCATGGCGGCGGAAACAATGGGCGTCGCTCCGGGGACTTGCCGTTCAGGAATTTGCCGAGGATCCGGTCTCGTGCTTCCGGGCATCCGGAGAATGCGTCTTCGACCTGGTGGCGCTGGAGCAGGCGATGGGCGGGTCCGGCGAACCGTTGGAGATGCGCGACAACCAGCGGCTCATGATCTGGTTGCCGACCCAAGCGGGGCGGGATTACGTGATTGGAGTCGATCCCGCCGGTGGCGGGGTCGAGGGCGATTACTCGTGCGCGGAAGTCGTCGATCGTGAGTGTGGACGGCAGTGCGCGGAACTGCATGGACATTGGCCTCCGCGCGAGTTTGCCCAGAAGATCGCGCAACTCGGAAAGGAATACAACACCGCGCTGCTGGCCGTCGAGCGGAACAACCATGGGTTTGGAGTACTGGCGTGCCTTCGATCGCTGCAATATCCGCGTGTGTTTGAGCAGAAGGGGCAGGATGGGTGGTTGACCTCCGCGGTCAGCCGCCCGGCGATGATTGAGAACCTGGCCACCGTGCTGACCCAGGGGCCCGGACTGTTTCGCAGTCCGCGACTCCTCCACCAGTGCCGGACATTCGTAAGATATGCGGACGGGGGTACCGGAGCGGCTCCCGGAACTCATGACGATTGCGTGATGGCGATGGGAATTGCGTGGGCGGTCCGCAAGGACGATGCAGGGCGGGTGGTACAGCACCCCTTGGAACTTGGCAGTTGGGAAAAGTGAACATTTTCGATGTGGTGGCGGTCACAGGCAGGGAACTGGTCTGCGGGTATTGTGTTTATGGCGGCTTCACGCAACCTGCCGCTCTCCATGCCTCGTGCGTTCCCACCGGAGTCAACGGCCGAACCAACGAGGCACCGAGGAACACAGGGATCCTCAGCGGAAACCTGTCGATTCTTATGCCTACTCTCGCTGTCCAACATGTTAAGAGGATGCGGGGCGGAGCGCAGAGCCACTTGATGCGCTGCGATGACGGCCACTACTACGTGGTGAAGTTTCGAAATAATCCACAGCATGAGCGGGTGCTGGCGAATGAATTTCTCGCTACCCGACTGGCCGAGCGTGTGGGATTGCCGGTGCCGGCGGCGGAGGTGGTCGAGGTTCCAACCTGGCTCGTTGAGCACACGACGGAACTGACGATTGTGTTGGGGAGCCACGCGATCCAGGTGGAGGCCGGTTTGCAGTTTGGGTCGCGGTACGTCGTGAGCCCGGTGGAGGGGCAGGTGCTGGATTACCTGCCTCCGGAGATGCTCGACCGGGTGCGGAATCTGGATACGTTTGCCGGAATCCTGGCCCTCGACAAGTGGACCTGTAACGCTGATGGTCGCCAGGCTGCCTTCTGGCGGAAGATGCGCGAGAAGAAGTACTCGGCCGCGTTTATCGATCAGGGATATTGCTTCAATGCGGGCGAGTGGACGTTTCCGGATTTTCCTTTGCGCGGCGTTTATCCGCGAAATGAAGTTTACGCACGTGTAAATGGGTGGGTGTCGTTCGAACCCTGGCTGTCACGCATCGAGAAACTGAATGAAGATGCGATCTGGCGAGTGGCGGGCGAAATCCCTCCAGCTTGGTACGGCGGGTCCTGGGATGAACTGGAGGCGCTCGTGCAATGCTTGATCGAGAGGAAGACGATTGTGCGGGAGTTGATTCTGGCCTTCCGAGGATCGCCGCGGCGGCCCTTTCCGGAGTGGATGGAGAATTAGCCGTCAGCCGTCAGCTAAGGCGTCTGACCACATAGAAAGGGAATTGGCTGATTCTGCGCACTGATGGCTGACAAGCGCCAACTCGAACTCCATTTGCTGCGATTCTTGCCGCATGCCTTGCGCGACGATTTCGTTACGGTGGGAGTGTTGCTGCTGGA
>PMBA01000433.1:8538-8716 GCA_003152795.1 Acidobacteriaceae bacterium | reverse complement strand
GCACAAGAGTGTCCCGCTCTACCCAATCATAGCGGCGCTAAAATTGAGTCATGGAGCCGGAATCTGGCAGCCGGTCTGGATTCAGCCTGCGGGGATCGGCAGGCCTCATCGTCGCGGTCGCTGTAGTAGCAATTCTGCTGATTGCGCTGCCAGCGTATCGCTGGTTCTTTCTGATCAG
>PMBA01000433.1:0-8520 GCA_003152795.1 Acidobacteriaceae bacterium | reverse complement strand
GGTATGCGGATTCTGGCGCGCTTCATGCTGTCGGCTAGCGACTTGACGCACTTCCCTGCCCCCGGCGTGCCGGAGATCGCCTTTCTCGGACGGTCGAACGTTGGGAAATCGAGCGTGATCAATTCGCTGGTGGGCACGAAACTGGCCCGCACCAGCAATACTCCGGGACGAACCCGCAGCATTAATTTTTATGAAGTTCGACGAGCGGGGCAGCCCCGGCCCGAAATGCTTTTCGCCGACCTGCCGGGATACGGGTATGCGAAAGTTTCGCGTGAAATCTCCGAGGACTGGGCGCGCTTTGTCGATCCGTATCTTCACCAGCGCTCGAGCCTGGCGCTGTGCCTGGTGCTGGTGGACTCGAACATTCCGCCGCAGGAAAGCGACGGCCAGTTACTGGAGTTTTTGACCTCCAAGGAACGGCCCCATGCGATTGTGGCCACCAAGTGCGACCGGCTGTCGGGCAACCAGTTGCGGCAGGCAATGCACGCGCTCGGGCAGGCATACGGCGGAGTGCCGATTGTGGCGTTTTCGGCCAAAACCGGAGCCGGCAAAGAGGAACTGTGGAGCCAGATTCGGGCTTCGCTGTCGCAATTCCCGGCGGTCTAAGCCTTTCCGTTAGTTCAACCCAAGGGGAATCATGTGGAGGGAACGTGCGCTTGAGCCCCGCGGCCTTCCCCGTCCGAATGGCCTGGAAGATCTGGCTGAAACCAGGCCTCGGCAACGGCAATTGGGGGTAAACCGCCGACTATGAACGTCCGGTTACTAAGGTGACCGGGGCCCCTGTGCCGGGCGCGAATCCATCCGTTATCATTGATGACATATGGCCAAGTATCTCGTGACCGGAGCTGCCGGCTTCATCGGGTCCTCGCTGGTGCGCGGTCTGTTGGAGCGCGGCGAGCAGGTGCGAGGCATCGACAATTTTTCCACGGGCAGACGCGACAACCTCGCCGAAGTTCTCGACCGGATGGATTTCCGCGAAGCTGACATTCTCGATCTGGATGCCATGCACCAGGCGTGCGCAGGCGTCGATTACGTGCTGCACCAAGCGGCCATTCCATCGGTCCCAAAATCGTTGCTGGACCCTCTGGGCAGCAACCGCGCCAACGTCGACGGCACGGTCAATGTGCTGGTCGCGGCGCGCGATGCAAAAGTGAAACGGGTGGTGTATGCCGCCTCATCTTCGGCTTATGGGGATACGCCGACACTTCCGAAGCATGAAGCCATGATCCCCAGCCCGATCTCACCGTACGCAGTGGCCAAACTGGCCAGTGAGCTTTACATGGTCGCGTTCTACCGCTGCTACGGGCTCGAAACCGTCTCTCTGCGGTACTTCAATGTTTTCGGGCCGCGGCAGGATCCTTCTTCGGCCTACTCCGGCGTGCTCGCCAAGTTCAGTATGCAGATGCTGCAAGGCGAAACCCCGACGATTTTTGGCGATGGCGAAACCAGCCGTGACTTCACCTACATTGACAACGCAGTCTCGGCAAATTTGCTGGCCTGCTCGGCCCCGGCGGCGGAATGTGCGGGACGCGTTTTTAACTGCGCCACCGGCCGGCGGACCACGCTGAAAGAAACTTTCGACGCGTTGAAACCATTGACGGACTATAAGGGCACCGTCAAGTACGGTCCGGAGCGTGGTGGGGACATCAAGCATTCGCTGGCGGACATCACGGAGGCGCAAAAGCATTTGGGCTACAAGGTTCTGGTGGACTTTGAAGACGGCCTGCGCCGAACGGTGGAGTGGTACAAGAAGCAAGGCCAGACCGTCGGAGCGTGAGCGCCACAAGTCGCGTGAACGGGCGCCGACTCTAAAGGACTACACTAGCGGGCGCTGCGCATCCACCACGGAATGTGACTTTGATTCCACCGGCTTTTCCCGCGCGATGAGTTCGTTCAGGTCATAGCGGAACGGGCCATAGGCGGTGAAGGTTTTCTCGTCGAACAGGCGCTTGGCGCCGCAACTCAAGCAAACCTGGTAGGAATATCCCTGCACGCCAATCGGCCAACTCATCTTGCTGTGCCAGCAGCCTCGGAACACCACCACGACCGCACCAGCCAGACTGGTGGCCACGACTCCTGGCCACCCCCAGTTGGACTTCTTGAGTTCTTGGGGTTTTTCCTGCTCGACAGCGTCGGTCATCACATCTCCGGAACTGCTTCCTGCTACTTTTAACGATAGGACGAATCGAGGCGGAGGGCAAAATCTGAAGGGTCGTAGCTGGGGACGGAGAGAGAGTCGGTAGGCGCCGGAAGCGCATCCCAGAGCGGCAATTGGACGTGTACTATTGGACATTGCAGTACCCTCCCCTGACTATTACGCTCGACATAGGAGTTGTGCCCTTTGATCCCGGGTGAGAGTCGCCGGTGCGTGCCCAGTGGAAGGCAAACCTGTAAGGCTCGGACCGTTGAACCAACGGAAGCAATGAGCTTCCGACCAGCCCCGGATACGATGCTTAGAGTCTTTCTTGCAATTCTGACCGAACCAGCATGAGTGCCAATCCAACCCGAGTGGACTGGGAAGCGACCACGACCGACCACAGCTCTCCACTGCAAGAGGGCAACCGCGTCCTGGAATCGATTGCGCGCGAGGAAGCGCTGCGCGCACTGCTGGCGTTCTCGGAACTCCATGAGCAGATACGGAACCGGCGGATGGTCACGGGACGCGCCTCCGACCGCGACTTGTTCGAGACGGAACGCTTCATCCTGGATGAAGTGCTGCAATTAATCTGCGACCGCGCTCGGGCCATTACCCAGGCCGACGGCATCGTGGTCGCGCTGGCGGAAGGCTCCGCGATGGTGTGCCGCGCGGGCGCCGGACCGCTTGCCGCCGAGCGCGGCGTTTCCCTGAAAGGCGAATCCGAGTTTCTGCAGGACTGCCTGGAATCGGGGCGCATTCTCCGTTGCGACGATTGTGCAAGCGACAGTCGCGTCGAACTGGATTTCGCGCGCCGGGTGGGAGCTTGCTCCACCGTGCTGGTTCCATTGCGCGGCCGGCGCGAGCACCTGGGCGTCCTGCAAGCGTTTTCAAAAACTGCCTGGGCATTCACGGATCACGACGTTCGCTGTTTCGATTTGTTCGCCGAGCTGATTCTTTCCGCCCTCAAACCCGCGGGTCAGGACCGGCGCATCCACTGGCTGTCGAATGTGGCGGGCGAAGTCCTGCGGGCGAAACCGGCGGCGGCAGTCGAGATTCCCGAAGTCGAGCCCGGCAAGTCCAGAGTAGAAGTTGAGCTTGCCCCGCCTCCGACTCCCACGGCGCTTCCAGTTGCAGAACTGGCAGCGCTGGCGCAACCGGTGACGATTGCCGCGGCTTTGTTTGAGTTGCCTGAATCGGGCATTGCCGACCCACCATTGGAAGACCAGGCCTCCGAGGTACCGCGTGCGGTGAACGAGGCGGGGGATTCCGGCGAAGCGGATCTCTCCTTGCCATTTCTGCGTCAACTTTCTCTTCCTGGCAGTTCGCGGCCGGGATTGAGCGTGGTGATGGGCCTGGTGGCAGTGGCCGCATTATTTTCGGCGGGAGCGTGGTGGGGAATGCAGGTTCATGGGAAGACGGCGGTCACGAAGTTCGTGGCGACAAACACCGCAACCGCCGGGACCGCGACTTCGCCACAATCGGTGACGACGCCGCCCGCGCCCCCGGGGGATGGTCTGCCTCCGGCGGTTCCCGACAATCTAATAAATTCTGCAAAACTCGGTTCCGATGGAGCGCCTCTCACAGCCGTGGCGGAAAACAAGATGGCAGCGCTGCCGAAAATCACAGGAGTGCGCCACTGGTCTTCGTCCATGGGAAGCACGGTGGTCATTGACATGGAGGACCAGGTTCCCTACGAAGTGCACCGCCTGATGTCGCCGGAGCGGATCTACTTCGACCTGCACGACACGGTTCTGTCGCAGGAATTAGATGGAAAAACGCTGGACGTCGGCGATGCTTCGCTGATTCGTGTGCGGATCGCACAGCCCGTCGCGGGCGTAACGCGAGTCGTGCTCGACACCAAAGACGGTTCAAACTTTTCCGTGAGCATGGAATCGAGTCCCTATCGGCTGGTGGTCGAGCTGCGCGGCAGCGAGAAAACANNGGCGAAGGCATCCGGCCAACCGTTGCCGGCGAGAAACGGGAAATTTCGCATCGTGCTCGACGCCGGGCACGGCGGTTGGGACCTGGGCACGGTTGGACGGCAGGGATTGCTGGAAAAGGATCTGGTACTCGACGTGACCGAGCGTCTGGGCAAATTGCTGCAGGCACGATTGGGGTCGGAAGTACTGTTAACGCGGACCAGCGACGACTACCTGCCCCTCGATCAGCGCGCTGACATGGCCAACGAGGCACAGGCCGATCTGTTCGTCTCGGTTCACGCGAACTACAGCAGTTCGGCCGCGGCGCGGGGGGTTGAGACTTACTACACAAACCTGTTTTCGGCTCCGGGGTCACGCGAAGTCGAAAAACATGACGATGGAACTTTCGCCAAGCCGATGCCGGTATCGTTATCTGCCGGCGGGTTGCACGAAAAAATTGAGGAGTCGCGCCGTCTGGCGGCAAGTGTCCAGCGCTCTCTCTACGCCACGCTGGCGGCAAGCAGCCCGGACATTCGCAACCGGGGCATCAAAGATTCAGCTTTTGCCGTGCTGACCGGAACGACTATGCCCGCCATTCTCACTGAGATTTCTTTTGTAAGCAGTCCCGCGGACGAGCGCAACCTGCAGAGCGCGACTTACCGCCAGCAAATCGCAGAAGCGCTTTACAAGGGCATCGCCGGATACCAGCAGTCTTCCCCACGGGCAAAAGTTGCGCAACTGCAAACCGCCACCTCGCGCCGGTAAGGGCAACCATGAAGATTGTGCAGAGCGGGCGCTCTTGTCCGCTCTACATAATTGCTAGTTCGCACCCGTCACGCCGCCGTACTTCGTCAGCCAATTCAGTTCTTCGCGCACTTTGATTTTTCCGTGCCAGGGGTTCTTCGCGAGTTCGTGTCCCTCGCCGGGAAAAATCAGCAGGTCGCTCGGAACATTTAACTCGTGCAGAGCGCGATCGAGCAGGTAGTCCTCGAGCACCGCGACTCGAACATCGTCCGCTCCGGCGACCATGTGGGTCGGTGTGCGAACCTTATTGAGCTGGAAAATCGCGCCTTCACTGCGATAGCGGTCTGGAGTTTCCCAGGGCAAGCCGCCGAGAAAATATGCGTCGTCCACGGAAGAATCGTCATTGCCCCAGTTGGCGACATGTTCCACAGCGCCGGCGCCGGTGACGGCGGCTTTAAAGCGAGTGGTCTGGGTGATCAGCCAGTTGGTCATGTATCCGCCGTAGCTGTAGCCGCCGATGGCCAACCGATTCGGATCGGCAATCCCGTCTTTCACCAGCGCATCGACGCCGGTCAATATATCTTTGCCGGGAAGGGAAACAAGTTCAGGAACGATCTGGAGGGCAAACTTGTCTCCGTAGCCGGTTGAGCCGCGATAGTTCGGCTCGAAAACCAGCCAGCCCGCGGTGGCGGCGAGGCGATCCCACTGATACCAATCCGCCTCGAAGTGGTTGCCATCGGCATCCTGCGGGCCGCCGTGGATGAACACAAACACCGGCAGGTTCTTCGCTTCAAACTTCCCTGGCGGATACATCAGCATGCCTTCCACCGGCGTGCCGTCGTAGGAGGTCCAGCGATAAGGCTTCGCCTGGGGCAGGTCGCGCCCGGTAAACAGCTCATTGAAAGAAGTGATGGGCCGCGCCTGCGCCAGTTTGCCGGGACCATCGGCAATGTAAATTTCCGTGGGCCGTACGGTTGTCGAGAAGGCAAAAGCAAGGCGCGAGCCCTGCGCTGCGGCGGCGGGTGTTTCGTAGGTTCCGGCCCATCCCTCGCGCTTCACGATTGCGGATTTCAGGTTCGCTTGCGATACCAACTCTACCTCGGTTCCAATACGGCAGGCGCACAGCACCGAGCCGTCAGGAAGCGGCGTAAAGCGCACAACTTCGCCCGAGTAGGCGGCAAACCAGCGCTGGGCTTCCGTTTTGCCGGACGCGTCGTCCGTGTCAACCCAGTAGAGGCGCGGTTGCGGGTCTTCGTACTTCCCTTCCAGCGATCCCAGGTTCACCTGAAAAAACAGATGGCGATTGTCCGGAGCCCAGTCGAGATTCAGTTCCACGGCCTGGTTGTGAGTAAGGCGGATGGGCGCGGCCTCGGTTGCGTTGCCGGTTAAACGGACGAGGTAGAGTTCGATGTCTTCAAACTTCTCCTGACGCTCGGACACCGACGAAGTTACAAAAGCCAACCGGCTGCCGTCGCGCGAAACGCTCATTTGCTCCACCCGCAGCGGCGTGCGCGCAATGGCGGCTGCGCCGGGGGTTGCGCCCGAATCTTTTTCCGCGTCGGGAATTTCTTTGGAACCAATCGCGGCGTGGCGTGCCAGGACTTCATTGAGAGTGATGCGGAAAATAACGTCGCCACGCTCGTCGCCGCGGTAGCGGATCACATCTTTCCAGTCTTTCTTGTGATCGTCGTTCTGCTGTTTGGTCCAGGGTTGGCGAGTCGCGAAAACAATTGCCTTCGAGTCCCCGGACCAGGCAAAGGCATGGACTTCGTCTTCGCCCGCGGTGACGGCGAAAGCCTCGCCGCCGCCCGGTGAAATAAGAAAGAGCTGGGCTACGTCTTTTCCCTTTTCTTTGCCGTCACCTTCGTCTCCGTCCTTGGCATCTTCCACTTTGCGTTCCGAGAGAAACGCGATCCACTGGCCGTCGGGCGACCATTGCGGCGAGCTGTCATGACCGGATTGCGTCAACTGCGTCAGGCTTCCGGCTGGAGACCGGTAAAGCCAGAGTTCTTTGCGGAAGATCTGCTGCTCCCAGTCGGCCCTTTCCGTTTCGATGACTACCGAGTTGCCATCTGGCGAAACCTTCACCGCGGGAAAGCTAACCGAGTTGAAGAATTCATCGAGCGTCAGCTTGGGCTTTCCGGCTTGGGCGTGGGCAAGGATCGAATGTGTGAGAAACGAAGCGAAAATCGCAGAGGCAAGCACGGCCAGCAGGATTGGCCGTCGAATGAAAAATCGTCGCATAGAAGATCGGTCCATAGAATTGTTCGCTAAGAGTTTTCGNNTCGGCGGCGATGAATTTCAGGCACACGGGCGAGGGGACATGGAGCATCTGGCCGGTTGGGGCCAGTTTCCCGGTGTTGACGTCGATCCGAAAAATTACCACGTTGCCGCTGTCCTGATTGGCCACGAACAGCATCGAGCCCGTGGGATCGATTTCAAAGTGGCGTGGCGCTTTGCCTTGGGTGGAGAAACGATCCACCAGCGTGAGAGCGCCGGTATGGGCGTCGATGGAGAAGACGGCGATGCTATCGTGTCCGCGATTGGAGGCGAATAGAAACTTGCCGCTCGGATGCACCAGGATTTCGGCCGCGTCGTTGCTCCCTGAGAAAGCTTCCGGAAGGGTCGAAACCGTCTTCTGCGCCTGGAGCACGCCACGGCCCGGATCATAAGAGAACGTCGTGATGCTGGACTGCAGTTCATTCACCACGTATGCCAGCCTGCCGTTCGGATGAAAGGCGAGGTGGCGAGGTCCAGCTCCGGGTTCGAGTTTAGCGTAGGGAGGATCGTTCGTGGCGAGCGATCCGGCGGTTGGATTAAAGCGGTACACCAGCAGTTGATCGAGACCGAGATCGACGGCTATGGCAAATCGATTGTCGGGCGTGGTCTCGATCCAATGCGCGTGCGGACCTTCCTGGCGCGTACGGTTGACGCTGGACCCAACATGCTGCACGAAGGCGGAAGCCTCACCAACGTGGCCATCGGGCCCAACCGGAAACACAGCCACGTTTCCGCCGGTATAGTTGGCCACCAGCGCGTACCTGCCCGTTTTGTCGAATGCGATGTAACAAGGGTCGGCGCCGCGCGAGGCAACTTCGTTCAGCGGCGAGAGCTTGCCGGTCTTGCCATCCTTGGTGCGGTCAATGGAGAAGGCGCTGACCGCTCCGCTGCTGGCCCCTTTATATTTCTGGAGTTCATTCACCGCATACAGGAAGCGGCCGCGCGGGTCGATCATCAGGAATGAAGGATTGGCCGTTTCCGCCGCCAGGCCGAGCGGAGTCAGTTCAGAGGATGCCGCATCGAAGCGGTAGGCATAAATACCTTTGCTCTCCTTCTCCGTGTAAGTGCCCACGAAAAGAATGTATTTGCCCTTTTTATCATCCCGGGCCGCGCTTATGGCGGCCAGGGAAAAAAGGAGCAGGAGCAAATGCAGAAAGCGGCGTCGAGAAACGGTCATAGGGATTATCAAAGCGTATTCGCGCTGGGAGCGCAAGGCTACCACGATTTTTCGTGGAAGAAAACGGGCTCGAAGGCGGGCTGCGATCTTACGTGGCCCACCCTGCCAAGCAAGCACGGCTCACGACGCAGTGCTCTCCGGGTTGGGTTGCACGATCAAATTATGCCGGCGAAGCACGCGCCGCCGATGCGACTCCTGCAGCGGAGCGGAGGCGGCAATCGCGCAGAGAACGTAAAACAGCGCCGCGTTTGCCGGGATTTGCA
>PMBA01000099.1 GCA_003152795.1 Acidobacteriaceae bacterium | reverse complement strand
TTGCTCAGCCGGTTATCCGGATGCTCCGACTCCGAAATCAGTTTGTCGATGGACTTGCAACAGAAAGCCTGGTTGTTGGACGTACGGATGACGCCGTCTGCTGGCTCAGTGGATTGCGACAAGAGTCGTTGTCTCCTCACAGCGGGAGTCGGGCATGGGCGCTGGCCCATGCCCGGCACTGCTCACGGCTCGCGCGAACGTCTTACCGTTTCGCCTGGCCGCGTGCCAGCTTCTTAACTTTTGGCTTCTTCGATCCGCGCGCGTAATCGCGGGGCTTCTTCGGCTTTTCCGCTTTGTCTTTCTTGCGGGCGGCTCGCTTCGTTTTCTTGCGTTCTTCCTTGGTCAGCTTCTTTGTGTTTGCCATGATTGCGTTCTAAATCCTCTCTGAAATTCCTGCTGCGTATATCAAGGCTCGCGGCTCGAGGCTCGCAGCTCTAAGCCTTCTCCAACTGCGCGTAGCGCTCCACCAGTTTCTTCAAACCGAAGCGAGGGAATTGTACCGTAATCTTGGCGTCTTCCCCATCCCCTTCGCGCTGATACACCGTTCCCTCCCCATATTTCGGGTGCTTCACCTTTTGCCCAGGGCGGAATCCGCGACGCCCTGTGGGCTCTGCGGGCTGCATTTTCGGGACATTGAACTTCTTGCCGCGCGACGCGAAGAATTCGGCAATGTTGTCGATGGAGTTGTAATTTGCCAGCGGAGTCGCCGTCTTCGGCTTGACCTTCGCCGGATTCCACGCGGCGCTCTGGTCTTCGTCTTCGTAGGAGTAGTGGGCAGATTCCGTGCGCTGTCTGTGTGGCGCGGACACTCTTGTCCGCGAAAAACCCGCAGAGGAAGACGCTGCCGACGAAGACCCACGCATCCGCGACCCACCCATCTCCTCCACCAGTTGCGGCGGCACTTCCTCCAGGAATCGCGACGGCACGCTCGCCTCCGGCATATCCGTTCCATAGCGCCGCCGATACACGGCGCGCGACAATACAAGCGTATCCATGGCGCGCGTCATGCCGACGTAGCACAGCCGCCGTTCTTCTTCGATCGCGTCCGGCTCAAGCATGGTACGCGAATGCGGAAACAAACCCTCTTCCATTCCAGCAAGCACCACCAGCGGAAACTCCAGTCCCTTGGCCGCATGCAGCGTCATCAGCGTGATCTGCGCGTGCTCGTCATACTGGTCGGCATCGCTCACCAGCGCGGCGTGATCGAGGAACTCATCAAGCGTCTCCCCACGATCGCGCGAATCCATGGCAGCGTTCACCAGTTCCCGCAAGTTCTCGATGCGCGAATAAGACTCCGGCGTGTCTTCCTCTTCCAGTTGCTTGATGTATCCCGTTCGGTCAATCAGGAACTTGAGAATCTCAGCCGTATTCGCCGCCGCCCCCGGAGCGCGAAACCCATCAACCGCTTGCTCGGTGGAGAGACCGTCGCCCTCGCCCGCGCCTGCAATATCCTCGTCGGCGGAAGCGGGAAGATCCGTGTCCACGAAGTCGCCAGCCGCGAAATCATCGCCCGCCGCAAAATCAAAGCTGAAGTTTCCCGGATCAAAATCAGTATCGTCCCCAGTTTCCTTGAGCGGAGGTTGTGTGGGGACGGGCGCCTCGCCCGTCCCAGCCGAGCGCAGCTCGGCAGCGCTCTCGTCGGACCGAACCCCAGTCGTCTCCTCCACCCGCTCCACAAACGTCCCCGCCAGCATCGCCCGTCCGTCCTCAATCAGTGTGCGGAAACTCTTCAGCGCCGCCAACGCGCGCGCCGGCAATAATTGCCGCTTGATCGCTTCGCCGACGGCGCCCCACATCGATAATCCGGTCTCCAGCGCCAAGCGCTCGATCATCTCGATCGTCGTCTTCCCAATCCCGCGCACCGGAGTATTGATTACGCGCAGCAGCGATACGGAATCATCCGGGTTCAGCACGACCTTCAAGTACGAAATCAGATCCTTGATCTCAGCCCGCTCGTAGAACGAGAACCCGCCCACCACGTGATACTTCAACTGGTAGCGCCGCATCGCTTCTTCAAACAATCGCGATTGCGAGTTCGTCCGGTAAAGCACCGCCGCTCGCGCCGTTTCGCCATTCTCACCAGCCGCCCGCACGTAGCGGTTGATGGTATCGGCCGCAAACAGCGCCTCGTTCTCGCCGTCCGGAGCCTCGTAGTAACCGATTTTCGCCCCGCCCTGCCGCGCCGTCCAAAGGTTCTTGCCCTTGCGCCGGACGTTATTCGCCACCACCACCGACGCCGCCTCCAGAATGTTCTGCGTCGAGCGGTAGTTCTGCTCCAGCCGTACAATCTTCGCTTCCGGAAAGTCGCGCTCAAACTCCAGGATGTTGCGAATGTCGGCCCCGCGCCACGAGTAGATCGATTGATCTTCGTCGCCCACCGCGCAGACGTTGTGTCCCGCGCCCGCCAGTAACCGCATCAATTCGTACTGCGGACGATTCGTGTCCTGATATTCATCGACCAGCAGATAGTGAAATCGCCGGTTGTAATATTCGCGCACCGCCGCCACCGACTTAAGCAGGCGCATGGCTTCGAGCAATAGGTCGTCGAAGTCCATGGCATTCGCTTTGCGCAGTTCCTTGCGGTACTCCTCGAAAATGTGCGCGATGCGCTCGGTCTTCGGATCCGCGGATTGCAGATAGATTTCCTGTGGATCAAGCATGTGATTCTTGGCCCACGAAATCCGCGAAAGCACGTTGCGCGGCGTCAGTTGTTTGTCGTCCAGCCCCAGCCGCCGCATGATCCCCTTGACCACCTGCTGCTGATCGCTCTCGTCGTAGATCACAAAATTCTTCGTGAGTCCAATCGGAGGTTGTCCCGGCACAGTAGAAGGAATCCGCAAAGCCTCAATGTCCCGCCGCAGCACGCGCACGCAAAACGAGTGAAAAGTCGAAATCACCGGCTTGGCAATGGAAAGCCCGCCCGTCAGCTTCGCCACGCGCTCGGCCATCTCGGACGCGGCCTTGTTGGTGAAGGTAACGGCGAGGATGGACTCCGGCATAACGCCCATGTTTTCGATCAGATGGGCAATGCGGTAAGTGATGACGCGGGTCTTGCCGCTGCCCGCGCCCGCCAGGATCAGTACCGGCCCATCGGCGGTTTCAACAGCCTCGCGCTGCTGCGGATTAAGTTCGGAAAGAAAAGACAAAAACTTAGCTACCTCTCATGCTTAACGATTATTTCGGAATCATCTTGCGCTCATATATTTTGGCGATAGACCAGATTAGAGCCATAAAAACGCCCATCAAAAGCAACTTGAGCCAATCAGCATGAACCAACTTCCATCCAAGAGGATCGAAAACAACTTCCACGCCTACAGCCAACACCGAAACTTCAATCAGCAAGAACAAAATATCCTTTGCCGAAAAAATGTTCCGCACTGAGATGCTTGCGTCTGGTGGAAGATCAGTGATGGACCGCGATCGGATTCCTGCTTGGTCAATCAGTACAAGTCCATAGAAATCCTCATCCTTGAGGCAGTCAAGAGCTTCTTTCCACGGTGTCTTCCCTCCAGCGCTTTCCTTGTCGCGTCCGTATGACTGGCGGAGTAGCTTGGCGATCTTGGATTCGTATTCGTCACCGTCATATTCAGCGTCAAATCTCTCGGAAGCCTCGAAATCTGGTTTCGCACCAGATGTCTCGGAGAACATAAACATCCGTTTTTCGATTTCCGAAAGTTGAACTCCCTCGCGCTGGGCCTCTTCCTCCACCTTCGACAGTAAAAACTGTTTGGCCAAGTCTATCTCCGCAGCATGCACCTTCATTGAAATTGGCCTCCAGATTTTTCCAGCATTGTTCGTGCAAATCGGTCTACCTCGAGCCCCTATCAGGATTTTACAGAGGATTTTGGGTTTGCGGGTGCGAGCCAACTATAGAGAGACTGTGTTTCAGCCCACCGGAATCACGAAAATCGCTAGAATCGCTAGAATCGCCCCCGCAAATCTCCGCCTTGCTCCACAGCCGCCCGCCCGCGTATGATGCTGCATTCATGACTGGAAAAGCCTCAGCCCGCAAATCGACCCTGCGCGAGAAGTCGCAGCTAATGTCAGCTTCTGAAATTGAGCGCACCGTGGTGCGCCTGGCCCACGAAATCGTGGAGAAGAACAACGGGGCCGCTGACCTTGGCCTGGTAGGGATCCGGCGGCGCGGCCATCCGCTGGCTGAGCGTCTGGCGCAGATCATCCAGCGAATCGAGAAAAAGCCTGTGCCCGTGGGCACGCTAGACGTCACGCTTTT
>PMBA01000365.1:474-3858 GCA_003152795.1 Acidobacteriaceae bacterium | reverse complement strand
TCTAGACCATTAACAACTGAATAACAGCGCAGGATGGCGGTCCGGCTCTTCCGAGCCAGGCCGAAAACGTAGGCAAGTTTTCGGCACAGGAGCAGAGGAAGAAACCGGCGCCGGTTCCTTCTCTCTGCTCGTGCGCCGCAATATCAACCACGACACAGAGAAAGGAAAGACCATGTTGCCATCTGTTACACAAACGCCGGACGTGCTTCAAGTGACGTTCGTGGAAATCGACGAGGAAGGTAAAGTGACGAAGCGATTCCCCAGGATCGACGCCGAAGGCCAACTGAAAAACACNNGTTGTCAGCGTACCCAAGCTCCAACTGGACGCGTACGAGGAAGCCAAGGTCCGGGAAGCGCTCATGCGCCAGCGGATCGACGGGGTCGAGTACCGTCTGGTCGGCGCAAGCGGCTCGGCGAAAGACGGCAAGTATTACGCCGTTGACGCTGAGCACGAAAAGCCCATCGCCGAGCGGTTCCAGAAGTGGCCGCAGGCGGCGATCACCTACTTCGGCATTCTGGTCTCGGACTGCCGGGTGGTGATCGAGGCGCAGGATGAGCGCGTCCTCGTGGTGGAAGATCACGCTCTGGGAACCAACGACTGCCGCGGATGGATCTCGGAGCGGTTGTTCCGCAAGCTGTGCTTGCCGGATCGCCGCTTCTATCAGTTCCGGCTGGCGTTCGACCGGACCCAGGCGAAAGGCTCATTCAAAGTGATGCAAGATGACGTGGCAGAGATTCTCGACGCCGACATCATCTTGCCGGAAAGCTCGGTTAAGCCGCGGCTTGAACTGGGGCTGCTCGGGGAGTGCCAGAGGTTGTTTGCAGGGCTTTCGAGCGGCATTCAGGGAACGCGTTTCCGATCCCCGATCGTGCTGGGAATCCGGGATGTATCGCGCGACCTGCAGTTTAAGTCGAGCTACACCCTGATTGAACACGCGCCGCCCGACTCTCTTCAGACCGAGATCATTCCTCGGGCGCTGGAGGAAGTCCGCAGCGTTGTGGGTTCTGCCCTCGCCGGCGATTACCGGAAACTTCTCGAAACTATCGGGACGTCCGCCGTACAAGGGCAAATCCAGGACGCCGAAGACGACGAATACACTTCCTACGAGTCGTCGGTCGTCGAGGCGGTTCTGAAAGCAGATGGCAGCGGCTCGCTGGTCCGGCATCCGTACCTGAACTCCAGACTGCAACAGTTGCTGGTGAAGTGGGCGTTCAAGGCGTCCACTGGTGGCGGATTCCGTCTGCCGGCGTTTGCCTTGGCGGACGACGGATACTTGTTCGCGCATGACGGACAGGTGTTCGCCGGTTCCGATTGGATTCCGGAGGGGTGCGGTGTCGGCTCGCTCTCATCAAGAAGAGGGCTGGTGATCCGCTATCCAATTCGGATGAAAGAGGACCTGCTTCCGGTGGAACTGTTATCGGTTGAAGCCACGGTCCAAACACTCCAACGGGCGCTTCGGTCCACCGGTTGCCGCATGGAGCCGCCACAGATCGCGGATCTGGTCGATAGCCAGCTCAGGCTCCAAGGGACCTTCGTGTTGCACTCGAAGACCGCGGCGCGGAATGGCGGCGACTTTGACTTCGATCTCGTGGCCATCCTCCCGGCAAGCGAATTTCCCCGGTTCGTCCAGAGCCGGTTCGAAATGCGCGAAGAGCACCGCCGTCACAAGGACAAACAGAAGAAGGTCAAATCTCCGTGGTGGAATCTCGCCGATGTTGCCATGAAGGCTCGTGGAAATCAGATCGGCCGAATCACCAACCTAATCAGCGATTCGATCGCATATGGGCGGCCCGACTGCGCTTACGAATTGGTGGACCAGCTCCAGAACGCGTTGGATTCGCTCAAACACAACGTTGCGGTGGACCAGGCTGTGATCAAACGGATCCGCGGCGAGGTCCCCAAGGCACCCTGGCGTGACGCAAAAGAAGCCCGGCGCATCTCACAGATGCCCATGGACGTGCCCGTCTGCGGCACGGACATCGTCGGGCAGCTTTACAATTACGTCCGCAAGGAAATCGGCATTCTCTTCGAGGAGACACTTCCGCTACGCGATTTCGGCGGCATGATTCGCGGAGAGACTTTCACACGAGAGATGCACGAAGAGTGCGTTAAGGTGAACCGCGCCTTCGGCATCAAAGCAACCGAACTGCGGAAGGGGACGGAGCAGTTCGAGGCAGCCCTCAGGGAAGCGCAAGCGGAATTTGAGCGGCTGCGCAAAGACGACAATCCGCAAGTCCGTCAGCAGGCCTCGAAAAGTCTCTACCGGGCCAAGGCCGCGATTCGTGCGAACGAGGAGCGGTGCCGGGAGGAGATGCGACATTTCCATCGCTGGCTGCTCGAATGGGGCAACAGCAAGCGGGAGAATCGGAGAGGATGGTGCCAGGCGTTGCATTCGATCGCGGTTTCATCGCGAAACGACAAGGCTACGGGCGCCATCGTCTTCCACGCTTTCCCGCAGGAAGTGGTCGACAAAGTCATCGGGGAGACCGGCGGACAACCCATACGACTGCACCTCCCGGAAATGCCGGACGGGGAGATCGTGTTCGACGAGTCGGGAAATGTGTTCCGGCTCGAACGGAAGCAACTCCCAGACGGTCAGACCCAGGAGCGGCATATCTTCCTGTTCCGGGTGACGGAGCACGGAAGCATCATTCTCGACGGCGTTCGGACCGGTTCGGTGCAACGGTTTGCCATTCATGAAGGATCAGGCGAGATCCGGAATGGGACGGTGACGTTCTCGAACCTGCCACAGCGCCCGACGATTCGAACTCGGCCAACGCTGCGTAGCGCGGACGACCGGCAACGGTTCATCGCGCGATGCGTGGAACGGTATGGCGAGAGTTTCGCGGTGTTCGTGGACGGAGATCCGGCGAGCATCCACCAGCTTAATACGCCAGCCAAGCGGCAGGCGTTTATTGAAAGCGCCCCGGTACGGCCATGGGAAGCACGGCCGTTCCCGAGTGCGCATGTGCAATAGCCAATCGCCTGGGGAGTACCGCGAAAGCGGGCCCTCCCCGGGCGGCTTTTTGGAAGGGAGTCCAAGCAAAATGAGACGCATCCTCGTGAGTTTTCTGACAGTTGCCTTCGCGCTGCCAGGCCAGAAGATTGACACGGAAACGCCAGCACGCGACCGGGTCGTCCGGGTTCAGACGGCGCTGAACCACCTGACCGTCATTGAGGTCGCTGAACCGGTGACCACGGTTGCAGTAGGTTCGCCGCAGGCGTTCAAGGTAGAACGCCGCGAGAACAAGGTCTTCATCCAGCCCCTCCAGGACGGAACTGCCACCAACCTCTTTATATGGACGGCTACGACACGGCTCAACTACGAACTGGTCCCGGCGATCAGCGACGCCGGCCAGATGGACTTTGCCATCGACTATAAG
>PMBA01000365.1:249-440 GCA_003152795.1 Acidobacteriaceae bacterium | reverse complement strand
CCGCCACGCCTTATCAACCCGCCACCCCGCGAGTCGTATCGCTGAAATCTCCGCGCTGCGACCGCTCCCTCACGTCGCTCACCAACTCGCAACTCGGAGACGAGTATCTCTCCCGCTTGCGCTCTGACGGCACGGAAACCGTGTCGGTTATGCACGCGCAGTCACCGGAAGGCATTCGACCCGGGGATACC
>PMBA01000365.1:0-133 GCA_003152795.1 Acidobacteriaceae bacterium | reverse complement strand
TTCGAGCCCGTGACGAAACGGAGGCCAAAAACCGGCATTGCGGTCGCGGCAGGCTTGGCGGTCGTTGTGACCATGGTGTTCCTCTACTTCAGTCTGCGTTGAGCGAAGTAGAGATGGGCGTCGGCGCCTTTTC